>NZ_JBYSZR010000002.1:0-29872 GCF_058787375.1 Stenotrophomonas sp. FW305-3-2-15-E-LB1
GGGAAACTGTCGAAGGCGGGGTGGGTCCGGTTGAGGGGGTGTGAGCGCCATGGATGGCGCGACCAAGCCCCCATGGACGGGTTTACAGCGTCCCCCTCAACCGGACCCGCCCCGCCAACCCACGGAATGCACGCATTTGACGTTGACGTTGACGTTGCATTGAGCGGGTGCAGGGCGCAGCCCTGCCATGACCCCCCTCCCTATACAGGTAACTGCAGGTCACAGGATAAGCAGACGCCTTGTTGCTGCCATCGAACAGGTCCACATTCCTGTGCAGGAGGCGGGCTGCCCGCCCGTTCTCGAGACAACAGGAGACCTGCATGTCCACTGCCCCCA
Source organism: Stenotrophomonas sp. FW305-3-2-15-E-LB1 (assembly GCF_058787375.1). NCBI lineage: Bacteria > Pseudomonadati > Pseudomonadota > Gammaproteobacteria > Lysobacterales > Lysobacteraceae > Stenotrophomonas > Stenotrophomonas sp. FW305-3-2-15-E-LB1. Next base: position 337 of record NZ_JBYSZR010000002.1, read on the forward strand.
CCACCGCCATCTCCCGCGATCCGGCCACCGGCCAGCAGATCGCCAGCCATCCCTTCGCCACCGCCGCCGAACTTGAAACCCTCCTGCAGCGTGGCCAGGCAGGCTTTGCCGCCTGGAGCACCCACCCGCTGGAGGCGCGCGCTGCCGTGCTGCGCGCGATGGCGGCCGTCCTGCGCCGCGACCGCGAGCCGCTGGCCGCACTGGCCACCGCCGAAATGGGCAAGGTCCACGCCGAATCGCTGGCCGAAATCGAAAAATGCGCGCTGCTGTGCGACTGGTACGCCGAAAACGGTGCGCAGTTCCTGCGCGACGAACCCACCCAGGTGGCCAACGACAAGGCCTACGTGTCCTACCTGCCGCTGGGTGTGGTGCTGGGCATCATGCCGTGGAACTTCCCGTACTGGCAGGTGATGCGGGCGGCCGTGCCGATCCTGATGGGCGGCAACGGCTTCCTGCTGAAGCCCGCCGAGAACATCGTCGGCACGGCGCAGCTGCTCGATGCCGCCTGGCGCGAGGCTGGGCTGCCGGACGGCACCTTCATTGCGGCCAACATCAGCCGCGAAGGCACCAGTGCGGCCATCGCCGATGACCGCATCGCCGCGGTCACCCTCACCGGCAGCGTGGCCGCGGGCCGCAGCATTGCCGCCCAGGCCGGGCAGGCGCTGAAGAAGGTGGTGCTGGAACTGGGCGGCTCTGATCCGTTCATCGTGCTGGCAGACGCCGATCTCGATGCTGCCGTCGACGCGGCCGTCGCTTCGCGCTTCCAGAACACCGGGCAGGTCTGCATTGCCGGCAAGCGCATCATCGTCGAAGCGGCGGTGTACGACCGTTTCGTGGCGCAGTTCTGCCAGAAGGTGCAGGCCCTGACGATTGGTGATGGCCGCGAAGCCGGTAACCGCATCGGCCCGATGGCCCGGCAAGACCTGCTGGAACAGCTGGATGCGCAGGTGCGTGCGTCGGTCGATGCCGGTGCGCAGCTGCTGGTCGGCGGTCACCAGCTGGACCGCCCGGGCAGCTTCTACGCGCCGACCGTGCTGGCCGGCGTGGAGCCGGGCATGCAGGCCTTCGATACCGAGACGTTCGGGCCGGTTGCCTCCATCACCCGCGCACGTGACGCCGACCACGCGGTGGAGCTGGCCAACCAGAGCGAGTTCGGCTTGAGCGGCAACCTGTGGACCGGCAACCGTGAACGGGCCATGCAGCTGGCGCGCCGCCTGCAGACCGGCGGCGTGTTCGTCAACGGTTTCTCGGCCTCTGACCCGCGCGTACCAATCGGTGGCGTGAAGAAGAGCGGCTTCGGCCGCGAGCTCTCGCACTTCGGCATCCGCGAATTCGTCAACGCGCAGACGGTCTGGTTCGACAAGCGTTGACGCGCGGCTTCCATCCTTCCTGCAACGATCCACCATCAGTCCAGCGAAAAGGACGGCATTCCAATGTCAAAGGGTTCAGATCTGCTTGTCGCCGCACTTGAGAACGAAGGCGTCGAGCGCATTTTCGGTATTCCCGGCGAAGAAAACCTCGACGTGGTCGAGTCGCTGCGCCATTCCAGCATCGAGCTGGTCATCACCCGCCACGAGCAGGCGGCGGTGTTCATGGCGGCCACGTACGGCCGCCTGACCGGCAAGCCGGGCGTGTGCCTGGCCACCCTCGGCCCCGGCGCGCTCAACTTCACCACTGGCGCGGCCTATGCGCTGCTGGGGGCGTGGCCGGTCATCATGATCACCGGCCAGAAGGGCATCGTCGCCAGCAAGCAGGCGCGTTTCCAGATCGTGGACATCGTCAGCACGATGAAGCCGCTGACCAAGCTGGCCCGGCAGATCGTCTCGGCCCGGACCATTCCGACCATCGTCCGCGAGGCCTTCCGCGTGGCCCAGGAGGAGCGCCCCGGCCCGGTGCTGCTGGAGCTGCCCGAGGACATCGCCGCCACCGAAGTCGAGGGTGTGGCGCTGATTCCCACCCATGCGGTGGACCGGCCGATTGCCAGTCCGGAAGCGCTGGACCGCGCGGCGGAGATCATCCGTACCGCAAAGCGGCCGCTGCTGATGATCGCTTCGGCGGCGTCGCGGCCGCAGCCCAGCGAGGCGCTGTCGGCCTTCGTGCAGCGCGCCGGCATTCCGTTCTTCACCACGCAGATGGGCAAGGGCGCGGTGGCCGGTGGCTCGGGCCTGTACATGGGCACCGCAGCGCTGACCGAGCGCGACTACGTGCACATGGCCATCGACCAGGCCGACGTGATCGTGACCATCGGCCACGAAGTGACCGAGAAGCCGCCGTTCGTGATGCGCCCGGGCGGCCCGACGGTCATCCATATCGGTTATTCGCAGGCGGCGGTGGAGCAGGTGTATTTCCCGCAGGTGGAAGTGATCGGCGACATCGGCCGTTCGCTGACCCAGCTCGGCGACCGCATCGAAGGTGCCGTGGCCAACGCCGATGCGCTGCTGCCGCTGCGCGCGACCATCCTGGAGCACCTCGCTGATCGTGCCGAGGAGGACGGGTTCACCCCGCAGCGGCTGGTGCATGACGTGCGCCAGGTGATGCCGCCGGACGGCATCGTGGCGCTGGACAACGGCATGTACAAGATCTGGTTTGCGCGCAATTACCGCACCCAGGTGGCCAATACGCTGCTGCTGGACAACGCCCTGGCGACGATGGGGGCGGGCCTGCCGTCGGCGATCATGGCCTCGATCCTGTATCCGCAGCGGCGGGTGCTGGCGGTCTGCGGCGATGGCGGCTTCATGATGAACAGCCAGGAGCTGGAGACGGCGCGCCGGCTGGGCCTGAACCTGGTGGTGCTGATCCTCAACGACGGCGCCTACGGCATGATCCGCTGGAAGCAGGCGGTGGATGGCTTCACCGACTATGGCATGACCTTCAGCAACCCGGATTTCGTGAAATACGCCGAGGCCTACGGCTGCAAGGGCCATGAGGTGACGGCCATCGAGCAGTTCATCCCGACCCTGGAAGCGGCCTTCAACGAGGGTGGGGTGCACCTGGTGTCGGTGCCGGTGGACTACTCGGAGAACCAGCGGGTGCTGGTGGAAGAACTGCGGCAGGCGTTCCCCGGGAACGCCTGAGGTAGCGCCGGGCCACGCCCGGCGGATTCTGGGCGACTGAACGCCGGGCATGGCCCGGCGCTACCGGCTGCGGCGGGGCCGGGGCAGGGCGGTTTTGGTATGCTGGGCAACCGGCTGTGCCGGGCGCAACCTCCCCCCTCACTACACGATTCCCGCAGATCCATGAGCGAAGCTACCGATACCCCCCCCGTCGACGAAAACAAGTTGATCGCCGAGCGCCGTGAGAAACTCAAATCGCTGCGTGGGCAGGGCATCGCGTACCCGAACGACTTCCGTCGCGAGGACTTCGCCGGGCAGCTGCAGGCCGAATTCGCCGATGCCGACACCTGGACCGCCGAGGCCCTGGAAGGCAACGGCCGCCAGGTAAAGATGGCCGGCCGCCTGATGGCCAAGCGCATCATGGGCAAGGCCAGCTTCGCGCAGATCCAGGACGAGTCCGGCCGCATCCAGCTGTTCCTGCAGGGCGGCACGCTGGGCGATGCCTACACCGCCTTCAAGGGCTGGGACGTGGGCGACATCATCGCCGTCGAAGGCGCCCTGACCCGCACCAAGACCGGCGAACTGTCGATCAAGGCCGAATCGATCCGCCTGCTGACCAAGTCGCTGCGCCCGTTGCCGGATAAGTGGCACGGCCTGGCCGACGTCGAGCAGCGCTACCGCCAGCGTTACGTCGACCTGATCGTGACCCCGGAATCGCGCGCGGTCTTCATCAAGCGCTCCAAGATCATCCGCGCCATGCGCGCGTGGCTGGACAACCGCGACTTCCTGGAAGTCGAGACGCCGATGATGCATTACATCCCCGGCGGCGCAGCGGCCAAGCCGTTTACCACCCACCACAACGCGCTGGACCTGGACCTGTACCTGCGCGTGGCGCCGGAGCTGTACCTCAAGCGCCTGACCGTGGGCGGCCTGGAGCGGGTGTACGAGATCAACCGCAACTTCCGCAACGAAGGCGTCAGCACCCGCCACAACCCGGAGTTCACCATGATGGAGCTGTACGAGGCCTACGCCACGTACAACGAGATCATGGACCTGACCGAAGGCGTGATCCGTGACGTGGCCACCACCGTCAACGGCGGCACCGAAGTGGAATGGGGCGGGGCGAAGATCGACCTGGGCCCGGCCTTCCGCCGCTGGCGCATGGACGAGGCGGTGCGCCACCACAATCCGGAAATCTCGGCGGCCGACTGCACCGACCGCGAGGCGCTGCTGCGCCATTGCGAGCGCCTGAAGATCCGCGTCAAGCCGTCCTACGGCTGGGGCAAGCTGCTGCTGGAAATCTTCGAAGCGACCGTCGAACACACCCTGATCCAGCCGACCTTCATCACCGATCATCCGGTGGAAGTCTCGCCGCTGGCCCGTGCCAACGACAACGATCCGGGCTACACCGACCGCTTCGAGCTGTTCGTCAACGGCAAGGAGCTGGCCAACGGCTTCTCCGAGCTGAACGATCCGGAAGACCAGGCGCAGCGCTTCCAGGCCCAGGTGGCCGCGAAGGAAGGTGGCGACGACGAGGCCATGCACTACGACGCCGATTACATCCGTGCGCTGGAGTACGGTATGGCCCCGACCGGTGGACTGGGCATCGGCGTGGATCGCCTGGTGATGCTGCTGACCGGCAGCAGCTCGATCCGCGACGTGCTCCTGTTCCCGTACATGCGCCCCGAGCAGTAAGACGCAGTACCGCTCCCGACTGTGCGCGCCGTTCCGGATCCGGACGGCGCCATTGACGCGATGCTTACTCGGCGTATGGTTGTTGCATGGCCTTGACACCCACTGTGGCTTGATGGGGTTGGGGAGGGGCGATGTGGAGAACCCACTTCACATTGTGACGACGATCATGAACCGGGGACGCTCGTGACGGGAGTCGTGCCTATGCAGGGTGCCAGTGTGCACAGCGGCGGGGTATCCTCGCTGGCTGATCTTCCAGCGTGGTCGAGAAGGCAGGCAGAGAACGCCTTGAACATCGTCATCGTCGATGACCAGACGTCCGCACGGACGATGCTGCGCCATGTCATTGAAGACATCGCGCCCGAATTGAGCGTGCACGACTTTGGGGATCCACTCACCGCACTTGCCTGGTGCGAGTCGTACCCGGTTGACCTGCTGCTGCTGGACTACCGCATGCCGGAGATGGACGGGCTGGAATTCGCCCGCCGCTTCCGCCGGCTGCCCAAGCACCGCGATATTCCCGTGATCCTGATCACCGTGGTCGGCGACGAGCCGATCCGGCAGGCCGCGCTGGAAGCGGGCGTCATCGATTTCCTGGTCAAGCCGATCCGCCCGCGCGAGCTGCGGGCGCGCTGCTACAACCTGTTGCAGCTGCGCCAGCAGGCCGAGAACGTGAAGCAACGCGCGCTGTCGCTGGAACAGCGGCTGCTGGCCAGCATGCACGAGGTGGAGGAGCGCGAACGCGAGACCCTCTCGCGGCTGGCACGCGCCATCGAGTTCCGTGATGCCGGCACCAGTGCCTACCTCGAGCGCATGGCGCGCGTGGCCGGGCTGATCGCCGAGCAGCTGGGGCTGCCCGAGGAAGAGGTCAAGCTGATCGAGATGGCGGCGCCCCTGCACGACATGGGCAAGATCGCCATTCCCGATGCGGTGCTGCTCAAGCACGGCAAGCTCAACGACGAGGAGCTGGCGATCATGCGCCGGCATCCGCGCATCGGCCATGAGCTGCTCAGCGGCAGCCAGAACCGCTTCATCCAGGTCGGCGCGTTGATCGCGCTGCGCCACCATGAGCGCTATGACGGCAGCGGCTACCCCGATGGCCTGGTCGGCGACGCGATCCCGCTGGAAGCGCGCATCGTCGCGGTCGCCGATGTGTTCGATGCCCTGATCTCGCCGCGCCCCTACAAGGAAGCGTGGACGTTCGAGGCAACCCTTGCGTACCTGTACGCCCAGCGCGGGCGCCTGTTCGACCCGCGCTGCGTGGATGCGCTGCTGCGTGGCCGCGAAGCGCTGGAACAGATCTGCGCCGAGCATTCCACCGCGTCGGCGCGGCCGGGGATGGGCGCGTGACATCCCTGCTGTCGCGGGCCCGCCTGCGGTTGTCCCAGCGCCACGACAGCGAGCATGGGCAGCAGATCGTCCGTATCGTCCTGATCAGCCTGATCCTGGCCTATGTGCTGCTGCCGGCACCGCGCCACGATCTGCCGCACGACCAGTACGTGGGCGTGCTGGCCATCGTGCTGACCGGACTGTCGCTGTCGCTGCTGCTGTTCGGCTGGCTGCTGTGGAAGCCCGGGCGTTCGGACCCGCGCCGCGTGCTGGGCATGCTGGCCGACTACGGGCTGATCGCCGCGGGCATGATCCAGATGGGCGAGCCGCTGTCGTGGGTCTACATCGTGGTGATGTGGGTGACCGTCGGCAATGGCATGCGCTTTGGCAACAACTACCTCTACGTCGCCGTGGCGATGGCGATGGTCAGCTTCGGCAGCACCGTGCTGCTGACCCCGTACTGGGAACAGAACCTGCGCCTGGCCATCGGCCTCTGGCTGGGGCTGGCCGCAGTGCCGCTGTACTTCTCGACCCTGCTCAAGCAGCTGACCAAGGCCATGGCCGAGGCGCGCCGCGCCAGTGAAGCCAAGAGCCGCTTCCTGGCCAACATGAGCCACGAGTTCCGCACCCCGCTCAACGGCCTGAGTGGGATGACCGAGGTGTTGGCCACCACCCGCCTGGACGATGAGCAGCGCGAGTGCCTGAACACCATCCAGGCCTCGTCCCGCAGCCTGCTGGCGCTGGTCGAGGAGGTGCTGGACATCTCCGCCATCGAGGCCGGCAAGCTGCGCGTGGTGGCCGAGGATTTCGTGCTGGCCGACGTGGTCCAGGCGATCGGCCTGATCCTGCTGCCACAGGCCAAGGCCAAGCATCTCGATTACCGGGTGAAGGTGGCTGCGAACGTTCCGGCCACGCTGCGGGGCGACGTCGGTCACCTGCGGCAGATCCTGCTCAACCTGGCCGGCAACGCGGTGAAGTTCACCGACCACGGCAAGGTGGAAGTGCGCGTGGGCCTCGTCCACGCCGACACCCAGGGTTCGGTGCGCCTGCGCTTCGACATCATCGATACCGGCATTGGCGTCCCGGTGGCGATGCGCCCGCGTCTGTTCGAAGCGTTCGAGCAGGCCGACGTCAGCATGGCCCGTCGCCACGAAGGCACCGGCCTGGGCACGACCATCGCCAAGGGCCTGGTCGAGGCCATGGACGGCGAGATCGGCTACCTCGACAACCCGCCGCAGGGCAGCCACTTCTGGGTTGAACTGCCCTTCGCGGCGCCGCAGCCGGTGGTGGCCGGTGCGGTGCCGAGCGTGGCCGCCGGCGAAGACGTGGGCCCGGGTGGCAACGTGATCGCCTTCGCCGACCCCTTCCTGCGCCATCGGGCCCGCGTGCGCAGCATGCAGATCCTGGTGGCGGACGACCACGAGGCCAATCGCATGGTGCTGCAGCGCCTGCTGCAGAAGGCCGGGCACAAGGTGATCTGCGTGGATGGGGGCGAGGCGGTGCTGGATGCGCTGGCCGAGAGCGAATTCGACGCGGCCATCGTCGACCTGCACATGCCAGGCATGAGTGGGCTGGACATGCTGAAGGAGCTGCGGGTGATGCAGTCCGGTGGCGGCCCGCGCACGCCGGTGCTGGTGCTCAGTGCCGACGTCACCCCGGAGGCGATCCAGCGCTGCACGCAGGCCGGCGCGCACGCGTTCCTGGCCAAGCCGGTCGTGGCCGTGCGCCTGCTGGACACCCTGGCGGAGATCGCCAACAACGCCCAGCTGAAGGCCTCGGCGCCGCCGATCGTGCGTACCGCCACCAACCTTGATGGCGTGCTCGACACCGGCGTGCTGGACGAGCTGGCTTCACTGGGCATGGGCGATGGGTTCGAGCGGGAGTTCATCCGCCAGTGCCTGGAAGATGCCGACAACTGCCTGCGCAAGGCCGAAGGCGAGGGCGAGGCCGGTCGCTGGGATGCCTTCCGCGAGCAGTCCCACGCGATCAAGGGCGTGGCCGGCAACCTGGGCCTGGTGCGCGCCGCCAACCGCGCCGGCGAACTGATGCGGATGGCCGATTGGCAGCTCAAGGCCGAGTGGCGCGCGCGCCTGGCCGTACTGCAGGGCGCGATCAAGGAAGGGCGTCACGCGTTGGACGCGCGCGCCGAGCGCAGGGCCCGCGGTGCCGCCGACGACATGGAGCGGTAGAGTCGAGCGTGCTCGACTGCCTTCGTTCCATGTAGTGCCGGGCCATGCTCGGCTGCATTCCGCGCGGTCCGCGACGCAAGGCATCCACGCACGGCGTGGATCTACTGCCTTGGTCGCGCGAGCGCGAAAAAAAGCCCGGTGGCCAGCCGGGCTTGAACCCAGAGGGGGAGGACAGCAATCAGGCCGCGTCGAGGCCGGCGCGACGGGTCTGCGCCTTCACCAGGCGATCCATCGTGCGCAGCGAACGGTCACCCAGGGCCAGCGCGGAGTCGACCCACACCTTGGTGATTTCCAGCAGTTCGTCGTAGCTGACCGCCTGCGCCAGGTTGCGCGCCGCGTTCATGGCCAGGTACGACTGCGGCAGGCGCTGCTGCTGGCGGATCATGTCTTCGACGGCGGCGCGGCCTTCGCCCTTCTTCACCAGCACGTCGACCACGCCCAGTGCATGCATTTCCTCGGCGCTGTAGACGCGGCCATCGAGGATGATCTTCTCGGCCAGCTGCGGCGACACCCGGCGGCACAGGAAGGAATAGGCGCCCATGCCCGGGAACAGGCCGAACAGCACTTCCGGCAGGCCCATGCCGCAGCCTTCCTCGGCCACGATGGTGTGGCAGGCCAGGGCCATTTCCAGGCCGCCGCCCAGCGCATCGCCCTGGATGAGCGCGATCGAGCGCACGTCACCGCCGAAGCCGGTGTGCAGGTGATGTACACCTTCCACGCAGCGCTGGGCGTAGGTCAGCAGCAGGTCGCGGTTGCCTTCGCGGATGAGCCGGGTGAACAGGTCCAGATCGCCACCCAGGTTGTACGCGGCGGCATCGGAGGCCAGCACGAAGTGGCGCAGCTGCCCGCTGTGGCGCTGCGCCGGGCCGCGGGTGATGGCGCTCATGTAGCTCCACATTTCGTCCAGCATGTCCTTGCGGCAGCACGGGCGGATGCCCGTCGCAGCATCGGCATGCATGAACAGCCAGTGGGCGGTGTCGTTGTTGCGGTCGTCCGTACGGATGGTGGCGTAGGGCGAACCACTGGTCGGCAGCTTTTCGATGGTGCTCATTGAAGTGTCCTCGGCATGCGGCCCGTAGAGAGAAGTGGTGGCCGGCGGGCCGAACGGTCCACACACGCGGCGATGCTACACCGGGCACGTGGCCACGCATGCGAAAAGGCCCGGGTCGTTGCCGACCCGGGCCTGAAAGCATTCAACCTGGAGCAGACCCTTACGGGGCGGGCGTATCGCGCAGTTCGCGGCGCAGGATCTTGCCCACGTTGGTCTTCGGCAGTTCCTTGCGGAATTCCACGATCCGGGGGTGCTTGTAGCCGGTGAGATTGGCCCGTGCGTGTTCCTTGACCATTTCGGCGGTCAGGTTCGGGTCCTTCTTCACGATGACCACCTTCACGACTTCACCGGACTTCTCGTCCGGTACACCGACGGCGGCCACTTCCAGCACGCCCGGCATCATCGCGATGACGTCCTCGACTTCGTTCGGGTACACGTTGAAGCCGGACACCAGGATCATGTCCTTCTTGCGGTCGACGATGTAGAAGAAGCCCTGTTCGTCCATCCTCGCCATGTCGCCGGTGTGCAGCCACTGGTCGGCATCGATGGCGGTGGCGGTCTCGTCGGGGCGTTGCCAGTAGCCCTTCATCACCTGCGGGCCGCGGATGCACAGCTCGCCCACCTCGCCCATGGCCAGGACATTGCCGTTGTCGTCCTTGATGCAGGCATCGGTGGACGGGATCGGCAGGCCGATGGCGCCGTTGTATTCCTTCAGGTCCAGCGGGTTGATGCAGGCTGCCGGCGAGGTCTCGGTCAGGCCGTAGGCCTCGACCAGGGTCACCCCGGTCACCTTCTTCCAGCGCTCGGCCACCGCGCGCTGCACGGCCATGCCGCCGCCCAGGGTCACCTTCAGCGAAGAGAAGTCGACGGTGTCGAAGCCCGGGGTGTTGAGCAGGCCGTTGAACAGGGTGTTGACGCCGGTGATGGCGGTGAAGCGCACCGACTTGAGCTCCTTGACGAAGCCCTTCATGTCGCGCGGGTTGGTGATGAGGTGGTTGCAGCCGCCGAACTTCATGAAGACCAGGCCGTTGGCCGTCAACGCGAAGATGTGGTACAGCGGCAGAGCAGTGATGATCCACTCCTTGCCAGGCTCGATGCCCGATGCGCCGATCCAGGCCGAGGCCTGCTGCATGTTGGCGATCAGGTTGCGGTTGGTCAGCATCGCACCCTTGGCGACGCCGGTGGTGCCGCCGGTGTACTGCAGGAACGCGACGTCGTCGTGGTCGATCTCGACCTTGGGCAGGGTGTGGCGGCTGCCGAGCTTGAGTGCCTGGCGGAAGCGGACCGCGCCCTTCAGATGGTAGTTGGGCACCATCTTCTTGACGTACTTGAGCACGAAATTGACGATCGTGCCCTTGAGGCCGAGCAGGTCGCCCAGGCCGGTGGTGATGACGTGCTTGACCGGGGTGTCGGCGATGACCTGCTGGACGGTGTCACCGAAGTTGTCCACCACCACCAGCGCGCTGACGCCGGCATCGACCAGCTGGTGCTTCAGCTCGCGCGCGGTGTACAGCGGGTTGACGTTGACCACGGTCAGGCCGGCGCGCAGCACGCCGAAGGTGGCGATGGGGTATTGCAGGCAGTTGGGCATCATCAGGGCGACGCGGTCGCCCTTCTTGAGCTTGAGCTCACCCAGCAGGTAGGCGGCGAACTGCTCGACCCGGGCGTCGGTTTCGCCGTAGGTGAGGACCTTGCCGAAACTGGAGTAGGCGGGACGGTCGCGGAATTTCGCGACGGAAGCGTCGAAGACCGAAGCTACCGAATGGAACTCGTTGATGTCGATTTCGGCGGGAACGCCTTTCGGATAGCTCTGCAGCCAGGGACGATCCAGACTCATATTCCCCCTCCAGGAATCGTTTTTGATGGGTGCGGCGCGGACAGTATCCGCCAGAACCGCTCGCAGCAGCATACCGTTCCGTAGGGAAAACGCGAAGGGGGCGTCTGTGTCCGGTAGTGCCGGCCCCTGGCCGGCACTGAAGGAGCCGGCCAGCGGCCGGCACTACCCGAAGGATTGAGAGGCGTATGCGTCAGCTGCGGCTGCGCGCCGGGGCGCCGTTGGCCTTGTAATAGGGCGCGGTGCTGCGGGCCAGCGGGCTGCGGCCACGGATCACGTCGGCCAGCTTCTCGGCGATCATGATGGTCGGCGCGTTGAGGTTGCCGGTCACCACCTGCGGCATGATCGAGGCATCGACGATGCGCAGGCCTTCCAGGCCGTGCACGCGGCCCTGGCCGTCGACCACCGCCATCGGGTCATCGGCGTGGCCCATCTTGTTGGTGCACGAGGGGTGGTAGGCCGTCTCGGCGTGCTCGCGGACGAAACCGTCGATCTGTGCGTCGGTCTGCAGCTCGCGGCCCGGCGAAATCTCGCGACCGCTGTACGGCGCCAGCGCCGGCTGCGCGAAGATCTCGCGGGTGATGCGGATGGCCGCGCGGAACTCGCGCCAGTCCTGCTCGTGCGACATGTAGTTGAACAGGATGCTGGGGTGCACGCGCGGATCCTTGGATACCACCTGCACGCGGCCGCGGCTGGGCGAGCGCATCGAGCCGACGTGCATCTGGAAGCTGTGCGCCTTGATCGGGTTGGAGCCGTTGTAATTGATCGCCACCGGCAGGAAGTGGTACTGCAGGTTCGGCCAGTCGAAGGCCTCGTCGCTGCGGATGAAGCCACCGGCCTCGAACTGGTTGCTGGCGCCGATGCCGGTGCCCATGAACAGCCATTCGGCACCGATGGCGGGCTGGTTGTGCAGCTTCAGCGCCGGGGCCAGCGATACCGGCTTTTTGCACTCGTACTGCAGGTACATCTCCAGGTGATCCTGCAGGTTGGCGCCGACGCCCGGCAGGTGGTGCACCAGGTCGATGTCCAGGCTGCGCAGCAGTTCGGCCGGGCCGACGCCGGAGCGCTGCAGGATCTGCGGCGAGGCGATGGCGCCACCGCACAGCAGCACTTCGCGGCGTGCAGTGGCACGCTGCGGTTGGTCGTTGTGCAGCCACTGCACGCCGACCGCGCGCTTGCCCGAGAACAGGATGCGATCGGTGAGGGCGTGGGTGACGATGGTCAGGTTCGGACGCGGCTTGGCCAGGTCCAGGTAGCCACGGGCGGTGCTGGAGCGGCGGCCCTGCGGGGTCACCGTGCGGTCCATCGGGCCGAAGCCTTCCTGCTGGTAGCCGTTGAGGTCGTCGGTGCGCGGGTAGCCGGCCTGCACGCCGGCTTCGACCATGGCGGCAAACAGTTCGTTGTTGCCGGCCTTGGGCGTGGTCACCCGCAGCGGGCCATCGCCGCCGTGGTAATCGTTGGCGCCGACGTCGCGGGTCTCGGCCTTGCGGAAGTAGGGCAGGCAGTCCAGGTAGGTCCAGTCTTCCAGGCCGGGCATGCTGGCCCAGTGGTCATAGTCCATCGCGTTGCCGCGGATGTAGCACATGCCGTTGATGAGCGATGAGCCGCCCAGGCCCTTGCCGCGGCCGCAATCCATGCGGCGGTTGTTCATGAAGGGCTCCGGGTCGGTCTTGTACGCCCAGTTGTAGCGCTTGCCCTGCAGCGGGTAGGCCAGTGCGGCCGGCATCTGGGTGCGGAAGTCGAGGCGGTAATCCGGGCCGCCGGCTTCCAGCAGCAGCACGCTGACATCGGCATCCTCGGTGAGGCGGGTGGCCAGCACGTTGCCGGCCGAACCAGCGCCGATGATGATGTAGTCGTACTCGGTGTGGGTGCTCATGGGGTTCTCCTGCTGGCCGGGACGCGCGATGCGCAGGCGTCCCGGCGGAATGTCGGTCCGGCACGCGGGCCGGGCAGTGGGGCGGGGCGGCTCAGGGCGCGCTGATCAGAACACGCTGATCAGAACACGCTGGCGTAGTCGCCCAGTTCGACCTGCACCGACTTGATGCGGGTGTAGTGGCCCAGCGTGGACAGGCCGTTCTCGCGGCCGACGCCGGATTGCTTGTAGCCACCCACCGGCATTTCCGCCGGCGATTCGCCCCAGGTGTTGATCCAGCAGATGCCGGCTTCGAGGCGGTGGATGATGCGATGGGCGCGGCTGATGTCCCGGCTGACCACGCCGGCAGCGAGGCCGAAGGTGGTCTCGTTGGCGCGGCGGATGGCTTCCTCCTCGTCGTCGTAGGCGAGGATGCTCATCACCGGCCCGAAGATCTCCTCGCGGACGATGGTCATGTCATCGCGGCAATCGGAGAACACGGTCGGCAGCACATAGGCGCCTTCGGCCAGTGCGCCTTCTCCGGCACGGCCACCACCGGCCAGCAGGCGCGCGCCTTCGGCCTTGCCGCTGTCGATGTAGCGCAGCACGTTCTGCATGTGCGGGAAGCTGACCATCGGGCCGAAGTTGGTGTCGGCCGCCTGCGGGTCGCCGATGCGGATGCGCTTCACGCGCTCGACCACGGCGGCTTCGAACGCGGCCAGCAGGGCGCGCGGCACGAACACGCGGGTGCCGTTGGTGCAGACCTGGCCGGAGCTGAAGAAATTGGCCATCACCGCGATGTCGGCGGCGCGGTCCAGGTCGGCGTCATCGCAGATGACCAGCGGCGATTTGCCGCCCAGTTCCATGGTCACTTCCTTCAGCGAGGAGGACGCGGCCGCGGCCATCACCTTCTTGCCGGTGGCCACGCCGCCGGTGAAGGAGATCTTCTCGATCACCGGATGCTCGGTGAGCCAGTTGCCGATCTCGCCGCCCGGGCCCTGCACCACGTTGAACACGCCGTCCGGAACGCCGGCTTCGGTGTAGATCTCGGCCAGCTTCAGTGCGGTCAGCGGGGTCACTTCGGAGGGCTTGAACACCATGGCGTTGCCGGCGGCCAGCGCAGGGGCCGATTTCCACAGCGCGATCTGGATCGGGTAGTTCCAGGCACCGATGCCGGCGACCACGCCCAGCGGTTCGCGGCGCGTGTAGAAGAAGCTCGATTCGCGCAGCGGCAGCTGGATGCCTTCGATGGCGGTGGCCAGGCCGGCGTAGTACTCCAGCACATCGGCGCCGGTCACGATGTCCACCGTGGTGGTTTCGGCCAGCGCCTTGCCGGTGTCCAGGGTTTCCAGCCGGGCCAGCTCATCGTTGCGCTCGCGCAGGATATCGACGGCGCGGCGCAGGATGCGCGAGCGCTCCATCGCCGTCATCGCCGCCCAGACCTTCTGTCCTTCGGCGGCACTCTGCACCGCGCGTTCGACGTCGGCCTCGCTGGCGATCTGCACCTCGGCCAGCACCTGGCCGTTGGCCGGGTTGATGCTCTGGAAGGTCTTGCCGCTGGTGGCGTCGACGCGTTGGCCGTGGATGTAGAGCTGCTGTAGGGGCAGGGGGGACATGGGGCACTCCTGGAAACAAAGGGGAAGGGCTTGAGGCTGCTTATACGCCCTCGGGCTGCAGCTGGAAGTCGATATAGGCGTAGGCCAGCGCGCGTGCGGCGGCGGTGTCGAACGGGCCGCCGACCAGGCTGCCGCGCAGCCACAGGCCGTCGATCATCGCGGCCAGCCCGCGCGCGGCGTCGCGGGCGCGTCCGGCGGGCAGCGCGCGGTGGAACTGATGGGCCAGGTTGGAATACAGCCGCTGGTCGTTGATGCGCTGCAGGCGGGCCAGTTCCGGCTGGTGCATGCTCGCCGCCCAGAAGGTCAGCCAGACGCGCATGGCCGGGCCGCTGGTCTGGGTCTGATCGAAGTTGCCATCGACCAGGGCGCGCAGCTGGGCCCGCGGGTCTGCATCGGCGCGGGCCCGGTAGTGGGCGAAGGCATCCTTCAGTTCATTGAGGATCTGCCGCATCGCCGCGTTGAGCAGGCCGGCCTTGTCGCCGAAGTAGTGGGCGACGATGCCGGTGGACAGGCCGGCCTGGCGGGCGATGGTGGCCACGGTGGCATCGGCCAGGCCGATATCGTGGATGACCTGGAAGGTGGCCTGGATCAGCTGCTCGCGGCGGATGGGTTCGATGCCTTTCTTCGGCACGGTCTCACCTGGGGCATGGGCGTTGGCCCGAGGTGGACAGTATTGCGTTTGTTGATTGAACGTTCAATCAACAAACAGTGAAGCCAGTGTGGACATCGGGGCTGCCCCCGGAGTTACAGGCGCAGCGCGGCTTCCAGCAGGGGGGCGGCCCAGGCGGGCGTGGCTGCCAGCTGGGCAAGGTCGTCCGCTTCGGGGTACAGCACCTGGCCATCCTCCATCTGCAGCAGCAGCTGCGGATCGGGCACGGCTTCGCCGGGGGCGGCATCGGCGCTGTTGTCGTAGACCTGCAGCTGGGCCAGCACCGGCATCAGCCGCACCAGGTTCTGCTGGGCCAGCGGCCAGCGCCGGCGGATGTCAGCCTCGTTGATGGGGTGGCCACCGCTGCGCACTCGCGCCTGCACGCGCGCGATGTGCTGCTCCGGGCTGGACAGCCCGCAGAACCACATCAGCACGTCGTGGCTGTGGCTGGCTTCATGCAGCAGGGCGGCGATGGAATTGCCGCCCAGGGTGGTTTCGAAGGCGTGGTTGTGGCCCCGGTCGAGGGCATCGCGGATGCGGTTGACGCCTTCCTGCCAGGCCTGGGCGTTGGCCTCGGCCTGGGACTGGCCCGACAGCTCGCGCAGGCCACGGGCGAACGTATCCGGATTGAACCAGTCCAGCCCGGCCTCGCGCAGTACGTGGCCGCCCACCGAACTCTTGCCGGCGCCGTTGACGCCGGCAAGGACGTACAGGAACGGTCGAGACATCAGTGCCCCGTGCCGGCCTTGACCTGCCCCTTCAGGCGCGCCGGGCGGCGCAGCAGCGCACGCGCGGTGTCACCGGCCTGGGCCTGCTGCAGTACGGCCAGGCGCTGGTCGAAGCCGGCGCGCAGTTCGGCCAGGCCCGGGGCCTGCCCGCGCAGTTCTTCCAGCGAGGATTCCAGCGCTTCCACGCGGGCCTGCAGGGCGCGGTACTGCTCGATGGAGACGATGACCGCCTGCGGCTCGTTGTGGTTGGTGACCACCACCATGCGCTGGTCGCGGACCTCCTGCATGACCTTGCGCCAGTGCTCCTTCACCGACGAGGCGGTGGTGTGGGTCAGCTCGTTGATCGGGTCGAAGCGGACGGGCAGGTGAAGCATGGCGGGGCTCCAGCGGGGGGTATGGGCCCACCTTACGCCTGTTTCATGCGAATTGCATGAATCGGGAAAAATATGAATATTTCATGCGGGCTGTAGAGCCGAGCCTGCGCTCGGCTGATGCTGGCAGGTCGCCAACCGCAGCCGAGCATGGGCTCGGCTCTACAACAGCCGGGGCGTTACTTGCTGGCCAGCTGGCGCAGCACGTACTGCAGCAGGCCGCCGTGGTGGGCGAGGAGGCGCGTTTGCGAACCACGGGTTCGCGCGCCTCCGCAGCGCCCCCGCGCTGGCGCGGGGGCCGGGCTTCCGCCCATTGGTGGCACGGGACGGTTCAGCGACCCGCCAGCTGGCGCAGCACGTACTGCAGCAGGCCGCCGTGGCGGAAGTACTCGACTTCCTTCGGGGTCAGCAGCATCACCGAGACCTCGAAGGTCTTCTTCGTGCCATCGGCCTTGGTCGCGGTGACGGTCGCACGCTTGCTGGCACCGTCTTCCAGGCCGGTGATGTCGATCGTCTCCGAGCCGTCCAGGCCCAGCGACTGCGCGTTGTCGCCGTTGCGGAACTGCAGCGGCAGCACGCCCATGCCGACCAGGTTGGAACGGTGGATGCGCTCGAAGCTCTCGGCCACCACGGCCTTCACGCCCAGCAGCAGAGTGCCCTTGGCGGCCCAGTCGCGCGACGAGCCGGTGCCGTATTCCTTGCCGGCCAGCACCACCAGCGGCACGTTGTCGGCCTTGTACTTCATGGCCGCGTCGTAGATCGCCAGCTTTTCCGGCTGGCCGCCGTTGGCCGGGTAGTACAGGGTGTTGCCACCTTCCTCGCCACCGAACATCAGGTTCTTGATGCGGATGTTGGCGAACGTGCCGCGGACCATGACGTCATCGTTGCCGCGGCGGCTGCCGTAGCTGTTGAAGTCGGCCGGCTGCACGCCGCGTTCCTGCAGGAAGCGGCCCGCCGGCGAATCCTTCTTGATGTTGCCGGCCGGGGAGATGTGGTCGGTGGTGATCGAATCGCCGAACAGGCCCATCACGCGCGCACCGTGCACGTCGTCGATGCTGCCGGTCTGCATGGTCATGCCATCGAAGTACGGCGGGTTCTTGATGTAGGTGGAGGCATCGCTCCACTCGTACAGGTTGCCGTCCGGCGAGGCGATCGTGTTCCAGCGACTGTCACCCTTGAACACGTCGGCGTAGTTCTGCTTGAACATTTCCGGGCCGATGGTCGCGGCGATGACGTCGCCGATTTCCTTGTTGCTCGGCCAGATGTCGCGCAGGAACACCGGCTGCCCATCGCTGCCGGTGCCCAGCGGCTGGGTGGTCAGGTCGATGTCGGTGGTGCCGGCGATGGCGTAGGCCACCACCAGCGGCGGGCTGGCCAGGTAGTTCATCTTCACTTCGGGGTGCACGCGGCCCTCGAAGTTGCGGTTGCCCGACAGCACCGAGGTGACCACCAGATCGCCCGTGGCGATGCCGGCGCTGACTTCGGTGGGCAACGGACCGGAGTTGCCGATGCAGGTGGTGCAGCCGTAGCCCACCACGTAGAAGCCGATCTTCTCCAGCTCCGTCAGCACGCCGGCCTTTTCCAGGTAATCGGTGACCACGCGCGAGCCTGGGCCGAGCGAGGTCTTCACCCACGGCTGGCGGTTCAGGCCCTTGGCGGCGGCGTTGCGGGCCAGCAGGCCGGCGCCGATCATCACCGCCGGGTTGGAGGTGTTGGTGCAGGAGGTGATGGCGGCGATGACGACCGCGCCGTCCTTCAGGCGGACCTTGCGGCCTTCGGTCTCGATGTCCGCATAGCCCTTGGCCAGCTGTTCGTTGCCGACGGCCGCGCCGCCTCCTTCACTGACGAAGGTGGAGACATCGGCGCTGCGCTTGTCGCGGTTGGCGGTGAGGCCGACCAGCGATTCGCGGTAGTTCTTCTGCACGTCTTCCAGCAGCACGCGGTCCTGCGGGCGCTTGGGGCCGGCCAGCGAAGGCTTGACCGTGCCCATGTCCAGTTCCAGCGTAGTGCTGTACTGGGCCGGTGCGCTGCCCGGTTCGTGCCACAGGCCCTGGGTCTTGGCATAGGCTTCGACCAGGTTGATCTGCTCGTCGCTGCGGCCGGACAGGCGCAGGTAGTTCAGCGATTCGTGATCGATCGGGAAGATGCCGCAGGTGGCGCCGTATTCGGGGGCCATGTTGCCGATGGTGGCGCGGTCGGCCAGCGGCAGGTGCTGCAGGCCGTCGCCGTAGAACTCGACGAACTTGCCGACCACGCCCAGCTTGCGCAGCATCTGGGTGACGGTCAGCACCAGGTCGGTGGCGGTGGCACCTTCGGGCAGCTTGCCGCTCAGCTTGAAGCCGACCACCTGCGGGATCAGCATCGAGGACGGCTGGCCGAGCATGGCCGCCTCCGCTTCAATGCCGCCCACGCCCCAGCCAAGCACGCCGATGCCGTTGATCATCGTGGTGTGGCTGTCGGTACCGAACACGGTATCGGGGTAGGCAACCGCCTTGCCGTCCTTGTCCGCGGTCATCACCACGCGGGCCAGGTTCTCCAGGTTCACCTGGTGGACGATGCCGGTGTTGGGCGGCACCACCTTGAAGTTGTCGAAGGCCTTCTGGCCCCAGCGCAGGAAGCCGTAGCGTTCCTGGTTGCGCTGGAATTCGATCTTGCCGTTGAGGTCCAGGGCGTCGGGCTTGCCGAACACATCGACCTGCACCGAGTGGTCGATGACCAGTTCGGAGGGGATCTGCGGATTGATCTGCTCGGGCTTGCCGCCCAGCTTGACCACCGCATCGCGCATGGCGGCCAGGTCGACCACGCAGGGCACGCCGGTGAAGTCCTGCAGGACCACGCGCGCGGGCATGAAGGCGATTTCGGTATCGGGCTCGGCGCTGGGCTGCCAGCGAGCCACCGCTTCGATGTGGTCGGGGCCGACGGTGGCGCCGCCGTCCTCGTGCCGGAGCAGGTTCTCCAGCAGGATCTTCATCGAATAGGGCAGGTGGGAGATATCGAAGCGCTGGCCCAGCTTGGGAAGGCTGAAGTAGTCGTAGGTCTTGCCGCCGACGTCCAGCTGGCTGCGGGTGGAGAACGAATCGCTCATGCGGGATGACTCCTCTTGCGGATGGCTTGCACTGGCCCACCGTGGCGGGCCTGCTTGCGTTTGCCGGTGGCGTTCCGGCCGCCGGATCCCCACCAGTATGGCCGAGCGGGGAGGGGCCGAAACGCCCTTGGCGCAGGACGCAAGGTTACATGGCTGTATGTAGTGCCGATGTCACGGTTTGCCGCGCCACTGGCTCATCAGCATCTGCAGGAAGCGCTCGGCAGTGGGTGAGAGCAGGGCGCCGCGGCGGCGCACGATGCCGATGGTGCGCGACACCACCGGATTGCCGATCGGGCGGGTCACCAGGATCGGGTGGTCGCCATCGGGGGTGGCCATTTTCGGCAGCACCGACACGCCGATGCCGGCTTCGACCATGCCCAGGGACGTGGACAGGTGGGTCACTTCGTAGTGCCAGCTCAGCTTGAGGTTTTCGCGTGCCAGGGCGCCGTCGAGCAGGGTGCGGTTGCCGCTGGTGCGGTGCACGGTGATGAGCTGGTGCTGGGCCAGGTCGGCCCATTCGACCTTGCGCTTGCGGGCCAGCGGGTGGTCACGGCGGCAGGCCAGCACGAAGGGGTCTTCGGCCAGCACGTCGAAATCCAGGTTGGGGTCGTTGGCCCCCATGAAGTTGATGCCGAATTCCACTTCGCCGCGTTCCACCGCCTGCAGGCCTTCGGTGGCCGGGATATCGAGGATGCGGAAGCGCACGTTCGGGTGCGCCTCGTGGAAGCGAGCCATCACGCTGGGCAGGAAGTAGAACGCGGCCGTCGGCAGGCAGGCGATGGTGACCGTGGCGCCGCGGGTGTCCTCGCGGCCACGCAGGGAAAACAACGAACCGTCGAACTCTTCCAGCATGCGCCGCACCAGCGGCAGCAGGTTTTCGCCGACGGCGGTGGTGCTGACGCTGCGCGTGGTGCGTTCCAGCAGGGGTGAGCCGACAGCCTGCTCCAGTTTCTGGATGCGGCGGCTGAGCGCTGGCTGCGATACGTGCAGGCTTTCAGCGGCGCGATGGAAGCTGCGTGTCTCGGCAACGAGAAGGAACGCGCGCAGGTCGAGGATTTCGCAATTGATGCTCATGGGGTATCAATCATCCAAAAATCAGCAATTCACAGATCAATCGGGGTCATGCCAGTATCGAATCACAGAGGGGGTATTCATCCCCTATACGCATCAATCTAGCACACGTATGTCCAACGATCTGCTCAGCATTCCCTGCGTGCTCATGCGCGGCGGTACCTCCAAAGGCCCCTTCTTCCTGGCATCCGACCTGCCGGCGGACACCGCCCAGCGCGACCGCCTGCTGCTGGAAGTGATGGGCTCGGGCCATCCGCTGCAGATCGACGGCATCGGTGGTGGCAACGCCCTGACCAGCAAGGTGGCGATCATCGACCGCTCCAGCCGCGACGATGCCGACGTGGACTATCTGTTCGCCCAGGTGCGGGTGGAGCAGCAGGTGGTGGATACCTCGCCCAACTGCGGCAACATGCTGGCCGCGGTCGGCCCATACGCCATCGAACGGGGCCTGGTGCAGGCGCAGGACCCGCAGACGTCGGTGCGCATCTTCAACGTCAACACCGGCAAGCTGATCGTGGCAACGGTGGAAACGCCCGGTGGCGAAGTGGTCTACCGCGGCGATACGCGGATTGCCGGTGCGCCGGGCTCGGCCTCGCCGGTGCGGCTGTCCTTCCTGGATGCGGCCGGTGCCCGCACCGGCAAGCTGCTGCCCAGTGGCCACGCGCAGGAAACCATCGATGGCGTGACGGTGAGCCTGGTGGACTGCGCGATGCCGATGATGCTGGTGCGCGCCGAGGACCTGGGCGTGCGCGGTGATGCGGCGCCCGCCGAACTGAATGCGGATGCGGCCTTCCTCGCCCGGCTGGAGGCGCTGCGCATCGAAGCCGGGGCCCGCATGGGCATCGCCGATGCCGGCAACAAGGTGATTCCCAAGCCGGTGCTGCTGTCTGCGCCGCAGCACGGCGGCCATCTGCAGGTGCGCTACTTCATGCCACACCAGTGCCATACCGCGCTGGCGATCACCGGTGGGGTCGGCCTGGCCACGGCGGCGGTCACGCCAGGCACGCTGGCCAACACTTTCGTCGGATGCCTGGGCCTGCCCGGCAGCATTACCCTCGAACATCCGAGCGGGGCCCTGGACGTGGGCCTCAGCCGAAGCTCGGACGATGCGCCGGTGGTTGCCAGCGTGGTCCGTACTGCCCGCCGCCTGTTCGAAGGCCGCGTGTTCGCGACCTCGCCGGCAACCCCCGAGATCTGTTCCACCCAAGCCCGCCAATGGACTTCAGCGGCATGACCTGAAACCGGTCGGGCCCGCGCAGCCGCGCGTGGCCGGCCACCACAACGTAGATGCTTCACTCCTGGGAGGGATGATGTACAAGCAGATGTTCATGGCCGCGCTGTGCGCGGCAGGCCTGGCCATGGCCGGGTGCAGCAAGCAGGGGGCCGATGCACAGGGCGCGGCGGCCGGCGGTGGCGACAACGCGCCGGTGCGGATCAGCGTGGGGTCGTACAACCTCAACAACCTGCCGTTCTTCATTGCCGATTCGAAGGGTTACTTCAAGGACGTCGGCCTGGAAGTGAAGACCGAGAACTTCGCCCAGGGCGGTTCGAAGGTCCTGCAGGCGCTGGTGGCCAACTCGACCGACGTGGCGGTCGGCTTCTATGACCACACCATCCAGATGCAGGCCAAGCACAAGGACGTCGTGGGCTTCGTACTGCTGTCGCGCAATTCCGGCCTGGTGATGGCCGGCCGCGATGATGCGACGTTCGACCCGGCGCGCCCGGATACGATCAAGGGCCAGAAAGTGGGCATCACCGCACCGGGTTCCTCGTCCGATTTCTTCGTGCGCCACTTCCTGGCCCAGCATGACATCCCGGTGGACAGCATCTCGCTGATCGGCGTGGGGTCCGGCGCGGCGGCGGTGGCAGCACTGGAGCAGGGCAAGATCGACCTGCTGGTGAACTATGACCCGGCGGCGACGCTGATCACCGAGCGCAAGGTCGGGAAGATCATCATCGATGCACGCAGTGACGAAGGCGCGCGCCAGGTCTATGGCGGCCTGTACCCCACCTCGGTGATGTATGCCAACCGCAGCTTCCTGGAACAGCGCCCGCAGGCGGCCGAGAAGATCGCCCGCGCCGAGCAGATGGCCCTGAAGTTCATCGCCGACAACAGCGCCGAGGACATCGTCGCCGCGCTGCCGGACAGCTACGTCTCCGGCGACCGTGCCACCTACGCCCGTGCCGTGGAGAACGCCCGCGCGATCTTCACCACTGATGGCCACTTCACCGCGGCCGATCTGGAAACGCCGCTGAAGGTGCTGCGCGAGTTCAACAAGGATGTCGCCAACGCCGACATCGATCTGTCCAGGACCTACACCAATGCCTTCGTCGAGCGTGCCCACGCTGCGGCGCCGGCTGCCCAACGTTAAGCGGAGGTAACCCCATGGCCCTCAATGCCACCGTGCGCCAGCTCAACGGCGCGCCGCAGCTGGAGCCTGCACAGACCATGGTCGCCATCAACAAGGTGACCATGTCCTTCGGCGAATTCACCGCCGTGCGTGATGTCGACATCCAGGTGGGCGACGGCGAGTTCCTCGCCATCGTCGGCCCCACCGGCTGCGGCAAGAGCACCATCCTCAATTCCGTGGCGGGGCTGCTGAAGCCGTCGTCCGGCGAAGTGGCCATCGACGGCCGCGCGGTCAGCGGCGTGCAGGAGTCGGTCGGCTACCTGTTCCAGCAGGATGCGCTGCTGCCGTGGAAGACCGCCTACCAGAACGTCGAGCTGGGCCTGCGCTTCCGCGGCGTGCCCGAGGCCGAGCGCAAGGCCAAGGCCAATGCGTGGCTGGCCAAGGTCGGCCTGGCCGGCTTCGAGCACCGCTATCCGCACCAGCTGTCCGGTGGCCAGCGCAAGCGCGTGCAGATGGCACAGGCGCTGATCGTCGAGCCGAAGGTGATCCTGATGGACGAGCCGTTTTCGGCGCTGGACATCCACACCCGCCACCTGATGCAGAACGAGCTGCTGCGCCTGTGGCAGGAGGATCGCCGCTCGGTGATCCTGATCACCCACGACCTGGAAGAAGCCATCGCGCTGGGTGACCGCGTGGTGGTGCTGTCTTCCGGCCCGGCCAGCCGCGTTGTGCGCAGCTTCGATGTGGGCCTGGAACGGCCGCGCAATGTTGCCGAGATCAAGCTGGACGAACGTTTCACCGACCTGTACCGCGACATATGGGCCTGCCTGCGCGGCGAAGTGGAGAAGAGCTATGCACGCCAAGACTGACAAGATCATCCAGCTGGCCCTGGTCATCGCCGTGTTCGGTGGCTGGGAAGGCGGCATCGCGCTGGGCGTGATCGATCCGTTCTTCTTCCCCTCGCCGACGGCGATCGTGCAGCAGGCGTGGACCTGGCTGTCCGATACTTCCTTCTACCAGCACGTCTACATCACCCTGACCGAAACCGCGCTGGGCTACCTGATCGGTACCGGCCTGGGTGTGGCCGGTGGCGTCTGGCTCGGCCTGAGCCGCCGCTCGGCGCGCATCCTGGATCCCTTCATCAAGGGCTTCAATGCGATCCCGCGCGTGGTGCTGGCGCCGATCTTCGTGCTCTGGCTGGGCCTGGGCCTGTGGTCGAAGGTGGCCCTGGCGGTGACCCTGGTGTTCTTCACCACCTTCTTCAACGCCATGCAGGGCGTGCGTGAAGTGAACCCGGTGGTGCTGGCCAATGCGCGCATCCTCGGTGCGGGCCGCAGCGACCTGCTGCGCCACGTCTACTTCCCCGCGGCTGCCAGCTGGATCCTGTCTTCGCTGCGGACCTCGGTCGGCTTCGCCGTGGTCGGCGCCATCATCGGCGAGTACCTGGGCGCTTCGGCAGGCCTGGGTTACCTGATCGCACAGGCCGAAGGCAACTTCAATGCCGTGGGTGTGTTTGCCGGCATCATCATCCTGGCCGCCTTCGTGCTGGTCATCGATGCCCTGCTCGACGTGGTCGAGAACAAGCTGATCACCTGGCGTCCCAACGCCCAGGCACAGGCCACCAGCTGACCGCGCTGCGCTGAGCCCGCATGCCGTGCCGCCGGGCTGATCCGGCGGCGCGCGCTGCCTCCCCCGATCTTCCCCCGCACCACCGCAACAGGCCAGCGCCAGGCCAGGGGGCCGGCTGGCCGGAGAGAACCCATGAACACGCACACCGTGCTGCCCCGCGCAGCGCTGTCGGTCGCGCTCGGCCTGCTGTTGGCCAGCGGCCATGCCGGGGCACAGTCCGCCCCGGCCCCGTTGAGCCAGGCCGAACTGTCGGCGCTGGTGCAGCAGCAGGCACTGCAGATCCAGCAGCTTGAAGCCCGCCTGCGTGCGGTTGAAGGCGGGCAGGGCGGCGCTGCAGCCGCCGTGGCGACACTGGGCCCGGCACCGGGCCCGGCACCGGGCCCGGCACCGGCACCTGCGCTGGAAACGCGCGTGGCCGCGCTGGAGTCAAGCCAGTCCAAGGCACCGAAGGTGTCCTGGGCGAAGGGCGCGCCGGAATTCAGCAGTGCCGATGGCAAGGTGGCGTTCCGCCCGCGCGGCCGCCTGTTCGTCGATGGCTCCAGTACCGATGGCTCGTCGGTGGCTGACCGCAACATTTCCGGCACCGAGATCCGCTCGGTGCGCCTGGGCGCGGAGGGCCGCTACGGCATCCTCGGCTGGGCGGTGGAGGGTGACTTCGCCGACAACGCAGTGGCCTGGAAATCGGTCTATGCGACCGTGGACCACACCCTGTTCGGCCTGCCGGCCGACCTGACCGTGGGCAACCGGCTGAACGACCGTGGCATCGACGGCTCCAGCAGCACCTCCAACACGCCGTTCCCGGACCGCAACGTGGTCGGCACGCTGATGCTGCCGCAGCGTGGCCTGTTCGGCGTGGGCCTGACCGAGCGCGTGTACGGCAAGGGCTGGCACGCCAGCCTGTCGGTGGCGGGCAACGACCTGAACAACGCCGGCAACGACAACGACAGCCAGACCTGGGCCACGCGCGTGCATTGGAATCCGGTGGCCAGCAAGGCCGCCACCGTGCACCTGGGGGCCTGGGCCTTCCACGAGGAGATCGCCGCCGGTGCCAGCGGCGTGCTGCGCAGCTCGGCCATCGCCGGGCACTTCAACGATCTGGTGAAAATCGCCCCGGGTACCCTGGTGGGGGCCGAGCGCAGCACGGCCTATGGCCTGGAAGCGGCTGGGTTATTCGGCCCGGCATGGGCCACCGGCGAATGGGGCACGCGCAACCTGCGCGGTGTCGACGCCAGCGGCCGTTACGACCTGGACCATGAGGCCTGGGCGGTGTCGGCGGGCTGGTTCCTGGCGGGCGCGCTTCCGGCGTACTCGGGCAAGGCCGGCACCTGGGGCAAGGTGAAGGTGGCCGACCCGGTGACCGATGGCGGCGCCGGGGCCTGGGAATTGAAGGCGCGCTATGAGGACGTGGACTACGCCGAGCTGCCCACCGGCGGTACCGGCCACGCGTGGACGCTGGGAACGAACTGGTACCTGAACGACTACAGCCGGGTGATGTTCGAGGCGATCCGCTGGCAGACCTACAACCGCAGCGGCAGCGGGCAGGGCAGGGACGAGGGCACGACCTTCAATACCCGCCTGCAGGTGGTCTTCTAAGTACGCGGCTGGCGGTATGGCCCCTTCGGTATGTATAATTCGTGCATACCGAAGAGGGCCTACCCATGGAAGCCACCGTTGCAGAGCGCGGACAGATCACCCTGCCCAAGGCAGTGCGTGACGCGCTGGGCCTGACCAAGGGCACCCAGCTGAAGGTCGAGCTGGACGGCAGCCGGATCATTCTGCGCAAGAGTGTTGACGATGCCATTTCACGGGCGCGCGGCAAGTTCGCGCTTGATGGCTTCGATTCGGCCGAGGCCGCCGTGCGCGCCGTGCGCGACGAGGAATAAGCCGTGATGATCGCCGTCGATTCCCCGGTGCTGGTCGAACTGCTGAGCAACGGCCCGCAGGCCGATGCAGTGGAGGCCTGCCTGCGGCAGAGCCTGGTCGGCGGCCGCGTGGTGGTCTGCGGCGCGACCCTGGCTGAAGTCTGCGCCTCGCTGCGCGGCGGCGCCGAGGTGCTGGAAGCACTGGAAGAAATGGGCGTGCACTTCAATGCGCTGGAGGCCAAGTCGGCCCTGCGCGCCGGCGAGATGCACCGCCGTCACCGCCAGCGCAGCGGCAGCCGCCGCAGCCTGGACGATTTCATGGTCGGCGCCCACGCACTGCTGCAGTGCGATGGCCTGATCACCTGGAACGACACGTTTTACCGCGACTACTTCAAGGGCCTGAAGCTGATCGTGCCGCAAGCCTGAGCCCACTTTTGTTTTTTCAACCTACGCATTACCCGGGAGTTGTCATGTTGGAAGCCTACCGCCACCACGTCGCCGAGCGCGCTGCGCTTGGCATCCCGCCGCTGCCGCTGAGCGCGCAGCAGACGGCCGATGTCATCGAACTGCTGAAGAACCCGCCGCAGGGCGAGGCCGAGTTCCTGCTCGACCTGCTGACCCACCGCGTGCCGGCCGGCGTCGACGATGCTGCCAAAGTCAAAGCCTCGTACCTGGCGGCCATCGCCCTGGGCAGCGAGCAGAACCCGCTGATCAGCCGCGAGCACGCCACCGAACTGCTGGGCACCATGCTCGGCGGTTACAACGTCGCCCCGCTGGTGCAGCTGCTGGACGATGCCAGCATCGGCACCATCGCTGCTGCGGGCCTGAAGAAGACCCTGCTGGTCTTCGATGCCTTCCATGACGTGCAGGAAAAGGCCAAGGCCGGCAACGCCAACGCCCAGTCCGTGCTGCAGAGCTGGGCCGATGCCGAGTGGTTCACCAGCAACCCGGAAGTGCCGCAGAGCCTGACCGTCACCGTGTTCAAGGTGCCGGGCGAAACCAACACCGACGACCTGTCGCCGGCCCCGGACGCAACCACCCGCCCTGACATTCCGATGCACGCCCTGGCGATGCTGAAGAACAAGCGCGACGATGCGCCGTTCACCCCGGAAGAAGACGGCAAGCGCGGTCCGATCCAGCAGATCCTCGACCTCAAGGACAAGGGCCACCTGGTTGCCTACGTCGGCGACGTGGTCGGCACCGGTTCCTCGCGCAAGTCGGCCACCAACAGCGTGCTGTGGTGGACCGGCGATGACATTCCGTTCATCCCGAACAAGCGCGCCGGTGGCGTCTGCCTGGGCGGCAAGATCGCCCCGATCTTCTACAACACCATGGAAGATGCCGGCGCCCTGCCGATCGAGCTGGACGTTTCGCAGATGGAGCACGGCGACGTGGTCGAGCTGCGTCCGTACGACGGCAAGGCACTGAAGAACGGCGAAGTGATCGCCGAGTTCGAAGTGAAGAGCGACGTGCTGTTCGACGAAGTGCGCGCCGGTGGCCGCATTCCGCTGATCATCGGCCGCGGCCTGACCGGCAAGGCGCGTGAAGCGCTGGGCCTGGCCCCGACCGACCTGTTCCGCCTGCCGGTGCAGCCGGCCGACAACGGCAAGGGCTTCTCGCTGGCACAGAAGATGGTCGGCCGTGCCTGTGGCCTGGCAGAAGGCCAGGGCATGCGCCCGGGCACCTACTGCGAACCGAAGATGACCTCGGTCGGCTCGCAGGACACCACCGGCCCGATGACCCGTGACGAGCTGAAGGACCTGGCCTGCCTGGGCTTCTCGGCCGACCTGGTGATGCAGTCGTTCTGCCACACCGCCGCCTACCCGAAGCCGGTGGACGTGAAGACCCACCACACCCTGCCGGAGTTCATCTCCACCCGTGGCGGCGTCTCGCTGCGCCCGGGCGACGGCGTGATCCACAGCTGGCTCAACCGCATGCTGCTGCCGGACACCGTCGGCACCGGTGGTGACTCGCACACCCGTTTCCCGGTGGGCATTTCGTTCCCGGCCGGTTCGGGCCTGGTCGCCTTCGCTGCGGCCACCGGCGTGATGCCGCTGGACATGCCGGAATCGGTGCTGGTGCGCTTCAAGGGCCAGATGCAGCCGGGCGTCACCCTGCGTGACCTGGTCAACGCCATTCCGCTGTACGCCATCAAGTCGGGCCTGCTGACCGTGGCCAAGGCTGGCAAGAAGAACATCTTCTCCGGCCGCATCCTGGAAATCGAAGGCCTGCCGGAGCTGAAGGTCGAACAGGCGTTCGAACTGTCCGACGCCTCGGCCGAGCGTTCGGCGGCCGGTTGCTCGGTGCGCCTGAACAAGGAACCGATCATCGAGTACCTGACCAGCAACATCACCCTGCTGAAGTGGATGATTGCCGAGGGTTACCAGGATCCGCGTTCGCTGCAGCGCCGTATCGAGAAGATGGAAGCGTGGCTGGCCAACCCGGAGCTGCTGGAGCCGGATGCCGACGCCGAATATGCTGCCGTCATCGAGATCGACCTGGCCGACATCCACGAGCCGATCGTGGCCTGCCCGAACGACCCGGACGACGTGAAGACGCTGTCCGAAGTGGCCGGCGCCAAGATCGACGAAGTGTTCATCGGTTCGTGCATGACCAACATCGGTCACTTCCGTGCCGCTGCCAAGCTGCTGGAAGGCAAGCGCGACCTGCCGACCCGCCTGTGGGTGGCCCCGCCGACCAAGATGGACGCCTCGGAGCTGACCAAGGAAGGCGTGTACGGCACCTTCGGCGCCACCGGTGCACGCATGGAAATGCCGGGCTGCTCGCTGTGCATGGGCAACCAGGCGCAGATCCGCGAAGGTTCCACCGCGATGTCGACCTCGACCCGCAACTTCCCGAACCGCCTGGGCCGCAACACCAACGTGTACCTGGGTTCGGCCGAACTGGCCGCGATCTGCTCGCGTCTGGGCCGCATCCCGACCAAGGAAGAGTACATGGCCGATGTGGGCGTGATCGCCCAGAGCGGCGCGGAGATCTACCGCTACATGAACTTCGACCAGATCGAGGAGTACCAGGACGTGGCCAAGACGGTCGCTGCCTGATGCGGTAACGGAAAACCCCCGGCTCGCGACGGGGGTTTTTTTATGTGCGGACGATGTGCGGTAGTGCCGGCCGCTGGCCGGCAGCCGTGTGATGGGCGCAGGCATGCCGGCC
>NZ_JBYSZR010000002.1:29972-341730 GCF_058787375.1 Stenotrophomonas sp. FW305-3-2-15-E-LB1
GGCCAGGCGTCCGGGCCGTCGTTGCTGCGCTCGGCGCAGACCTCGCGGAAGGTCTGCAGGAAGGCCTGCTGCGGTCGTGTAGGGTGCCAGTCGGCGCGGGTGGTCAGGCCGATGCGGCGGCGCAGGGCGCGGCCGGCCAGGCCCAGTTCGGCCAGCAGGCCGGCCTGGCGTTCGATCAGGAACTGGTCGCGTGACATCAGGGTCAGCCAGTCATCCTCCAGCAGCAGGCCGCGGGTGATCACCAGCGAGCCGCACTCGATGCGCAGCACCGGTGGCTCGTGGCCGTTGTCGCGGAACATCCGCTCCCAGCGTGCACGCACCGGCGCGCCGGTGGCCGGGATCACCCACGGATAGTCCAGCAGTTGCTCGAAACGCCACGGCAGCTGCGCGGCGAGGGGATGGTCCGCGCGGCCGACAATGACCGGGTCATCGTCGAACAGGCCTTCCTGCACCACGTCGGGCACCGCGCTGAGGTCGCGCATGGCGCCGACCAGCAGGTCCAAGCTGCCTTCGCGCAGATCGGACAGCAGCTCCGAAAACGGGCCTTCCACCACGTTCACCGTGGCGCCCGGCCAGGCGCGTGCGAACCGGGCCAGTGCCTGCGGCAGCAGCAATGCGCGCGCCAGCGGCATCACCCCGATGGCCAGGCGACCGCCGTGCTGGTCGCGGGTGGCGGCCAGTTCGTCCAGGCCGGTGGCCAGCTCGGAAAGCGCCAGTCGTACCCAGCGCAGCAGGCGGGTGGCGGCGGGCGTGGCCAGCAGGGCCTTGCCACGCCGCTGCAGCAGCGGCACTTCGATCACCGCTTCCAGTTCGCGCACCGCGCGGTGCATGGCCGGCTGCGAAACCCCGGCGCGTGCTGCCGCGAGCGTGAAGCTGCCCGCGCTGTCCACCGCGTTGAGGGCGCGCAGCTGGCTGAGTGTCAGCCGCCGTTCGATGGTTGCCAGTGCAGGCAGGCGCGCCGCACGCCGGGCCGCGCGTACGCCACGGGCGAGGTAAGCGAGGGCGCGTTCGATGCGCGGTGCAAGCAGGCGCGTCGCTTCGGTGGCGACCATGCCGCCGGGCTGGCGGTCGAACAGCGGCGCATCAAGCTGACGCTCCAGCCGTGCGATGGCCTGGGTGAGTGCGGGCTGGGACAGGTTGAGATGCGGTGCGGCCGCGCTGATGCCGCCGTGCGCGTGCACCGCCACCATCGCGTGCAGGTGTTTCAGGTTCAGCTCGGGCAGTCCATTCATGGCACAACTATAACCAGATTGAATGGGTGGGACGAAAAACGATCTTGAGGGGTCTGCATGGGGCGGAACAGACTGCGCCATCGCCAACGAAGGATGGATGGATGTCCCGCGTCATCACCCGCATCGAGCACGCCGAACCGGCGCTGATCCAGTCACTGGCCGAGGCCGGCGTGGCCACCGTGCATGAGGCCCAGGGTCGCAGCGGCCTGCTGCACCCGCGGCTGCGGCCGATCTACAGCGGCGCGCGTATCGCCGGCAGTGCGGTCACTGTGTCAGTGCCGCCGGGCGACAACTGGATGATGCATGTGGCCATCGAGCAGCTCGGCGAGGGCGACATCCTGGTGGTGGCACCGACCAGCGACTGCACCGATGGCTACTTCGGCGACCTGCTGGCGACCTCGGCGCAGGCCCGTGGCTGCCGTGGCCTGGTCATCGATGCGGCCGTGCGCGATGTGCGCGAGCTGACCGCGATGGGCTTCCCGGTGTGGAGCCGGGCGGTGCACGCGCAGGGCACGGTGAAGGAAACCCTGGGTTCGGTGAATGTGCCGCTGGTCTGCGGTGGCGCCTTGGTGAATGCGGGCGACGTGGTGATCGCCGACGATGACGGCGTCTGCATCGTGCCACGCGCCGATGCGGCACGGGTGGCCGCAGAAGCGCAGGCACGCGAGGCACGCGAGGCTGACAAGCGCGAGCGCCTGGCCCGTGGCGAGCTCGGCCTGGACATCTACGCCATGCGCGAGCGCCTTGCCGCCAAGGGCCTGCGCTATGAATAAGGGCGTGCGCGCGATGTGGATGCGCGGAGGCACGTCCAAGGGCGGGTTCTTCCTCGCCCAGGAGCTGCCGGCCGACGCAGCCGCGCGTGATGCCTTCCTGCTGCGCGCCTATGGTTCGCCGGACGTGCGGCAGATCGACGGCATGGGCGGCGGCGACCCGCTGACCTCAAAGGTCGCCGTGGTCGCGCCCTCGCAGCGCGAGGATGCCGACGTCGAGTACCTGTTCCTGCAGGTGTTCGTCGACCAGGCGCTGGTCAGTGATGCGCAGAACTGCGGCAACATGCTGGCCGGTGTGGGTCCGTTCGCGATCGAGCGCGGTCTGGTGGCGGCGCGCGATGGAGTGACCGAGGTCCGCATTTTCATGGCCAACACCGGCACCTTGGCCACGGCCAGCGTGCAGACACCGGGTGGCGTGGTGAGCTATGCCGGTGACGCGCGCATCGACGGGGTGCCGGGCAGCGCCGCGCCGGTACCGCTGGCCTTCGAGGACACCGCCGGTTCCAGCTGCGGCGCGCTGCTGCCGACGGGCAACGCGGTGGACGTGATTGAAGGCGTGCGGGCCACCCTGATCGACAACGGCATGCCCTGCGTGGTGCTGGGCGCGTATGACCTGGGCATCAGCGGGTACGAGGACCGCGCCACGCTGGATGCCGACGAGGCCTTGAAGGCACGCCTGGAGGCGATCCGCCTGCAGGCGGGGCCGAAGATGAACCTGGGCGATGTGGCGGAGAAGTCGGTGCCCAAGATGATGCTGGTGGCCGCACCGGCCGACGGCGGCGCGATCTGCGTGCGCTCGTTCATCCCGCATCGCTGCCATGCCTCCATCGGCGTGCTGGGTGCGGTGACGGTGGCCACGGCCTGCCTGCTGCCGGGCTCGCCGGCCCATGCACTGGCCCGGTTGCCGGGCGGGCAGGTACAGACCCTGGCGGTGGAGCACCCCAGCGGGGCCACCACCTGCGTGATCGAACTGGACGAGGACGGCCAGGTGGCCCGCGCGGCGATGCTGCGCACCGCACGGAAGCTGTTCGACGGCGAACTGTTCGACTGAACAGGCAGCGCCTTTCTATTCTCTGCGACCTGGGAGGGTTGTTATGACCGTGGTAGGGAAGCGGCCGGGCCGCTTTGGAATCTTTGGCCAGTTGTGGTTCCAGGTGCTGGCCGGCACCGTGATCGGTGTGCTGCTGGGCTGGCTGCAGCCGGACCTGGGTTCGGCCATGAAGCCGCTGGGTGATGGCTTCATCAAGCTGATCCGGATGATGATCGGGCCGATCATCTTCGTCACCGTGGTGCACGGCATCGCCGGCATGCGCGACATGCGCAGCGTGGGCCGGTTGGCGCTGAAGTCGCTGATCTACTTCGAGGTGATCACCATCCTCGCGTTGATCGTCGGCCTGGTGGCGGTGGATCTGTGGAAGCCTGGCGCCGGCATGAACATCGATGCGGCGACCATCGACATGGCCAGCATCCAGGGCTATGTGCACACCGCCCATGACCAGTCGATCGTGGCCTACATCATGGCCATCATCCCCAACACCCTGGTCAGTGCCTTCACCGAGGCGCACGTGCTGCAGGTGCTGTTCGTGGCCGTGCTGTTCGGCGTGGCCCTGGCCGCCGTCGGCGAGCGCGGCAAGCCGGTGATGGACGTCATCGAGAGCGCCTCCGGTGCGCTGTTCAAGATCATCGGCTACATCATGTACGTGGCGCCGATTGGTGCGTTTGGTGCCATCGCCTTCACCGTGGGCCAGTTCGGTGCCGCCTCGCTGCTGTCGCTGGGCGAGCTGATCATCGAGTTCTTTGTGGTCTGCGGGCTGTTCACCGTGCTGGTGCTGGGCACCGTGTGCTGGTGGACCGGTGCCAGCCTTTGGCGCCTGCTGGGCTACCTGCGCGACGAGATCATCATCGTTGCGGCCACCACCTCCACCGAAACGGTGCTGCCGCGCCTGATCGAGAAGATGAAGAAGCTGGGCTGCGAAGAGGGCGTCGTCGGCTTCGTGATTCCCGCCGGCTACTCGTTCAACCTGGATGGCACCTGCCTGTACCTGACCACGGTGGCGATCTTCCTGGCCCAGGCGACCAATACCGAACTGACCGTGTGGCACCAGCTGGGCCTGATCGCCGTGCTGCTGCTGACATCCAAGGGTGCTGCGGGCGTGGCCGGTGCGGCGTTCGTGGTGCTGGCGGCGACCCTCGGCACCACCGGCACCATCCCGGTGGCCAGCATCGCCTTGATCCTCGGTATCCACCGCATCCTGGCTGAAGGCCTGACCTTCGTAAACCTGATCGGCAATGCCATCGCCGTGCTGGTGATCGCCAAGTGGGAAGGCAAGCTGGATGAAAAGACCATGGCCGCGCAGATCGGCACTCGTCGAACCCGGCAACGCCTGCTCGGCGTGCAGCCCGCCTGAGGCAATGGGCTGAGTCCTGACGGCCACTGCGGTGGCCTCCATTGAATGCATCACCCTGGCGCCGGTGGCGCCGGGAAGGGAGAGAACATGTCGCAGTTCCTGCGTACCCCGCTGTACCTGCTGCTTGCCAGCGTTCTGGCAACGCCTGCTTTCGCCGCTGAGCGCAGCATCCCCGAGGGCATCGACCTGACCCTGGACCTGGTCGACAACGTGGCCCACAACCCGGTGGGCGGTGTCGAACAGGGCACCGAAGGCTCGTACTGGGTGATGGCCCAGTCGAAGTTCGACCTGGACAAACTCTTCGGCGTGCACGGCACTGACGTGGATGCGCAGTGGGCGTGGTTCGCCGGGCGCAACCTGGCGCGCGAGAAGATCGGCAACTCGATCAGTGCGCAGCAGACCTGGCGACCGGTGGCTGGCGGCCGCCTGACCCGGCTGACCCTTCGTCACCGCTTTGACAACGGCCTGAGCATCACTGCCGGTCGTGCGCCGGTGAACAGCTACTTCAACAACTCGCCGCTCAACTGCGTGTTCATGAGCAACGCGATGTGCCTGACGCCCTACGGTGCGATCACTGACCTGGGCATCACCGCCTACCCGAATTCGTCCTGGGCCGGCATCGTACGCTACGACGTCGATGACCGCTGGTACGCGCAGGCGGGCGTGTTCGACTACAACAACGAGCTGAACAAAGCCGGCAAGAACGGCCTGGACTTTTCGGTGGGTGAGGGCACCGGCACCATCAGCGCCTACGAAGTGGGGTACCAGACCAGCTTTGCCAACGACCGCCTGCCGCGCACCTACCGCGTCGGCATGTACCGCAACAGCGATGGTGGCAAGAGTTCGTACTTCGATGCCAACGGCAACTCGGCAGCGCTGACCGGCAAGCCGACGGCCGTGCAGGACGGCGCGCGCCTGGGTGTGTACGCGATGGGCGACCAGACCGTCTGGCGCGGCGAGGGCAAGCGCAACCTGGCCGCGTTCGGCCGTGTCTACGTCAACACCGGCAACGAGGCGCCGGTCGATCATTTCGTGTCGGTGGGTTTCGTCAAGACCGGCACCTTCGCCAGCCGCGACCAGGACACCCTGGCGATGTTCGTCTCCAACACGCATTTCAGCGACGAACAGATCGGTTTCCTGCGGGACCGCCGCAGCCGTTACGGCGGCACCGGCGCGCCGCATGCCGACGAGATCATCACCGAGCTCAGCTACGGCTGGGCGCTGAAGAAGGGTGTCCGCCTGATGCCGAACCTGCAGTACGTCATCAACCCCGACCCGATCTATGCGCCCACCCGCACCACCAACATCCCCGACGCGCTGATTGTCGGCCTGCGCGTGGATGTGCATTTCGCCCAGCTGTTCGGCTGGTGATCCATCGTTCCAGGAGATCCCCCATGATCATCGACTGCCACGGCCACTACACCACGGCCCCCGCCGGCCACGATGCGTTCCGCAAGGCGCAGGTGGCCCACTTCAACGACCGCTCGCTGCCAGCGGCGGTCTATCCCGCGATCAGCGACGACGAACTGCGCGACAGCGTGGAGGCCAACCAGCTGCGCCTGCTGCGTGAGCGTGGCGCGGACATGACCATCTTCTCGCCGCGTGCCAGCACCATGGCCCACCATATCGGCGACGAGCAGGTGAGCGCCGAATGGACGCGCCATTGCAACGACCTGATCGCGCGCGTGGTGCAGCTGTACCCGGATCAGTTCATTGGCGTGTGCCAGCTGCCGCAGTCGCCAGGCGTGCCGATTGCGCATTCCGTGGCCGAGCTGGAGCGCTGCGTGAACGAGCTTGGCGTCGTCGGCTGCAACCTCAACCCCGATCCGTCCGGCGGCCACTGGGATGGCCTGCCGTTGACCGATCGTTCCTGGTACCCGTTCTTCGAGAAGATGGTGGAACTGGACGTGCCGGCCATGGTGCACGTATCGGGCAGCTGCAATGCCAACTTCCACGCCACCGGCGCGCACTACCTGAACGCCGATACCACCGCTTTCATGCAGTTCCTGCAGGGCGATCTGTTCCGTGACTTCCCCGAGCTGCGCTTCATCATCCCGCATGGCGGTGGCGCGGTGCCTTACCATTGGGGGCGCTTCCGGGGCCTGGCGGACATGCTGGGCAAGCCGCCGCTGGCCGAGCATGTGATGAAGAACGTCTACTTCGATACCTGCGTGTACCACCAGCCCGGCATCGACCTGCTGTTCGAGGTGATCGACATCGACAACATCCTGTTCGGTTCGGAAATGGTGGGCGCGGTGCGTGGCATCGACCCGCAGACCGGCCACTTCTTCGATGACACCCGTCGCTACGTGGATGCGCTGGCATTGTCCGAGGGCGACCGCTACAAGGTATTCGAAGGCAATGCGCGGCGGGTCTACCCGCGGCTGGATGCACAGCTGAAGGCGAGGGGGCTGTGATGGTCGCGTTCCAGAAGGATGCCGACTGGCTGGACTACTGCGCGAACCCCAGCCGCCCGACGTTCGTGCCGCCGCCGGGCGCGGTGGACGCGCACTGCCATGTGTTCGGTCCGGGCGATGTGTTCCCGTACGCACCCGAGCGCAAGTACACGCCCTGCGACGCGGGCAAGGCGCAGCTGTTCGCGCTGCGCGACTCTCTCGGGTTCAGCCGCAACGTGATCGTGCAGGCGACGTGCCACGGTGCGGACAACCGTGCCCTGGTTGACGCGCTGCAGGCCAGCGGTGGCCTGGCCCGTGGCGTGGCCACAGTGCGCGATACGGTCAGCGACGAGGAGCTGCAGCAGCTGCATGCAGCGGGCGTGCGTGGTGTGCGTTTCAATTTCGTGCGCCGGCTGGCCGATCCCAAGCCGGATGCCTACTACCACGCGATCATCGACCGCATTGGGCCGTTGGGCTGGCACGTGGTGGTGTACTTCGAGGCCGCCGATCTGGCCGAGCGCTGGACGTTCTTTACTTCACTGCCGACCACGGTGGTGGTCGACCACATGGGCCGGCCGGACGTGAGCCAGCCGGTGGATGGGCCGGAATTCCAGCGTTTCGTGCAGCTGATGGCCGAGCACGGCAACGTGTGGAGCAAGGTCAGCTGCCCGGAGCGGCTGTCGCGGGTGGGGCCGCCGGGGTATGCCGATGTGGTGCCGTTCGCGCGGCATCTGGTGGAACGCTTCCCGGACCGTGTGCTGTGGGGCACCGATTGGCCGCACCCGAACATGAAGGAACACATGCCTGATGATGGGCACCTGGTGGATGTGATTCCGCACATTGCGCCGACATTGGAGCTGCAGCAGAAGCTGCTCGTGGAAAACCCGATGCGGTTGTATTGGGGTTCGTGAGGCGCTG
Source organism: Stenotrophomonas sp. FW305-3-2-15-E-LB1 (assembly GCF_058787375.1). Classification (NCBI taxonomy): domain Bacteria; kingdom Pseudomonadati; phylum Pseudomonadota; class Gammaproteobacteria; order Lysobacterales; family Lysobacteraceae; genus Stenotrophomonas; species Stenotrophomonas sp. FW305-3-2-15-E-LB1. The sequence goes on from NZ_JBYSZR010000002.1 coordinate 37,697, forward strand.
TGGGTGCCGGCCAGCGGCCGGCACTCCCCTTTGCTGCAGACAGGTTGGTAGTGCCGGCCGCTGGCCGGCAAACCCCGATGCAATCAGCCGCGTGCCAGTGCCAGCAGTCGCTCGGCAATCCGTTCCAGCGGTACCTGCTCTTCGGCCGCGCCCAGCTTGAACGCGGAACCGGGCATGCCCCAGACCACGCTGGTCGCTTCGTCCTGCACCAGGGTCGGTGCGCCGGCCTGGCGCATCTCCAGCAGGCCGCGTGCGCCGTCGTCACCCATGCCGGTGAGGATGGCGCCGATGGCATTGCCACCGGCGGCCTGCGCCACTGAGCGGAACAGCACGTCCACCGCCGGCTTGTGCCGGTTCACCGCCGGGCCGTCGTCGACACGGCAACGCCAGCGCGCACCGTCGCGGATGATGCGCAGGTGCTTGCCGCCCGGGGGCAGGTAGGCATGGCCGGGCAGCACGGCTTCGCCATCGCTGGCTTCGCGTACCGCCATGGCCGAGTGGCGGTCCAGGCGTTCTGCGAAGGCCGTGCTGAAGCTGGCCGGCAGGTGCTGGGTCATCACCACGGCCGGGGCATCGGCAGGCAGGCCTTCCAGCACCACGCGCAGCGCTTCGGTGCCGCCGGCCGACGAGCCGATGGCAATCAGCCGGTCGGTGGTGCGGAACTGCGGCGCAGCCGGGCGCACCGCGGGCGCGGTATCGAGGATGAGCTTGGGCGTGGCGGCGCGCATCAGCGGGCGCACGCGCGAGCGCGCGGCCATCTTCACCTTGGCGATGATTTCATCGGCGTAGCCCTGCAGCCCACGGGCCACGTCGAGCTTGGGCTTGGAGACGAAGTCGACCGCGCCCAGGGCCAGCGCCTGCAGGGTGGTGTCGGCGCCGCGCTCGGTCAGCGAGGAAATCATCACCACCGGCAGCGGATGCAGGCGCATCAGGTTTTCCAGGAACGCGAGGCCGTCCATGCGCGGCATTTCCACGTCCAGGGTGATCACGTCCGGCGCCAGGCGCTTGATTTTCTCGCGCGCCAGCAGCGGGTCGGCGGCGGTGCCGACCACATCGATGCCCGGGTCGCTGGACAGGATCTCGGTGAGCATCTGCCGTACGACGGCGGAGTCGTCGACGATCAGGACCCGGCAGGGGGCGTTGCCGGGCAGGGTCATTCGAACAGCTCCACGCCACCGGTAACCGGGGCCTTGGACAGGCGTGCACGCACGGCCGATTCGGTCGCGGCCACTTCGGCTTCATGGGCATGCGGCAGGCGCTGCACCACCACGCGGCCGGTATCGGCGAAGAACCAGATCTTGCGCGGGTGGATGCCGCACAGGTCCTCGGCGATGATCGGGATGTGCTCGGCCTGCAGGTACTGGCGCACGAACTCGGCGTTGCGGGTGCCCACCGGGTTGCTGGTGAAGCCCTTGAGCACGTTGGCGCCGCCGAACACCTTCGCTTCGATGCGCTTGCGGTGTGCACCGCGCTTGAGCATGTCGTTGATCAGCAGTTCCATCGCATAGCTGCCATAGCGCGCAGGTGCGCCGTCGCCGGCATTGCCTTCGGGCAGCAGGAAGTGGTTCATGCCGCCGATCTTCAGCACCGGGTCGCGCAGGCAGGCCGCCACGCAGGAGCCCAGCGTGGTGGTCAGCGCGGTGGTGTCATCGACCACCAGATACTGGGTCGGCAGCAGCTTGGCAGCGACGGTCTTGAAGCGCGCGTCCTGGTAGCGCATCACATCGTCGGTACGCAGCGAGGCATTCATGCGCCGGCCCCCTGTGCGCGGCGGTACAGGGTACGGCCGCAGGGCTGGATCAGGTCGGCCGCGTGCAGGTAGTTTTCCGAATGGCCGGTGTAGAGCAGGCCGTCTTCGTTGAGGTGCTGCACGAGGCGGCCGAGGATGGCGCGCTGGGTCGGCTTGTCGAAGTAGATCATGACGTTGCGGCAGAACAGCGCGTCGAACGGACCGCCGACGTCGTAGCGCGGGGCCAGCAGGTTGAGCGGGCGGAAGTCGATCAGCTCGCGCAGCGCGGGCAGCACCCGGCACTGGCCTTCGTTGGGGCCGCTGCCCCGCTGGAAGTAGCGACGGCGCAGGTCCGGGTCGAGGTTGGTGACGCGGTCGATGTTGTAGACACCGCGGCTGGCGGTGGCCAGGACCTGGGTATCCACGTCGGTGGCGACGATGCGCACCGGCGGCTTCAGGGTACCGAACGCCTCGCAGGCCGTGATGGCCATGGAGTAGGGCTCCTCACCGGTGGAGGCGGCGCACGACCACAGCAGCAGCGGGCTGCGGGTGGAGCGCTGCTGCAGTTCCTCGCGCAGCTTGTCGAAGTGGTGCGGTTCGCGGAAGAACGAGGTGAGGTTGGTCGTCAGCGCGTTGGTGAACGCCTGCCACTCATCGCCACCGTCCTGCTCCAGATGGTCCAGATACTGCTGGAAGCTGCGCATGCCCAGCGTGCGCAGGCGGCGCGACAGGCGGCCGTACACCATGTCGCGCTTTGCCGGCGCAAGGGCGATGCCCACGCGCTGGTAGATCAGGTCGCAGACACGGCGGAAATCACGGTCGGCGAACTCGAATTCGCGGGGGCCGGTGACGATGGGGGTAGTACTTTGCACGGGGGACGTGTCCATCGGCGAGGGTGGCGGCCGCAGCCGCCACCGGGATCAGAATTCCTGCCAGTCGCCGTCGCTGGGGGCGACGAAGCTGGAGCTGGAGGACGGACTGGAACCGGGGCGTCGGGCCGGCGACGGCGACGCCACCGGCTGCGCACGGCGCGCGGCCACGGCGGGTGCCGGCTCGATGCGGGCGGTGACGGCCTTCACTGCGGCAGCCACCTGGTTGTCGAGGCGGAAGATCGCCACGGCCTCGCCCAGCTGCGCGGCCTGGTCTTCCATCGCACGGGCGGCAGCGGTGGCTTCCTCCACCAGCGCAGCGTTCTGCTGGGTGGTTTCGTCCATCTGCACGACGGTCTGGTTGACCTGCTCGATGCCCGCGCTCTGTTCCTGCGAGGCGGCGGAAATCTCGGCCATGATGTCGGTGACGCGCTGCACCGAGGCGACGATCTCGCCCATGGTGCTGCCCGCCTGGTGCACCAGGCTGGAGCCTTCGGCGACCTTGCCGACCGAGTCGTCGATCAGGCCCTTGATTTCCTTTGCGGCAGCCGCCGAGCGCTGGGCGAGGGTGCGGACCTCGCTGGCGACCACGGCGAAGCCACGGCCCTGCTCACCGGCACGCGCGGCTTCTACCGCGGCATTCAATGCCAGGATGTTGGTCTGGAAGGCGATGCCGTCGATGACGCTGATGATCTCGGCGATCTTCTTCGACGAGGCTTCGATGGCGGACATGGTGGTCACCACCTGGCCGACCACTTCGCCACCCTGCGAGGCGACGCCCTGCGCGCCGATGGCCAGCTGGTTGGCCTGGCGGGCGTGTTCGGCGTTCTGGCGCACGGTGGAGGTCAATTCCTCCATCGAGGCGGCGGTTTCTTCCAGGTTGGCGGCCTGCTGCTCGGTACGGCGCGACAGGTCGCTGTTGCCCGAGGCGATCTCGCCGGCTGCCAGGGTGATGCTGGAGGCGCTGGCCTGGATCTGGCCGACGATCTGGGTCAGCTGGCTGACGGTGCTGTTGGCATCGTCACGCATGCGCGCGAACACGCCCTGGTAGTCGCCCTGCATGCGCGTGGTCAGGTCGCCTTCGGCGATGGCCGAGAGCAGCTGCGAGAGCTTGCCGAGGTTGTCATCGCTGACCGCCATCATGGCGTTGAGGTTTTCCAGCATCAGGCGGAAATCGTGATCGAAGCGCTGCGCGTCGCCGCGGCGGCTGAAATCGCCGGCGGCAGCGGCGCTGGCCAGCTGCTTGATCTCGGCGTTGATGCGGCCAAGGTTGGCCTTGACCGTATCCACGGCGGTGGTCATGGCGGCCTTCTCGCCCGGGTAACGGGCGACGTCGCGGCTGAGGTCGCCGACGGCGTACTGCTTCACCACGTCCAGCACGTCGTGCAGGGTCTGCACGTGGCTGCCGACCAGGGTGTTGGTTTCCTGCACCATCAGGCCGTACTCGCCCGGGAAGGCGCTGGCATCGATGCGGTAGCTCAGTTCACCGGCATCGTGGCGGCGGGCCATTTCACGCTGGCCGCTGATGACCGCATGCAGCTGCTGCTGCATGCCTGACATGGCGTCCAGCAGGCGACCGGTTTCGTCATGCGGCTGGGGGCCGATGTGGCTGTCGAGCTTGCCCTTGGCGATGCCCTCGGCAACGGCGGTGGCCTGCTTCAGCGGGCCGGCGATGCGGTTGCCGATGATCCAGCTCAGGCCGAGCACGATCAGCACCAGCGCGCCGCCGGCCAGGGTCATCACGCCGGTGAAGGCCCAGGCTTCATGCTGCACGTCGTCCATGTAGACGCCGGTGGTGACCACCCACTGCCACGGTGCGTACATGCCGGCGTAGGTGACCTTGTCGATCAGGCCTTCGCTGCCGGGCTTGCCGGTTCTGTAGTAGGTGAAGCCGCCGCCGATGCGTGCCATGCCGACCTGCAGGTAGTAGATCGGCACGCCGTCATCGGAGGTGTATTCCTTCTGCACGGTGCCGACGCGCTTGGGTGCGAAGGGGTGCATCAGCACGCGGTACTGGGTGTCCAGCACGTTGTAGTAATCGGCATCGTTGTTGGCGCGCATCACTTCCAGCGCCTGCAGGGCGGAGGCCTTGGCGGCGTCTTCGCTGAGTTCGCCGCTGGCGGCCAGGCGCTTGTAGTGGTCGAGGACGCCGTAGGTGAGTTCGACCTGGGTCTTCAGGGCGTCCTTGCGGGTCTTGGTCAGGTCCAGGTACTGCATGCGGGCGGCGATCACCGACAGCGCGATCACGCCGATCGCGATGAGCAGCGTCAGCAGGTTGAGCTTGCGCCGGACGGAGAGGTTGCTGAAGTAGTGTTGCCAGCGATGCAGGAGGTTCATGAAGCGGACCAGGTCGAGACGGGCGGGCGGCGCCAGTACCGGTCAGGGCGCGACAGGCCGTGACAGAACGGTTATCGGCCGGGGGCGGGGAGATTTGAGGGTCACGCGCTGTGCGTATTCAGGGTTCCTTGCAGCGGCGGCTGCGGCGCTGCCTGCGGCAGGCTTTTGAGCCAAGGCAACAGCAACAGCAACAGCAACAGCAACAGCGGTCTGTCGGCGTTTCGTTACATCGAGGGAGGCGGGTCGGGGTGGGCAGGCAGGACACGCCGTAAACCCTTCCATGGGGGCTCGATGGCGCCATCCATGGCGCCAACGGTCCTGCCTGCCCACCCCGGCCCGCCTCTTCGTGCATTGCGTCGGCGGACGGCAGGAGCGGTGTTGTTGTCGGGGTGGAATTGGGGGTCAGATCCGTTTTCCTGCGGAAAACGGATCTGACCCCGGGAACGGTGCAGCTGTTGCTCTTGCTCTTCTTTCTTCAATCCGGGGTGGACGCGCGGGAAACTGTCCGTGGCCGGGCGGGTGGGTTGCGCAGGGGGTGTCCGCGGCATGGATGCCGCGGACAAGCCCCCATGGATGGGTTTACGGCGTCCCCTGCGCAATCCACCCGCCCGGCCAACCCACAAAATCCCAGCACAAAGCGCATCCTCCCCGAGGGGCTTCGCCGTTGGCTGTTGACCCCGGAACCCCCGGAAACGAAAACGCCCCGGCACGAGGCCAGGGCGTCTTCGAAGCCAGCGGCAGCAGGAATCAGAACTCCTGCCAGTCTCCGTCCGCCAGTTCGGCTGCCATCGGGCGGCCGCCGGTGCTGCGGCGTGCCGGCGGTGCGGCCGGTGCCGGGGCCGGTGCGGCAGCGCGCGGGGCCGGGGCGCGCGGGGCGACCACGGTCTCGGCTTCGTCCACCACGAAGATCGACACGGCCTCGCTCAGGTGGCCGGCCTGTTCTTCCATCGCGCGGGCGGCAGCGGTGGCTTCTTCCACCAGCGCAGCATTCTGCTGGGTGGTTTCGTCCATCTGCACCACGGTCTGGTTGACCTGCTCGATGCCGGCCGACTGTTCCTGCGAAGCGGCGGAAATCTCGGCCATGATGTCGGTGACACGCTGCACCGAGGCGACGATCTCGCCCATGGTCGCGCCAGCCTTGTGCACCAGTGCCGAGCCGTCATTGACCTTGCCGACGGAGTCGTCGATGAGGCCCTTGATCTCCTTCGCGGCAGCGGCGGAGCGCTGGGCGAGGGTGCGGACCTCGCTGGCGACCACGGCGAAACCGCGGCCCTGTTCACCCGCACGCGCGGCTTCCACCGCGGCATTCAGCGCCAGGATGTTGGTCTGGAAGGCGATGCCGTCGATGACGCTGATGATCTCGGCGATCTTCTTCGAGGAGGCTTCGATGGCCGACATGGTGGTGACCACCTGGCCGACCACGTCGCCGCCCTGCGAGGCGACGCCGTGTGCACCGATGGCCAGCTGGTTGGCCTGGCGGGCGTGCTCGGCGTTCTGGCGAACGGTCGAGGTCAGCTCTTCCATCGAGGCTGCGGTTTCTTCCAGGTTGGCGGCCTGCTGTTCGGTGCGGCGCGACAGGTCGCTGTTGCCCGAGGCGATTTCGCCGGCGGCCGAGCTGATCGCGCGGCTGGACTGCTTGATGCGGGTAACGATCTCGCTGAGCTGCGCGGCGGTGGCGTTGGCATCGTCACGCATGCGGGCGAACACGCCCTGGTAGTCGCCGTGCATGCGCACGGTGAGGTCACCCTGCGACAGGGCGGCCAGCAGGCCGGAGATCTGCTCGATGCTGCCGGCGTTGGCGTCCAGCAGGCCGTTGATCTGCTGGGCCAGCTGCAGGAAGAAGCCTTCCTTGCCGGTGGCGTCGATGCGGCCGGACAGGTCGCCAGCGGCGGCCTGGGCAATCACGCGGGCCACTTCGGCTTCGACCTGCGCTTCCTGGGTGCGGTCGCGCCACTCCACCACGTAGCCGACGGTGTCACCGGCTTCATTGCGGATGGTCGATGCCACCTGGGCGAACTGCGCATCGCCGTACTGAATCGGGCGGCGGGCGACGCCATGGGCCTTCAGGTTGGCCACCAGGGTGGCATCCATTTCGCCGCGGTGTTCCAGCACGGTCACCGGCTTGCCGACCAGCGACGCCTGGACGTCGAAGTCCGGCAGGTCGCGGCGCACGTCGTCCTGGTACTGGGCCAGGGTCTGCTGCAGCGCGCGGTTGCTGTAGACGATGGTGTTGTTCGGGTCGGTCAGGTACACGCCGGTGGAGCTGTAGTCCAGGGCGGTACGGATGCGCAGGTTCTCGCGGGCGATGGCGGCGTCGGTCTCGATGCGCTCGCGCAGGTCGCGCTGCATGCGCTGCATGGCCTGCATCAGCTCGCCCACTTCGTCCTGGCGGCTGACATCGATGTGGCCGTCCAGCTTGCCACCGGCGACGTCGTTGGCGACCGAGACGGCGCCACGCACGCTGCCGACCAGGGCACGGGCGAACAGCCACACCAGCACCAGGCCCAGCGCGGCGCCGCCGAACAGGGCGATCACCATCAGCGTGGCCGATGCGGAATAGGTGGAGGAGGCCTCGTCACGCGCGGCGCGGGACAGGCGGTTGTCTTCGGCGATCAGCGACTCGAGCGAGGCGGTGGCCTTGCGGTGCTTGGTGCGGGTCTCGCCGACGAAGGTATCGATGGCGTCGTCGGGCAGCTCCAGCTCCAGCATCTCGTTGACGCTGTCGTAGGAGGCAACGGCGTCCTTCCAGTCCTTGGCGAAGGTGTCGAACAGCTTCTTCTGCTGCGGGTTGTCGATCAGGGTCGGATACTCCTTGATCGCCTTGTCCAGGTTGGTGCGCAGTTCAGCGACGCGGGCATGGGCATCAGCCTTGACCTCGGCGCTGGCGCGGACCAGCTGCTGGTACTCGGAGTTGCGGATCTCGCCGATCATGCCGCGCATCTCGCCGGCCATGCGGATGCTTTCCATCCGCGAGCCCGCCAGCTCGGTGGTCACGTTGTTCAGCGAATGCAGGCCACGATAGGCGACGATGCCCTGCAGCAGCATCACCAGCAGGATGACGCCGAACGTCAACAGCAGTTTCGGCATCAGTTTGAGGTTGTTGATCCACGGCATGGGCGTTGCGATCTCCTAAGGCAGACGCGCCCGGGCGTCTTGCCCGGTTGCAGCAGACCACGCCGGCGAGTGGCCGGCGTGGTGATGGACAGCGGATTACTTGATGTTGGCCAGCTTCAGGCTTGCCGGCGAGCTGACTTCGATTTCAGCGCGCGAGGCGTCGCGCTGGATCTTGCCCAGCACGCACACGGTCTTGCCTTCCAGGCTTTCCAGCGGGAAGTTGAACTTGCTGCGGTTCTCGCCGGCGATGCGGGCCGAGAAGGTGTGGCGCGGGAAGGCGCCGCCCATGTACAGGAAGGTCGGCTGGCCTTCGGAACCTTCGGCGAAGCGCGCCTTTTCGACCTTGCCGCAGACCATGCCGTCCTTGCCGACCGAGCGCGGGGCCATTTCCGGCGGGATCATGTCGGCCGACTGTGCGAAAGCGGAAGACGCGGTGGTGGCCAGGACGGCGGCCGAAACGAACGCAAGCAGGGACTTCATCGGGGTGTTTCTCCGGGGATTGTGATGGTCGATCCGGTCCTGCGCGCTCCTGCGCGACCGGGTTCCTGTCCCCCTATCGGCATCGCCGCGGGGAACTGAAGGGCTCGGTTACAGAAACGTGAGGGAAGTCCGCCTGCTCAGGCCGCAGCGTCTTCGACCAGGCTGGCCTGGCCCATGTCGGCGCTGTCCAGCAGGGTTTCGATGTCCAGCAGGATCAGCATGCGGTCGTCGTGGGTGCCGATGCCGGAAATGAAGCGGGTATCGACGGCGGCGCCGAATTCCGGGGTGGGGCGGATCTGTTCGCCCGACAGCGGGATCACGTCCGAGACGCTGTCCACGACGATGCCGACCACGCGGTCTTCCACGTTCAGCACGATCATCACGGTGAAGGCGTCGTAGGTCGCGTTTTCCAGGCGCAGCTTGAGGCGCAGGTCGATGACCGGGACGATGGTGCCGCGCAGGTTGATGACGCCCTTGATGTAGTCCGGTGCGTCCGGCACGCGGGTGACCGCGTCGTAGCCACGGATTTCCTGCACCTTGAGGATGTCCACGCCGTAGTGCTCGGCGCCGAGGGTGAAGCTGAGAAATTCGCCACCGGCGCTGGCGGCGGAGCTGGTCTTGTCGTTCATCGAGGGTCCTGGTCTGCCGGAAGTCCCGGTGTCAGGCTCGATATCGGCCCTTTGGCGAGGGACTTTAGGTGGACCCTCCACGCATGGCGTGGATCTACTGGGGTGGGCCATCCACGCATGGCGTGGATCTACCGGTTGCGTCACGCATGACGTGGACAGTTCGGTAGTGCCGGCCGCTGGCCGGCAATGGCGGCCCGTTACCGGCCAGCGGCCGGCACCACCGGACGGTGCGCCCTTACATCTCGCCGTTCTGGCGTGCCTTGCGCTGGCGGTCGACGCGGAAGATGTAGCGCTGGATGGCGCTGTCGCCGCCGCGTGGCAGATCGTCGAAACGCATGCCGATGCGCTTGACCTCGATGCCGTTGGGCTGCCGCTGCGGCAGCATGTTGCAGACCACCAGGGTGATCTGCAGGTCCGGGCCGTCGGGCATCGAGAGCACGGCGTTGTAGCGCTTCTGCAGGCTGAATACCGCGCAGTCGTTGGGCACGGTGACCGCCAGGCCGCCGCCGCTGATGTCCACCACGCGCATGGACAGCGCATCGCTGCCCACTTCACCGGCAGGCAGGCTCAGCTGCGGCGAGTCGGTGATGGGGGTTTCCAGCCGGTACAGCTCGCGCCGCTGCAGGTGCACCAGCTCTTCGGGCAGCGGGGCGCGGAAGGCCACGTGGCCATCGTTGTCCACGCGCTGCAGGTCGTGCAGGCGGAAGCGCACCAGTACCCGCTCCAGCTGGGCGAAGCACAGCAGGTGGTCGGCCTGTTCGGCGGCGCGGTTGGACGCCTCCTGGGGGCTGCCATCCAGCAGCAGGAAGTCGTCGTCCTCGTCCAGCTCGAGCAGGGCGGTGGGGAAGGATCGATCGCGACCGTCGACATGGGCGTTGATCAGCGAGCGCTGGTCGATCAGCGAACGCAGCAGCTGGCGCAGCTGGCGGGGATTGCGCACCAGGAAGCGTTCGTCGGCGGCGTCGGCCGCGTGGGCATCGTGCAGGTCGGTGTCGTGGCCGTCGGACATGGAATCTTGGTTCTGGGGCGGGGGCCGACACGCGCTGGCGCGTGGCTTGAAAGAGGTATCGGCCGGGGGCGGCAATTATGAAGTGTGAAGTTCATCACTCTACACGGGTGGGGTCAGATCCCTTTCCGGTCAGGAAAGGGCTCTGACCCCTTGGCGATCTCGCGCACGCGCCGCATCACGGCGGGATCGCCGTGGCCGTCGCCCAGGTGGAAACGCGCCACGGCCTCGGCCAGCAGCCCGGCCTGTTGGGCCATGCCGTGCGTGGCATGGGTCGAATCCTCCACCAGCGCGGCGTTCTGCCGGGTGGCGGCATCCATCTGCGCGATGCTCTGGTTGACCTGCTCGATGCCGGCGCTCTGTTCCTGCGAGGCAGCGGAAATCTCGCCCATGATCTGGTTGACCTGCTGCACGGCCTGCACGATCTGCCCCATCGTGCCGCCCGCCCGGTCGACCAGGCGGGCGCCCTCGGTGACCTTGCCGACCGAATCGTCGATCAGGCCCTTGATCTCCTTGGCCGCGGCCGCCGAACGTTGCGCCAGCGTGCGCACTTCGCTGGCAACCACGGCGAAACCGCGGCCCTGCTCGCCGGCACGTGCGGCCTCGACGGCGGCGTTCAGCGCCAGGATGTTGGTCTGGAAGGCGATGCCGTCGATGACGCTGATGATCTCGGCAATCTTCTTCGACGATGCCTGGATGGCCGACATGGTGGTGACCACCTGGCCGACCACGGCGCCGCCTTCGCCAGCCACGTCGGCCGCACCGCTGGCCAGCTGGTTGGCCTGGCGCGCATGTTCGGCGTTCTGGCGCACGGTGGCAGTCAGTTCTTCCATGGTCGCGGCGGTTTCTTCCAGGCTGGCGGCCTGCTGTTCGGTGCGGTCGGCCAGGTGGCCATTGCCGCGCGACAGGCCATCGGCGCTGGCGGTGAGCGTGGTCGAGGCGGACTGGATGCTGCCCACGATGGCGGTGAGCTGGGCGACGGTGGTGTTGGCATCGTCGCGGATGCGGGCGTATACGCCCTGGAAATCACCCTGCATGTGCGCGGTCAGGTCGCCGCGTGACAGCGATGACAGCAGCTGGGAGATCTGATCGAGGCTGGATGCGCTGGCATCGAGCAGGCTGTTGAGGCGCTCGGCCAGCTGCAGGAAGAAGCCTTCCTTGCCGGCGGTGACGACGCGGCCGCTGAAGTCGCCCAGAGAGGCGGCCTCGACGATCTCGCCCAGTTCTTCTTCCACCTGCAGTTCGACGGTGCGGTCGGCCCATTCCACCACGAAGCCGTGGCGCTGGCCGGCGCCATCGATGATCGGGTTGACGATCAGGCGCATGCTGCGGCCGCCGACCCGGATCTGTGCCCGGTACGTGCCGGTGAGGCCGTCGAGCAGCTGGGCCTGGTGGGCGGGGTTGCGGTGGAAGATGTCGATGCTGCGGCCGAGCAGGTCGGCGGCACTGAACTGCGGCAGGTCGCGGCGCAGGTCGGCTTCGGCGGCGGCCAGCATTTTCTGCAGGGGCCGGTTGACGAAGACGATGGTGCGCTCGCGGTCGGCAATCATGACGTTGGTGGTGACATCGTCGAGCGCGGTGCGGATGCGCAGCGATTCACTGCTGGCGGCCTGTTCGCGGGCGCGCCGCTGCAGCAGCTGGTTGCCGGTCTGCACCAGCGCGGCGGCCAGCGAATCACGCGGGAACTGCGCGGACTGCAGGCTGTCGGGCAGCGGCCGGTCTTCGGCCAGGCCGTGTGCCAGCTGGGCCAGCTGCTGCGGGTCGTGGCCGAGCAGCAGCAGCTGCCGGCGCATCTGTACCGCCATCGCCGACAGCAGGCCTGCTTCCACCACCACGTACAGCGCATGCAGCGCCAGCACGCCCAGGCCGCTGCCGGTGGCAAACACCGGGTAGGGCAGGCCACGCACCTGCAGCGCGTAGAACAGCACGTGGTGCACGGCGATGGCGGCGGCGGCCACCACGATCGGCAGCCAGTCGCGGTAGTACAGCAGCAGGGCGATCAGCACGATGACCGTAAAGTGGGTTTCCAGCTGCCCGTGGGTCTGGTGGATGAGCGTGGCCGACAACACCATCCAGGCCAGCGCAACGGTGCAGCGGCTGAGGCGGGTGCCCGGCAGGCCGTGCACCTGCAGCGCGGTGACCAGCAGCGTCGGCAGCGACACCGCCAGCCACGGGGTCCACTGCCCACTGCGCAGGGCCAGGCCCAGCGAAACCAGCACCAGTGCGGCGGTGACTGCCAGGAACAGGCGATCGGCGCTGGCCGACATGGCGCGCAGGAACGGCGGGGTTTCGTGACCGCCCGGTGGCGTGGGGCGCGGGGTCGATGCGTGCATGCACTACTCCTTGAGGCATGGGCATGGGTTGGAAAGGATGAGCGGCGCCTGCGGTCCGCGCAGGAGCTGGCCGACCAGTGCGGTGGCAGCCAGCGGGCCGCGGCTGCAGCCTGGCCCGAGCAGGGCCGGGCCGGCGTAGACCAGGCGCTGGTCGTGCAGGACCAGCCAGTCGAAGGGCAGGGCGAGGGTACTGTTGCGCGTGGCCACGCCCAGCGGCGGGGCTGTACTGGCAGCGCACGGGCAATGGCCGGGCTGGCGCAGCAGCAGGGGATGGTCGCGGCTGGCGGCGAGCAGGGAGGGCGGGACCTGCGCCAGCAGCTGCGCGGGATTCCAATCGCTGGCCACGGGCATGGCGGTGCGGGCGCCCTGCAGCCACAGCACGGGCAGGGTCCAGCCCAGCCATGCGGCCAACAGCAGCATGCCGGCCAGGGCCGACCAGCGCGGGGCTGGGCTCGGAGGGGAGTCGGCGCTGGCGGGCATCATCGGGCCTGCTCGGGGGGGCGTTCTCCGATAGCGGCGCGATGGCGTGAAGCTGAAGAGAAAATAAATTAATGCGTCATGCGTGGATGGGTTCGTTGGATGAACCCATCCACGCACGGCGTGGACCTACATCAAGGGTGGCCCTGGCTCAGAACTCCTGCCAGTCACCTTCACCGGCCAGTGCCGGCTGCGCCACCGGCTTGCGGACCCGCGACGGGGCCGGGCTGGCCACCGGAGCCGGCTTGCGTGCGGCAGGCATTGCGGCGACGGGGCGCGGCGCGACGGGGCTCAGGCCCGGGGTGGCCAGGCGGAAGCGGGCCACGGCCTCGCCCAGCTGCGCGGCCTGGTCTTCCATGGCACGCGCGGCGGCGGTGGCTTCTTCCACCAGCGCGGCGTTCTGCTGGGTGGTTTCGTCCATCTGCACGACCGTCTGGTTGACCTGCTCGATGCCCGCGCTCTGCTCCTGCGAGGCGGCGGAAATCTCGGCCATGATGTCGGTGACGCGCTGCACCGAGGCGACGATTTCGCCCATCGTGCTGCCGGCCTGATGCACCAGGCTGGAGCCTTCGGCGACCTTGCCGACCGAATCGTCGATCAGGCCCTTGATTTCCTTTGCGGCAGCTGCGGAGCGCTGGGCGAGGGTGCGAACTTCGCTGGCGACCACGGCGAAACCACGGCCCTGCTCACCGGCACGCGCGGCTTCCACGGCGGCATTCAGCGCCAGGATGTTGGTCTGGAAGGCGATGCCGTCGATGACGCTGATGATCTCGGCGATCTTCTTCGACGAGGCTTCGATGGCCGACATGGTGGTGACCACCTGGTTGACCACGGCGCCACCCTGCGAGGCAACGCCGTGCGCGCCGATGGCCAGCTGGTTGGCCTGCCGCGCATGTTCGGCGTTCTGCTTCACGGTGGAGGTCAGTTCCTCCATCGACGCTGCGGTTTCTTCCAGGTTGGCGGCCTGCTGTTCGGTGCGGCGCGACAGGTCGCTGTTGCCCGAGGCGATCTCGCCCGCGGCCAGGGTGATGCTGCCGGCGCTGGCCTGGATCTGGCCGACGATCTGGGTCAGCTGGGCGACGGTGGTGTTGGCATCGTCGCGCATGCGGGCGAAGACACCGTGGAACTGGCCGTCCATGCGCGCGGTCAGGTCGCCTTCGGCAATGGCCTGCAGCAGCTGCGAGAGCTGGCCCAGGTTGCCATCGGCCACCTGCATCATCGAGTTCAGCTGTTCGATCATCACCTTGAAGTCATGGTCGAAGCGATCGGCGTCGCCGCGCTGGCTGAAGTCACCGGCGGCAGCGGCGCTGGCCAGGTGCTGGATCTGCGTGTTGATGGCCAGCAGGCTGGCCTTGGCGGCATCCATCGCCTCGTGCAGGAAGGCACGGGTGCCCGGCAGGCGCTGTGCATCCTGGGTCAGGTTGCCGGCGGCGTACTGGTTCAGTACGTCGATGGCAGCGCGGATCGAATCGAGGTGTTCGAAGATGACGGTGTTGATGCCGCCGGCCAGCTGGCCGTAGACGCCGGGGAAATCCTCGGGGATGCGATGGCTGATGTCCGGGCCGGCATGCATCTGCGCCATCAGCTGGGTCTGCTCGGAGAAGCGGCGCAGCATGGCGGTCATGTCGCTGGTGGCGGTCAGCATGCGACCGGCCTCGTCCTTGCTGCTCGCCTGGGTGCTGACGCTCAGGTCGCCGCGGGCGACGGCCTGGATGGCAGTCAGTGCCTTGCCGAGCGGAACGGTGACCGCGCGCGAAATGACCACGGCCAGCGCAGCGGCGACCAGCGACAGCAGCGCGATGCAGCTGACGACAGCGATGATGCTGTTGCGGTGGGTGGCATTGGCGGCGTCGATCTTGCCCTGCATCTGCGTGCCGAGGAAGGCGCTCAGTGCCTTCAGTTCCTCGAAGGCCTTTCGCCGCGCGGGGCGGGACTGTTCGTCGGAGACCTGCTGGGCCAGCACGCCGTCGCCGGCGTTGGCGGCTTCGCGCAGCTTGGCGTTGGCGGCGAAGTAGGCGTCCACGCCGGCCTTCACCGGCTGGTACAGCGCGCGTTCCTTCTCGCCGGTCGGCAGGGCGGCGTAGGCGGCCAGCTCCTTGTGCACGATGACGGCGGTGTCGTCCATGCGCTTGTTGTAGTCGGCCACCTTTTCCGGCTGGTCCAGCATGGTCAGCAGGGCCATCTCGTAGGTGCGGAACTCGCCGAGCTGCGAACGCACTTCGCCCAGATGCTGCACCGAGGGAATGTCGTTGCTGGCCATGCTGCCCAGCTGGGTGTTGGCTTCGCTGAGGCGGACGAGGGCGAACAGCCCCAGGACCAGGGTCATCAGCGTTGTCAGGGTGAACCCCACGGCCAGCTTGCGGGCGATGGGCAGATCGTGGAACCACTTCATGCAGGGTGCTCCAGGTGGGCAGAGGGAAACGGTCGTGCCGGTGGGGGTTCGGTGATTGCCGTCAAAGCCAGATAGCGGCGTGGCCTGCACGGACTTTATGGATGGATGTCACATTCGTGTGCGTAGGGTGAAACCGCGCGAAAGCCTTGCAGGGCGGGCGCTTGCACTTGGCGGGGTGGTTGCACGGGAAACTGCCTGCGCGACGGAGATCACATTGCGTGACCCCACACACCGTGCAAACGAAAACCGCCGCCCCTGGGGGCGGCGGTCCGGAGTACAGCGCGGTGCGGTAGGTCAGGCGGCCTGCGGCACGCGCAGCGAGCGCACCAGGCCACCGATGTCGACGATCAGGGCGACGCGGCCGTCGCCAAGGATGGTGGCACCGGACACGCCGCCGATGCGGCGGTAATTGTTCTCGATGTTCTTCACCACCACCTGCTGCTGGCCGACCAGTTCGTCCACTTCCAGTGCGATCTTCTGGCCATCGCCCTCGACCACCACCACCAGCGATTCGCTGTTGGCGCCGCGCGCACCATAGCCGTAGTACTCGCTGAGCGAGAGGATCGGCAGGTACTCGCCGCGCACGCGCAGCACGCGGCCTTCGCCGGCCATGCTGCGGATGTCCTCGGCCTGCGGCTGCAGGGCTTCGAGCACGTAGGCCAGCGGCAGGATCAGGGTTTCGCCGGCCACCGCCACGGTCATGCCGTCGAGGATGGCCAGGGTCAGCGGCAGGCGGATCAGCGTGCGCGTACCACTGCCCAGGCTGCTCTCGATCTGCACCTCGCCACCCAGCGCCTGGATGTTGCGGCGGACCACGTCCATGCCCACGCCCCGGCCGGACAGATCGGTCACGGCATCGGCGGTGGAGAAGCCAGGCTGGAAGATCAGGTCCCAGACCTGCGAATCGGTCGGATTGTCCGGCACGGCCAGGCCGCGCTCGTGGGCCTTGGCCAGGATCTTGGTGCGGTCCAGGCCGCGACCATCGTCGCTGACTTCGATGACGATGTGGCCGCCCTGGTGCGAGGCCGCCAGGGTGATCGTGCCGGTCTCGTCCTTGCCCGCGCCACGACGCACGTCTGGCATTTCCAGGCCGTGGTCGATGGAGTTGCGGACCAGGTGGACCAGCGGATCGGCGATCTTCTCGATCAGGCCCTTGTCCAGTTCGGTGCCTTCGCCGACGGTGCGCAGGCGAACCTGCTTGCCGAGGCGGGTGGAAAGGTCGCGGACCAGGCGCGGGAAGCGGCGGAACACCGCATCGACCGGCAGCATGCGCACGCCGATCACCGCTTCCTGCAGGTCGCGGGTGTTGCGTTCAAGCTGGTCCAGGCCGGCGAACAGGCTTTCAGCATGCACCGGGTCCAGTGCGTGCGAGACCTGCTTGAGCATGGCCTGGGTGATGACCAGTTCGCCGACCAGGTTGATGAGGGCGTCCACCTTGTCAACGCTGACGCGGATCGAGGTTTCGGCTTCCTGGGCGCCACCGCCACCGCCATTGGCGGCCGGCGCGGCGGAGGTGGCAGCGGCCACCGGTGCAGCGGGGGTGGAAGGGGCAACAACGGGTGCAGCAGGGGCCTGGGTAGCGAGGCTCGGCGGCGCGGCCGGACGGATGTCCAGTTCGCAGTCATCCAGCACCCAGGCAAACGTATCTTCGATCTTGCTGCGCGGCACCTTGCCGACCAGGCCCAGGTCCCACGCCAGGTGGGCCTCCAGCGGGTCGAGCTGGGCAAAGCCGGGCAGGCGCTCCATGCGCGCAGCCACCTGCAGCGAACCGAGGTGTTCCAGTTCGCGGATGATGCGCAGCGGATCGTTGCCGCTCATGAACAGCGACGGCGCAGGGGTGAAGCCGATCTGCCAGGCTTCGGGCGTGTCGTCGACCTTGGCTTCGGCGGCAACCGGGGCGCTGGCGGCGGCCTGGCCGGACAGCACCGCTTCCAGGCGCGCCTTCACCGCAGCAACGGCGGCCGGATCGGCGGCCTGGCCATGTTCGGCTTCGCGCAGCAGGGCGCGCAGCACGTCCACCGAGGACAGCATGGCGTCGACGGCGACCGGTTCCAGTGCGCGCTTACCGGCCCGCAGCTCATCGAGCAGCGTTTCCAGCACGTGGGTCAGGCCGGCGATCGCATCGAAGCCGAAGGTGCCGGCGCCCCCCTTGATGGAGTGGGCGGCGCGGAACACCGAATTGATGATCTCCGCGTCCTGTTGCCCCGATTCCAGGGCCAGCAGGCCGGCCTCCATCGCGTCGAGGCCTTCGCGGCTCTCCTCGAAGAAGGTGGCGTGGAAGCGTTGCAGGTCCATGCTCATGGCAGAGGCAATCCGGAAACGTGGGGAAGGGGCGGTTCAGGGGTGCGGGGCGATCAGCCCAGCACCTTCTGCACGGTGGCGACCAGCTGTTCGGGGTTGAACGGCTTGACCAGCCAGCCGGTGGCACCGGCGGCCTTGCCTTCGGACTTCTTGTCCGCTGCCGACTCGGTGGTCAGCATCAGCATCGGGGTGAACTTGTAGTCCGGCAGCTGGCGCAGTTCACGGATCAGGCTGATGCCATCCATGTTCGGCATGTTGACGTCGGTGACCACCGCGTTGAAACGCTGGCCCTTGGCGCGACCGAGCGCGACCGCGCCGTCTTCGGCTTCTTCGACGGCAAAACCGGCCGAGGTGAGGGCGAAGGAAACCATCTGGCGCATCGACGCCGAATCGTCCACCACCAAGATACGTGCGCTCATGCAGCGTTCTCCACAGATTTCAGGTTGTCATGGGGTACGTCCAGGCCCAGGGCCTGGGTGACGCCCAGCAGGCGGGCGGCGTCACGGAAGGTTGCAGTGCAACCGTGGAAGCCGGTGCCCAGGCCCGCCTCGCGGCGTGCCTGCACGAACGCACACAGCACCTGCACGCTTGCCGTGTGGATGCGACCGACCTGGCTTGCGTCCAGGGTCAGTTCGCCTGCTTCCGCCACGAGGGGCGAAAGGCGGTTCTTGAGCTCGGTGCTGTTCTCGATGCCGAGATCGTCACCCAGTTCGACAGTGCTCATCGTTGCTCCGGACAAACGGTTCCGAGATCCATAACGGCACCCGGCAGGGGTTCTTTAGGGTTGAATCGATTAGTAGATCCACGCCATGCGTGGATGGCGATTACCCCAACAACCGGGTCGCGTCGAGCAGGATCATCGGCCGCTGGCTGATGCGGGCCACGCCGCGGAACAGCTCATTGGAGATCTGGCAGATGCGCGCGGTGTCGGGAGGCTCGATCTGCGAATCGGTGAGGTTGGCCACGTCTTCGACCGCCGATACACGCAGGCCCAGGGTCTCGCCGTTCTCTTCCAGCACCACGATGCGCGTCTGCGCGTCGTCTTCGGCGGTGACCGCGCCCAGGTGGATGCCCAGGTCCATCACCGGCACCACCTGGCCACGCAGGTTCATGATGCCGAGCATGGCCGGGGCGGTGCCGCGCAGCGGCAGCAGCGGCACGGGCAGGACCACTTCCTGCACCTTCAGCAGTTCCAGCGCATAGGCCTGGGTGCCACAGCGCAGCCGCAGCCAGCGCGAGGTGCGCTCGGCGGCGCGGCGGTTGTGCGGGTTCGCGCCGTGCGGCGGCTGGTGGGCCTGCGCCTGCAGTTCCTGCCAGCTGCCGGGGCGGCTGCCGGGCGGCGCGTCGAGGGCGATGCGCGGGGGCGGTGCGACCGCCGCCCGTGCGGCCGGGGCGGGCGCAGGGCGCGGCGCTACCGGCGTGATCGGTGCGGCCACGGCCGGTGCCGGTACCGCCTCGCCTACGGCCGCCGCTTCGAAGGCGGCCTGCAGGGCAGGGCTGTCGGTGTGCGCGAGGCGATGGCTGTCGGCGCCGTCGGTTTCGTAGATGACTTCGTCGGGCAGGTCGTCCCAGGTGGGCTTGGGGGCTGCCGGGTCGGTGGCGGGGTCGGGTGCCGCTGCGCTCGCCGGGCCTGGCCCGGCGCTACCGGTGGCATCGCCCGTTTCGTAGATCACCTCAGCGGGCAGGTCGTCCCAGGTGGGTTCGCGTTCGGGTGCGGCAACGGCGACGGCGACGGCCGCTGCTTCGAATGCGGCTTCGAGCGAGGCGTCGTCCACGGATGCGGCAGCATCGGTGTTGCCGGTTTCGTAGATCACCTCGGCCGGCAGGTCGTCCCAGGTGGGTTCGCGCTCGGGTGCGGCAACGGCGACGGCCGCTGCTTCGAATGCGGCTTCGAGCGAGGCGTCATCCACGGATGCGGCAACGGTGGTGTCGCCGGTTTCGTAAACGACTTCGGCCGGCAGGTCGTCCCACGTCGGCTCGCGCTCGGGCGCGGCGGCGACCGGGGGTGGCGGTGCGGCCAGGGCGATGGCTTCGCCCAGCAGCTCGTCCAGGTAGTCGTCCAGCACGCCGGGGGTGTTCATGCCGCCTGCTCCAGTGCACGCGCGTCTTCGCCGAGGATCCAGTTCAGAGCGCGGCGATAGGCGGCCAGGCCGCGGCCCGGGTAGTCCTCGCCCACGCTGGGCAGGGTCAGGCCGGCGGCGTTGCTGATGCGGGTGTCGATCGGGATCGCGTCTTCCCACACGCGGGCGCCGTGGCGGTCCTGCATGGTGCGCAGCGATTCGTTGCCGGCGCGGGTGCGGCGGTCGAACAGGGTCGGCAGGATCGAGATCGGCAGCGGACGGCGGCGCGAGCGCTCGACCATCTCGCCAGTGCGGACCATGCCGTCCAGTCCGTGCAGGGCCAGCGGCTCGGCCTGGGTGGGAATGATCAGGCGGTCGGCCGCAGCCAGTGCGTTGATCATCAGCAGGCCCAGGGTGGGCGCGCAGTCCAGCAGGATGTAGTCATGCTGGCCCTGGTGGCGGGCAAGTGCGTTCTGCAGGGCCAGGCCCAGGCCGGGCTGGTTGGCGCTGCGCCGTTCCAGCGTGGCCAGCGAAGCCTGCGCGCACACGTAGTCCAGGCCGCCGATGCTGCTGGGGTGGCTCAGTGCGGACAGCTCGGCCGGCGGTGCGCCGAACAGTTCCAGCACGCCGACTGGCGCCGGTTCCACCGGCACGCCGAAGGCGCGGGTAAGCGAGGCGTGCGGATCCAGGTCGATCAACAGCACGCGGTGGCCCTGTGCGGCCAGGCCGCGACCGAGGGCGAGGGTGGTGGTGGTCTTGCCGACTCCACCCTTCTGGTTGGCGACTGCCCAGATGCGCATCGGGTTACTCCTTCATTGCCGGGGGAACGGCGGCGCCGACGCGGCTGCCAGCCGGCACCGGCGGCAACTGCACCGGTGCGTTGGGGGAAACGGGGGTGCTGCGCGGTGCAGCGGCGGCCGTGTCGGTGGCCGCGCTGCCACCGGCGGCGGCGTTCAGGCGTTCGCCCAGCGGGTCGACCGCATGGCTGGTGTCGGCCAGGATGATGACCATCACCCGCCGGTTGCGGTTGCGGCCCTGCGCGCTGTCATTCTCTTCGCGCGGGCGGAACTGGCCGTAGCCGACCATGGCCAGCCGCGAGGGCTGCACGCCCTGGTCGGCGAACAGATGCACCACGCTGGCGGCGCGGCCGGCTGACAGTTCCCAGTTGGAGGGGAAGGTGGCGGTGGCGATCGGTACGTTGTCGGTGTGGCCTTCCACGCGCACGCTGTTGGGGACGTCGCGCAGCACGTCGGCCAGGCTGGCCAGGGTCTGCCGCGCATGCACGTCCAGCGCGGCCGATCCGGTCGGGAACAGGATGTCGCTGTTGATCTCCACTTCGATCCACAGCTCGGTGCGGCGCACGCTGATCATGCCGCGGTCGATCAGCGGCGACAGCGCGGCGGTCAGGCGGTCGGCGATGCTGCTGAGCTGGCGCTCGGCGCGGGCGATCTGGTCCTGGTTGTGCACCGACACCGGCATGCGCATCTGCGAGGCCATCGCCGGCAGCAGGGTGGGGTCGTGGGTGGGCGCCGGTGCGGACGGGCCGATCCGGGTGCCCGACTTGATGACCGAGGGGCTGTCCCAGCCGCCGCCCTGCACCTGCTTGTTGCCCACCTGCACCGGATTGATGGTGCGCGGTGCGCCACCGAAAGCATCGGTCAGGGCGTCGGCCATGATCCGGTACTTGCCCTCGTTGACCGAGGAAATGGCATACATGACCACGAAGAAGGCGAGCAGCAACGTCATCAGGTCGGCATAGGGAATGGCCCATGCCTCGTGGTTGGCGTGCTCTTCGTGGTGCTTGCGGCGGGCCATGTCAGTGCAGGAAGCCGGTGAGGTTGGTTTCGATGTTGCGCGGGTTTTCGCCCTGGGCGATCGAGATCAGACCTTCGATGACCATTTCGCGGTCGCGGGTGTTGTGCGCGATCACGCCCTTCAGCTTGGCGGCGATGGGCAGGAACAGCAGGTTGGCCGAGGCGATACCGTAGATGGTGGCGGTGAACGCGGCGGCGATGCCGTGGCCCAGCTTGCTGGGGTCGGCCAGGTTCTTCATCACCGCGATCAGGCCCAGCACGGCACCGATGATGCCCAGGGTGGGGGCGTAGATGCCCATGGCCTCGAAGACCTTGGCGCCGGCCTGGTCCTGGTGTTCCTGGCTGCTCAGTTCGATTTCCAGCATGTGCCGGATCGATTCGGGCTCCACGCCATCGACCAGCAGCTGCAGGCCCTTGCGCAGGAACGGGTCGCGCTGCGCTTCCACCTGCGATTCCAGGCCCAGCAGGCCCTGGCGGCGGGCGATGTTGCTCCACTCGACGATCTGCTTGATCAGTTCGTGGCGGTCGCTGTGCGGCGGGCGCACGACCCAGCGCACGATCTTGAAGGCGTGCTTGAACACCGCCGGGGCGGTGTGCAGCAGGATCGATGCCACGGTGCCGACGATGACGATCACGAAGGCGGCAGGCGACCACAGCGAAGCCAGGCCGGCGCCCTTCAGGATGCTGCCGCCGACCAGCGAGGCCAGGGCGAGAAAGAGTCCAATGAGGCTGAGTCTATCCATGGGTCCGGTATCGGCTTGTGTGAATGGGACTTGAGACACCGGTAGATCGTGTACAGACGGTAGTCACAGTTTTTGGGTCGCCGGGCATGGCCCGGCGCTACCGCGCAGGGCCATCTCGGGTAGCGCCAGGCCATGCCCGGCGGGGGTTCAGCGCAGGCCGTCCACGTCCAGGATCAGGGCCATGCGACCGTCGCCGATCAAGGTTGCACCGGCGTAGCCGCGCAGGCCACGCAGCGCCTTGGGCAGCGGCTTGATGACCACTTCCTCGCGGCCGCGCACCTGGTCCACGACCAGGCCGAAGCGCGCTTCACCGGCCTGCAGCACCACGATGGTCAGCAGGGGGGACGCTGCAGGCGTCACATCCAGCCACTGGCGCAGATCGACCAGCGGCAGGGTGTGCGAGCGGCGGTCCAGCACGGCGCGGCCATCGAACCAGCCCAGCGAGGTGCGCGGGGCGTGCAGCACCTCCATCACGCGCGCCAGCGGCAGCGCATAGACGTCTTCGCCGGCCTGCACCAGCAGCGTCGGCAGGATGGCCAGGGTGAGCGGCACGCGGATCAGGAAGCGGCTGCCACGGCCCAGTTCCGACTGGATCTGGATCTGGCCACTCAGCTCGCGGATGCGCGACTGCACCACGTCCATGCCCACGCCGCGGCCGGAAATATCGGTGACCTGCTGCTTGGTCGAGAAGCCGGGCAGGAACACCAGGTGCAGGCACTCCTCGCTGCTGAGGCGGGCGGCGGCTTCCGGGTCGATCAGGCCCTTCTCGCGGGCCTTGGCGCGCAGCTTTTCCGGGTCGATGCCGGCGCCGTCGTCCTGCACTTCGATGCTGACGTAGTCGCCTTCCTGCTGCGCCGACAGGCGCACGTGGCCCATCCGCGGCTTGCCCTGCGCTTCGCGCAGGTCCGGCATTTCCACGCCGTGGTCGATGGCGTTGCGCACCAGGTGCACCAGCGGATCGGCCAGCGCTTCGACCAGGTTGCGGTCCAGCTCGGTCTCGGCGCCGATCAACTCCAGGTCCACTTCCTTCTGCAGCGAGCGGGCGACGTCGCGGGCCACCTTCGGGAAGCGCGAGAACACCTTGCCGACCGGCTGCATGCGGGTGCGCATGACCGCCGACTGCAGGCGGGCGGTGGCGATGTCCAGCGTCGACACCGCGCGATCCAGCTCTTCGTCGCGCAGGCGGGTGCGCAGGGTCTTCAGCCGGTTCCGTGACAGCACCAGTTCGCCGATCAGGTTGACGATCGCATCCAGGCGCTTGGTGTCCACGCGCACGGTGTGTTCGGCTTCGGCCACCGGCTTGTTCGCGGCCGGCTTGGCGGCCGCGCGCGGGGCGGGTGCCGGGGCCGGTGCGGCGGCCACCGGTGCGGCGGCCACGGGCTTGGCGCCCGGGACGGCGCCACCATGCAGCTGGTCGAGCAGGGCTTCGAACTCGTCTTCGCTGATCAGGCCATCATCGGCCTTCTTCGGCGGCGCGACGGCAGTCGGTGCGCTGCCGCCATGCAGCTGGTCGAGCAGGGCCTCGAACTCATCGTCGGTGATCAGGTCGCTGCCGGCAGCGGCCGGGGTGGCGGCTGCGGCGGCGCTCGATGCGGGGCCCGCTCCGCCATGCACGTCGAACTGGGCGATCAGTTCCGGCGGGGCGTACCCGGGTTCAGTGCCGGCGGACACCGCATCGAGCATCGACTGCAGGTAATCCAGCGACTGCTGGGCGGCATCGAAATGATGGGCCTGCAGCACGGCCTGGCCGGCACGCGCCGCGCCCAGCGCTTCTTCGGCGGCATGGCACAGCTCGACCATGGCGGTGATGCCGAGGAAGCCGGCGCCGCCCTTCAGCGTGTGGTAGCCGCGGAAGACCGCGTTGAGCTGGTCGTTGTCCTTCGGTGCCTGTTCCAGCGACACCAGCTGTTCGCCCAGGCGATCCAGGATTTCCTGCGCCTCGATGATGAAATCGGCAGTGATGTCGTCGGCAACAGCGCTCATGCTTACAGCCCCAGGTCCGACAACAGGTCGTCGGCGTCGTTCTGCGAGACCGCGTGGCGGTCCAGTCCCTTCAGTGCCGGCCCGGCCAGTTCCGGGTCGGTGCGATGCTGTTCCGGCGGCAGGCCGAGCGCGCCAAAGCCTTCGTGCACGCGGCGGACGATGCCCACCACGCGACGGATGATCTGACCGGTCAGGTCCTGGTAGCTCTGGGTCAGGGCGATCTCGGTCAGGTTGTGGCGGATGCGCTCCAGCTGCGCGTCCTGGCCCGGCTGCAGGCCATCGGCACGCAGCTGTTCGGTCAGGGCGCGGCACTCTTCGGCCAGGTCCAGGGTGCGGTGGGTGGCCTGTTCGGTCATCGCCACCACGTGGTCCAGGCGTGCGCAGGCATCGTCCAGCTCGCCGGCCTCGTCGGGCACGGTCGGCAGCTCGCCCAGGGCCTGGCCGAGTTCGCGGGCCAGCCGCGAAAGGCCGCTCATCATCGGCTGGGTGCGCGCGGCCACCAGGCTGTCGATGCGCTGGCGCCAGGCGGCCTCGTCACCGGATTCCAATGCATCCAGGGCTTCCTGCAGGCGCAGGGCAAGGGCGCTTCTGTCGACCTGTGCGTCCATCAGGCGCTCGCCGCCAGGCGTTCGAAGATCTTGCCCAGCTTTTCTTCCAGGGTCTGCGCGGTGAACGGCTTGATGATGTAGCCGTTGACGCCGCTCTGGGCCGCTTCAATGATCTGCTCGCGCTTTGCTTCGGCGGTGACCATCAGCACCGGCAGGGTCTTCAGCTTGGCATCGGCACGGATCGCCTTCAGCAGCTCGATGCCGGTCATCACCGGCATGTTCCAGTCGGTGACCACGAAATCGAACGGCTGGCTCTGCAGCATCGACAGCGCGGCATGCCCGTCCTCGGCTTCGGCGGTGTTGGTGAAGCCCAGATCGCCCAGCAGGTTCTTGACGATGCGACGCATGGTCGAGAAGTCGTCGACGATCAGGATGCGCATGTTCTTGTTCAAAGCAGAGTTCCTTTGTTGTTCACTGCGGGCGGCCGGGGGCAGCCGCCTCGCGCATGTTCATTGTTCGAGGCCGGCGTCGACCGCCTCGAACACCTTGAGCCGGCCGCGCAGGCGCAGCACGGCCTGGCCGTGGATCTGGCAGACCCGCGATTCGCTCACGCCGAGCACCGCGCCGATCTCCTTCAGGTTCAGCTCCTGCTCGTAGTACAGCGAGAGCACCAGCTGTTCGCGCTCGGGCAGGTGGCCGATGGCCTTGCCCAGCTCGCGGCCGAACTCGCCACGCTCCAGCACCTGCTGCGGGGTCGGGCCACCCTGGGCGACCGTATCCAGCTCGCCCTGGTCCTCGATGCGCGACTCCAGGCTCAACACCTGGCCGCGCGAGGCGTCTTCCATCAGGCGCAGGTACTCGGGCAGGGGCATGTCCATCGCCGCGGCCACTTCGGTGGCGCTGGCGGCACGGCCGCTGCTCTGTTCCAGCCGGCGGATGGTGGCGGCCGCGTCGCGGGCACGGCGGTGCACCGAACGCGGCACCCAGTCGCCACGGCGGATCTCGTCGATCATCGAGCCACGGATGCGGATCGAGGCGTAGGTCTCGAACGAGGCGCCCTGGTCGGCGTCGTAGCTTCGCGAGGCTTCGATCAGGCCCATCATGCCGGCCTGGATCAGGTCGTCCACCTCGACGCTGGCCGGCAGGCGCGCCGCCAGGTGGTGGGCGATGCGCCGCACCAGGTCCGAGTGCTGGGCGATGACGTCGGTCGCGCTCGAGCGCTGGACTTCCTTGTACTGGGCTGCACCTTTCATACGGTCACCCCACGCTGCTTGAGGATGCGTTCGAGGAAGAATTCGACGCCACCACGCGGTTCGGTCGGCGCCTGCCAGCGCGCGGTACGGCGGGCGATCTCGGTGATCGCCAGCGCGGCCGGGCTGGACGGGTAGGCCTTGACCACCGGCTGCTGGCGCTGCACCGACAGGCGCAGCCAGTCATCCTGCGGCACGCAGCCGAGGTAGTTCAGCGAGACATCGGCGAGGAACTTCTCGCAGACGCGGGTCAGCTTTTCGTACAGCACGCGGCCTTCGTTGGGATCGCGCACCATGTTGGCTACGACCTGGATGCGGTCCACGCCACGTTCGCGCGACAGCACCTTGATGAGCGCGTAGGCGTCGGTGATCGAGGCCGGCTCATCGCAGACCACCACCACGGTGTCCTGCGCGGCCTGGCAGAAGGTCAGCACGCCGTCGTTGATGCCGGCGGCGGTGTCCACCACCATGATGTCCAGCTCGCGTTCCAGCTCGGAGAACACGTTGACCAGGCCGACATGCTCGGCCGGGGCCAGTTCGGCCATGTGCCGGCGGCCCGACGCGGCCGGGACCACCAGCACGCCGTTGGGGCCCTCGATGATCACGTCTTCCAGGCTGCAGCGGCCGGCCACCAGGTCGGCCAGGGTGAACCTGGGGTTCAGGCCGAGGATGACGTCGATGTTGGCCAGGCCGAGGTCGGCGTCCAGCAGCAGGGTGCGTTTGCCCATGCCGGCCAGCGCCACGGCCAGGTTGGCCGACACGTTGGTCTTGCCCACGCCGCCCTTGCCGCCGGTCACCGCGATGGTGCGGACAGGGCCGAGCGGCTCGCTGCGGGTGGCCGACAGCGGGAAGGTATTGGTCAGCTTGGCGTACTCACGCGACGGCATGGTTCAACTCCGGGTTGCAGGGCATATCGGCCGCTCGGCGCAAATCTTCAAGGCGAAGTACGAGATTGGCTGCACTGGCCCGGTGCAGGTCCTCCGGGACGTCCTGGCCATCGGTCACCCAGGTGATCGGCAGGGCATGGTCGACGGCCACCGACAGGGCGTTGCCGAAGCGGCCGGTCTCGTCCAGCTTGCTCAGCACCAGGCCCTGCAGGTTGGCCGCGCCGAAGCGGCGGACGACCTCGTCCATGTCGCCGAAGCTGGTATTGGCCGGCAGCACCAGCAGGGTGCGCACCTGGCGGGCGGCCCGCAGCCACTGCAGCTGGGCGGCAAGGGCGCGGTCACGCGGGCCCAGGCCGGCGGTGTCGATCAGCACCAGCTTGTAGTCCTGCAGGCGCTCCAGCAGCTGGTCCAGGTCGGTGCCGCTGTTGGCTTCGTGCACCGCGATGCCGAGCTGGCGGCCGTAGCCGTACAGCTGCTCGCGGGCGCCGACGCGCAGGGTGTCGGTGGTCACCAGGGCCACATCGCGCGGGGCGTGCTTCTCGGCGAAGCGCGAGGCCAGCTTGGCGATGGTGGTGGTCTTGCCGGCGCCGGTCGGGCCGACCAGGGCGATCACGCCGCCTTCTTCCAGCGGATCGACCGGGGCGATCGGCAGCTTGCGCGAGATCAGACCCAGCATCAGGCCGCGGCCGCGGTGGGCCTCGGTCTCCAGCGGGATCTGCATGGCCACGTCGCGGGCGAGGCCGGCATCGAAGCCGTACTCGTCCATCAGGTCCAGCGCGGTGGCGCGCACCGCGCTGCCACGCAGGCGCTCGTCGGTGAAGCGGTTCATCTCACGCTCGATGACCTGGCGCATGCCGGCCACTTCCTGGCGAAGCTGGCGGATCTCGCCGTCATCGGCGGCCACCATGGTCAGGGCCGGGGCCGGGGCCAGCTGCGGGGCCGGTGCCGGCGTCGGCGCGGCTTCGGCAAGCGGCGCTGCGTCGTTGGCGGGCGCTGCGGCGGCCGGGGCTTCCACGATGGCAGCGGTGGCAACGGCCGGGGCCATCTCCACCGGCGCTTCCACCGGGGCAGCGGCGACCGCAGGGGCCGGCAGCGGCAGCGGCGGCGGCAGCAGGGCGGCGCTGTCATCTTCCAGTGACGGATCGATCAGGAAGCGGGCGCGGTTGATCGGCGCGGCGGCAACCGCTGCGGCACTGGCCGGCGGCGCGACGATGGCGTCGGCATACGGGGCGAAGATCTGTTCCGGCAGTGCCGATTCGTTGACGCTGGCGCGGGCCAGGGTGGAGGCGAAACCGGTGCTGCCACGGGTCGGCACGATCTCGTCGGCGCTGTCCAGGGTGCGGCCGGTGGCACCGACGGCGGCGCGGGCCAGGGCGGCCACCGCCGAGGTGGTGGCGGCCACCGGCTCGGCGGCCGGGGTCGCGCTGCGGCGGCGGGTCACGGCGGCGATCACGGCATCGGCGGCGCTGCGCGGCCTCGGCGGCGGCGGCGGTGCGATCTCGCGGCGCGAGGCTTCCAGCGCACGCTGCACGGCACTCTCGTCGTAGTGGGCGGCGGCGACGATCTCGATGCCTTCCTCGATCCGGCGGTTGGACAGGATCACGGCGTCGGGGCCATGTTCCTTGCGCACCAGGTTCATGGCCGAGCGCATGTCGGCGGCGACGAATCGTTTGATTTTCATGCTGTGGTCACGGGACGAAGTCGGCGGAGTGGCGGTCGAGGAACGCGGGTGGTCGGTGGTCTGCACGGTTCGGGTTCCCCTTGGAATCTGTCGTGTGGTGCGGTTTGAAAGTGGTGTCTGTTTTCTGGCGCTTGGAAGGCCGGCGTCAGCTGATCGTTCCGACCAGCTTCAGGCGCTTGTCTTCCGGCACCTCGCTGTAGGCCAGGACCGACAGCGACGGAACGCTGTGGCGGACCAGGCGGGCCAGCGCGGCGCGCACCGGGCCCGGTACCAGCACTACTGCCGGCTCGTTTCGCGCTTCCTGCTTGCTGACACATTCGGCCAGGCTCTGGTGCAGTCGCTCTGCGAGTCCGGGTTCCAGCGCGGCGCCGTTGCCCTGCGTGGACTCCTGCAAGACACGTTCCAATTGCGGGTTGAGGGTGAACACCGGCAGCTCCGCCGACATTCCGGCGATCTCCTGCACGATGAAGCGGCCCAGCGCGGTACGCACGGCCGCGGTCAGCGTGGCCGGGTCCTGGCTGATGGGGGCGTGCTCGACCAGGGCTTCGGCGATCTTGCGCAGCTGGCGGATCGGAATGCGCTCGACCAGCAGGTTCTGCAGCACGCGCACCACCGCCGACAGCGGCAGCGCCTTGGGCGTCAGATCTTCGACGAGCTTGGGCGCGCTCTTGCCGAGGTTGGCCAGCAGGTGCTGCACTTCCTCGTGGCCCAGCAGTTCCGGCGCGTGTTCGCGGATCAGGTGGGACAGGTGCGTGGCGACCACGGTGGCCGGGTCGACCACGGTGTAGCCCATGGTCTCGGCCTGGGCGCGCTGGTGCGGCTGGATCCAGGTGGCATCCAGGCCGAACGCGGGGTCCTTGCCGGCGATGCCTTCCAGCGGGCCCAGCGCACTGCCGGGGTCCAGCGCCAGTTCGCGGTCGGGGTGGATGTCGGCGGTGGCCACCGGCACGCCATGCACCAGCACGCGGTAGCCGTTGGCCGGCAGTTCCAGGTTGTCGCGGATATGCACGGAGGGGATCAGGAAGCCCACGTCCTGGGTCAGCTTGCGGCGCACGCCCTTGATGCGCGCCATCAGCTCGCCGCCCTGGTTGGCGTCCACCAACGGGATCAGCCGGTAGCCCACTTCCAGGCCCAGCGGATCGACCGGGCGCAGCTCGTCCCAGCTCAGTTCGGCCGTGGGCGCGGGGCTGGGCTGGCGGCCCAGGGCGGCCAGCGCGGCGGCATCGCCTGACCCGGCGGCATCTTCGGCGGCCGGTGCCTGGCTCTTGCGGTACAGCTTCCAGGCGATGAAGCCGAGGAGGGCGGCCAGCGTCAGGAAAGCGACGTTGGGCATGCCGGGGACCAGGCCGACCAGGCCGAGGATGCCGGCGGTGATCGCCAGTGCGCGGTACTGGCCGAACACCTGGCCGGTCATGGCCTGGGCCATGTCCTGCGAGCGCGAGGCGCGGGTGACCAGCATTGCCACGGCGCTGGAGATCAGCAGGGCCGGCAGCTGCGCCACCAGGCCGTCACCGATGGACAGCAGGGTGTAGGTGGCGGCGGCATCGCCGAACGGCATGCCATGCTGCAGCACGCCCACGGCCAGGCCGCCCAGCATGTTGATGAACAGGATCAGGATGCCGGCGATGGCGTCGCCGCGGATGAACTTGCTGGCACCGTCCATCGCACCGTAGAAGTCGGCTTCCTCGCGGACCTCTTCACGACGGGCCTTGGCTTCTTCACGCGTCAGCAAACCGGCGTTCAGATCGGCGTCGATGGCCATCTGCTTGCCGGGCATGGCGTCAAGGATGAAGCGCGCGGTCACTTCCGAGACGCGCCCGGCGCCCTTGGTGATGACCACGAAGTTGATGATGGTCAGGATGGCGAAGACCACGATGCCCACGGCGTAGTTGCCGCCGATGACGAATTCACCGAAGGCGGCGATGACCTTGCCGGCCGCCTCGTGGCCGTTCTGGCCGTGCAGCAGGATGACGCGGGTGGAGGCCACGTTCAGCGCGAGCCGCAGCATGGTGGTGACCAGCAGCACGATCGGGAAGATGGTGAAGTCCAGCGGGCGCTTCACGTAGACCACCGCCAGCAGCACCATCAGCGAGATGGCGATGTTGAAGGTGAACAGTGCATCGAGCACCGGTGCGGCCAGCGGCA
Organism: Stenotrophomonas sp. FW305-3-2-15-E-LB1; assembly: GCF_058787375.1. Lineage (NCBI taxonomy): Bacteria > Pseudomonadati > Pseudomonadota > Gammaproteobacteria > Lysobacterales > Lysobacteraceae > Stenotrophomonas > Stenotrophomonas sp. FW305-3-2-15-E-LB1. The sequence continues at coordinate 68,475 of NZ_JBYSZR010000002.1, forward strand.
CCACGACCATGGCCAGCAGGGCCAGCACGATCAGCGGCGCGCCAAGGCCCTGGCGGATCATCTCCAGGGCGCGGCGGGTGTTGAAGCTGGATGCCTGTGCGCTCACGGGCGGCCTCCCTTGCCGAATTCATCCACATCCACATGCGGGGCGGACGGCATCGGGCCGGTCCGCCAGCTGCGCAGCTGGTAGACGTAGGACAGCACCTGGGCGACGGCGGAGTACAGTCTCACGGGAATTTCCTTTCCGAGTTGCCCCTCCCGATACAAGGCGCGTGCCAAAGGCGGGGCAGAGACAATGGCGACCTTGTTGCCGTCGGCCACTTCACGGATGCGCAGGGCGGTTTCATCCACGCCCAGGGCGACCACGGTGGGGGCGCCCATGCTGCCGCCCTCGTATTTCAGGGCCACCGCGTAGTGGGTGGGGTTGACCACCACCACGTCGGCGGTGGGCACCGCTTCCATCATCCGGCGGTTGGCCAGCTGCTGCTGCATGTGGCGGATGCGGCCCTTCACCTCGGGGCTGCCTTCGCTTTCCTTCATTTCCCGACGCAGCTCTTCACGGGTCATCTTCAGCTTGCGCATCCAGTTCCAGCGCTGGTACGGGGCATCGATGGCGGCCAGCACCAGCATGGCCCCGGCCGCGGCCAGCAGCAGCTTCAGGGTGAAGCCCAGGCCGTGGCCGATGGCCGATTCCAGCGGCTGGTTCAGCAGGCCGCGCAGGCTGTCGAAGCTGGCGGCGAAGACCAGCATGGCCGAGGCGCCGACGAAGCCCATGCGCAGCAGTGACTTGGTGAGTTCGGCCAGGGCTTCGGCACCCCACATGCGCTTCAGCCCGGACAGCGGGTTGAGCCGGTTCGCGTCGGGGACCAGCGACTTGTTCGACCAGCGCAGGCCGCCCATCGCCACCGGCGCCAGGAAGCTGGCCAGCAGGCAGACCAGCAGCAGCGGCCAGCAGGCCATCATCAGGCGCAGGAACAGCATGCCGAAGTGGCCGAACAGCAGCTGCGGGTTCTGCCACAGGGCGGGTTCGGGGCTGAGCGCGGCACGCATCCAGGCACGGCCGCCGGCCCCCAGCGAGGCGGCGCTGGCCATGATGGCGATGATGCCGGCACCGAACACGGCCACGGTCGCCAGTTCCTTCGAGCGCGGGATGTTGCCCTGTTCGCGGGCTTCACGCAGGCGCTTTTCTGTTGGCTGTTCGGTTTTTTCGCCTGCGTCTTCGTTCTCGGACATCACGGGCACTGCGGCTGGGGTTGCCGGGGTGCGTGCAAGAAGTGTTCCGTGATGGCGCTGGCAACCAGTCCCCTGTAGAGCCGAGCCGATGCTCGGCTGCCCTTCGCGGGTGGCCTGACCCAGCCGAGCGCAGGCTCGGCTCTACAGGGGCGCATTCTTTTGTAGAGCCGAGCCGATGCTCGGCTGCCCTTCGCGCGTGGCCTGGCCCAGCCGAGCACAGGCTCGGCTCTACAAGGGCGCATTGCCGTTGGGCGGCGGGCTCTGCGCCAGCTCGATGCGCGGCCGCGGCAGGTCGTGCAGCTGCATGAAGCGCGCCGCATCCACTGGCCGGCCCAGCAGGAAGCCCTGCAGGTAGTCGCAGCCCAGCCGCTCCAGGTAGGCACGCTGGGCAGCGGTTTCCACGCCCTCGGCCACGATGTCCATGTCCAGCGCGTGGCCCAGCGCCACGATAGCCGACACGATCACCACGTCCTCGGCGCTGTGTTCCAGGTCGCGCACGAAGGCGTGGTCGATCTTGATCTCGGTGGCCGGCAGCCGCTTCAGGTACAGCAGGCTTGAATAACCGGTGCCGAAATCATCGATGGAGATGCCCACGCCCAGTGCCGACAGCGCCTGCAGCAGGCGCAGGCTGGTATCGGTATCGCGCATCACCGCGCTTTCGGTGATCTCCAGCACCAGCTGGCGGGGCGTGATGCGATGGCGCTCGAGTACTTCGGTCACGTCCTGCAGCAGGTGCGGCGAGCCGAACTGCACCGGCGACAGGTTGACCGACATAGACCAGCCGTCGTGGCCGGCGTCGTGCCAGCGGCGCAGCTGCGCGCAGGCCTGGTCCAGTGCCCAGCGGCCGATCTCGTTGATGGCGCCGCTGCGCTCGGCCAGGCGGATGAAGCGGTCCGGCGGGATGAGGCCGTGCTCCGGATGGCGCCAGCGGATCAGCGCTTCGGCGCCGGCCACCCTCTGCGTGGCCACCTGGATCTTCGGCTGGTAGTGCAGGAACAGCTGGTCGCTGCTGATCGCCCGGCGCAGGTCGGCCAGCAGGCGGAACTGCTGCTCGGCGCTGTCGTTCATCCAGTCGGCGAACATCACGAAGGCGTTGCGGCCCGATTCCTTGGCCTGGTACATCGCCGCATCAGCAAAGGCCATCAGCTGCCGCTCGCTGGCGGCATGGTCGGGACAGATCGCCACGCCGATGCTGGCGGTCACCTGCAGCTCGCTGTCGGGCAGGAGCGGGGCGCTGCCTACCGCCTGCAGGATGCGCCGGGCCAGAGTGGGCAGGTCCTCGTCGTGCTCGATGCGGACCACCAGCACGAATTCATCACCGCCCAGCCGGGCCAGCAGGTCGTTGGGCCGCAGCAGCTGGCGGGTGCGTTCGGCCACGGCCACCAGCAGCGCATCGCCGGCCTGGTGGCCATAGGCATCGTTGACCTGCTTGAAGCCATCGAGGTCCATGAACATCACCGCGAACCGGCTGCCGCCCTGTTCGGCCTCGGCCAGCGCCTGCACGATGCCCCGCTGCAGCAGCAGCCGGTTCGGCAGGCGGGTCAGCGGATCATGCAGTGCGGCCTGGGTCAGTTCCTGCTGGGCATCGGTCAACGAGGTGCTCAGCATCGAATTGCGCAGGCGCAGCAGTTGTGCCTCCACCCGCTGGTCCATCCAGGACACCACCAGCACCACGGCGAGGATGGCCACGGTGAGCACCACCACCAGCATCGCCAGCCAGGTGTTCTGCAGGCCATCGCCCACCGCCGCGCCGCAGACGCTGCCTTCGGGGAAGCGGGCGGCGGCCATGCCGGTGTAGTGCATGCCGACGATGGCCAGGCCGAGCAGGCCGGCGGCCGCCAGCCGGTCGACGCTGCGGGTGTGCTGCGCGCGCAGGCGGAAGGCCACGTACAGCGCCACCCACGAGGCAGCCACGGCCACCAGCAGCGACAGTGCCAGCCAGGCCGGGTCGTAGTCGATGCCCGGGTTCATGCGGAGGGCGGCTATGCCGACGTAATGCATGCCGGCGATGCCGATGCCCATCAGTATCGCGCCACCGGCCAGGCGCGGATGGGGCAGCGTGCGCAGCGACACCAGCCACAGCGCGAACACCGAGGCTGCGATGGACATGCCCAGGGAAAGCAGGGTGATCGGCAGGTCGTAGCCCAGCGGAATGGGCAGGTCGAAGGCGAGCATGCCGATGAAATGCATGGACCAGATGCCCAGGCCCATGGCGAAACCACCCCCCAGCCGCCACCACCAGGTAGCGCCTTTGCCGGGCGCGGTGACCGTGCGGCCGGCCATGGCCAGCGCGGTGTATGACGCCATCACGGCGACCAGCAGCGACACCGCTACCAGCCACGGGTTGTACGTGCCTACCAGCATTCGTCTTTCTCCCGGACCTTCCTGTCGACGGAAAAACTACGTTGGGGCATGGATGAGGCAGGCAGTCCGCACGGACAGCCGGATGCGGCGCCCCCCGGTCGCCGCCTATTCACTCTACCGCGAACCAGTGGGGACGGGTAGAGCCGAGCCTACGCTCGGCTCTACAAATGCGGGTCATTGTGTGACGGCGCCCGCCGCTTCGAAGGCTGCATCGAACAGGCGCTGCACCGGCGGGCCCATTTCACCCACCAGCAGGGCCAGCAGGAACAGGCCCAGCAGCAGCGACACCGGCAGGCCGAGCTGGATCGGATTCATCGCGGGCGCGGCGCGGGCGAGCACGCCAAATGCCAGGTTCACCGCCAGCATCGCTACCGTCAGCGGGATGGCCAGGGTGAGGGCGCCGCGCAGCGCGGTCAGCAACAGGGTCGGGGCGATGGTGAAGAAGGCGTTCGGATCGGGCAGGGGCGCGCCGATGGGCAGCGCGCGATAGCTGTCCACCACCAGCGAAATCAGCGCTAGATGGCCATTGGCGGTAAAGAACAGCAAGCCGAACAGCAGGTAGAACCACTGGCCGATGACGCCCGAGGTGCCGCCGCGCAGGGGGTCGCTCATCTGCGCGAAGGCCAGGCCGGTGCCCTGCGCGACCAGTTCGCCGGCCAGCGCACCGGCCTCGAAGATCAATCGCAGCATGAAGCCGATGGACACGCCGATGGCCAGCTCGCGGGCGATGGTCAGCACCGTGGCGGCGTCGAAGCCGGTCCAGTCCGGTACCGGCGGCAGCAGCGGCGCGAGGGCGATGGACAGGGTGCCGGCCAGGATCACGCGCACACGTCCCGGCACCGCGCGGGTGCCGATCATGGGCATGGCCATGGCCACGGCACCGATGCGCAGCATCGTCCACAGCACCGTGGCGATCATGCCGAAGGCCTGCAGGCCGTCGGCAGCCATCTGGGTGGCGGCATCCATCAGCGCGCAGGCCCTAGCCGATCAGGTGTGGAATGCGCTGGAACAGCAGCGTGGTGAATTCGACCAGGTGGCCGATCAGCAGGCTGCCCAGCGCAAACAGCACCGCCGTCAGCGCGGCGGCCTTGGCGACGAAGGCGATGGTCGGTTCGTTCAACTGGGTGGCGGCCTGGACCACGCCCACCACCACGCCCACCACCAGCACGGTGAGCAGCAGCGGGCCGGCCACCCACAACACGGTGATCAGGCCGCCACGCAGTTCGGTCAGGGCAAGTTCGGGAGACATCGTTGTTCCATCGGTAGCGCCGGGCCATGCCCGGCGGCGCGTGTTCGATTCACGCGGGATTGATTCACGCCGGGTTGAAGCTGGCCGCCAGCGTTCCCACGGTCAGCACCCAGCCATCGACCAGTACGAACAGCAGGATCTTGAACGGGGCCGAGACCAGCATCGGCGACAGCATCATCATGCCCATCGACATCAGCACGCTGGCCACGACAAGGTCGATGATCACGAACGGGATGAAGATCAGGAAGCCGATCTCGAAGGCGGTCTTCAGTTCACTGGTGACGAACGAGGCAACCAGCACCGGGAACGGGATCGCGTCGGGGCTGGCGTAGGTGCCGTGCCCGGCGATGCCGGCGAAGGTCATCAGGTCGGTCTCGCGGATCTGCGCCAGCATGAAGCCGCGCAGCGGCTGGGTGGTCATGGTCCAGGCGGTCTGGAAGTCGATCTCGCCGTTGAGGTAGGGCGCCATGCCCGTGCTCCACGCCTTGTCCCAGGTGGGCATCATGATCATCGCGGTCAGGAACAGGGCCAGGCCCATCAGCACCTGGTTGGACGGCGTCTGCCCCGTACCCAGCGCCTGCCGCAGCAGGCCCAGCACGATGATGATGCGGGTGAACGAGGTCAGCACCAGCAGCATCGACGGGATCAGGGTGATCGCCGTCATCAGCAGCAGGGTCTGCAACGGCAGGCTGACCGGCGCACCGCCGATCTTGCCGACGTTGACGTCGGGCAGTGCAACCGGCGCGCCGGGCGCTGCAAACGCGAGCGCAGGCAGCAGGCACAGGGCGATCAACAGCAGCCACGACAGCGCGGTGGCAGGGCGGGTACGGGCGACACGCATGTCAGGGATCCTTGCGCAGCCGCTGTTGCAGCAGCTGGGCGAAATTCGGCAGGTTCTTCAGGTCCGGCACGCGCACCGGGGTCGGTGGCGGCAGCGGCTCGGAAAGGGTGTGCAGGGCGTTGATGCTGCCGGCGGTGACGCCCAGCAGCAGCTGCTGGCCATTGACCTCCACCACCACCACGCGTTCCTTGGCGCCCACGGTCAGTGTGGCCACCAGCTTCATGCCTTCCGGCGGGCGGAAGCCGCTGCCCGGCATGCGCTTGAGCAGCCAGCCGAGGCCGACCACCAGCGCCAGCACGGCCAGCAGCGCCAGCACCGCGCCGAACAGGCTCGGTGCGCCGGCGGCATGCTGGCCGATCTGCGGGGTGGTCTTCGCAGCGGCCTGGGCAGTGGCGAGCAGCAGGCTCAACGCAGTCTCCGGATCCGCTCGCTCGGGCTGACCACGTCGGTCAGGCGCACGCCGAAGCGGTCGTTGATCACCACCACTTCGCCATGGGCGATCAGGGTGCCGTTGACGAATACATCCAGCGATTCACCGGCACCGCGTTCCAGTTCCACCACCGAGCCCTGGTTGAGCTGCAGCAGGTTGCGGATCGGCAGGCGGGCGCGGCCGACTTCCAGCGACAGGGTCACCGGCACGTCGAGGATCACGTCAAGGTTCAGGTCCGGACCGATCGACTCGTCGGCCTGCAGGCTGCTGAACTGGGCCGGGGTCGGTTCGAGGGCGTCGATATCGTTCATTGCGGGTCTTCCTGGATGACGGGTACGCGCGGGCGGGTGCCCGGCGGATGGGTAGCGGTGATCTTCACGGCGTTCATGCCGTTGGCGATGCCGAATTCGCCGGTGAACACGGGGATGTTCTCCACGCACAGCGGCACCTGCGGGTTCAGCTCGATCGGCAGGATGTCGCCCACCTTCAGCCGGGTCAGGTCGCGCAGGGTCATGCGCTTGCTGGCCAGCACGCTGGACAGGGTCACTTCGGCGATGTTGAGCTGCTCGCGCAGCATCACGCCCCAGCTGGCGTCGCGGTCGTTGCGGTCGCTCTGGATGCCGGCGTCGAGCAGTTCGCGGATCGGCTCGAGCATCGAGTAGGGCAGGGTGACGTGGATGTCGCCGCCACCGCCATCGAGTTCGACGTGCAGGCGGCACACCACCACGTACTCGCGCGGCGTCACGATGTTGGCGAAGTGCGGGTTGATTTCCGAATTGATGTATTCGAAATCCACCTCCATCACCGGCGCCCACGCCTCGCGCAGGTCGGCGAAGGTCTGCTTCAGCAGCAGCTGGATCACCCGCATTTCGGTGGCGGTGAATTCGCGGCCTTCGATGCGGGTGGGGTAGCGCCCGTCACCGCCGAAGAAGTTGTCGACGATGGCGAACACCAGGGTCGGCTCGAACACGATCAGGCCGGTGCCACGCAGCGGCTTGAAGCGGATCAGGTTCAGGTTGGTCGGCACATACAGCGAGTGCATGTAGTCGTTGAACTTGATCAGCTCGATGCCGCGCACCGAGAGTTCGGCCGAGCGGCGGATCAGGTTGAACAGGCCGATCCGCCACAGGCGCGCGAAACGCTCGTGGACCATTTCCAGGGTCGGCATGCGACCGCGGATGATGCGGTCCTGGCTGGCGAAATCGTACGAACGGGCTTCGCCACTGGGCGCCTCCGGCTCGGTTTCGACCGCGCCACTGTCCACGCCATGGAGCAGGGCATCGATCTCATCCTGGGACAGCAGGTCATTCATCGGGGGCAGCCCTTACTGGGTCACGAAGCTGGTGAACAGCAGATCGTCGGCACCGTTGTTGCCGGTCTCGGCCTTGAGCACTTTCTGCACTTCGGCCAGCGCATTGGCCTGCAGCTTCTGCTTGCCGGCGATATCGGCGATCTGGTCGGAGGTGACCTGCGAGAACAGCATCAGCAGGCGTGCGCGGATGGCCGGGGCGTGCGTCTTGATCGCTTCCAGCGCGGCCGGATCGCGGGTCATCAGCTGCACTTCCACCTGCAGGTAGCGCGGGCCGTCCATCGAGCCGTTGAGGTTGACCACGAAGGCCGGATCCAGCGCGAAGTACTGGGCCGGGGCCGGGGTCGCGCCCTTCTTCGGGGCTTCGGCGGTCTTGTCTTCGTGCTTGGACTGGGTGAAGAACCAGACGCTGCCGCCGGCGGCACCTGCGGCCAGCACGGCCACCAGGGCGGTGATCAACAGCGGACTACGCGGCTTGGCGGTCTTGTCCTTGTCGGCGGTCTTCTTGGTTTTGTCAGCGGCTGCGGCCACGAGGTGAAGCTCCTGAGGGTTGCTTCACCGGGATATGCAAGGGGCGTGCCGCAACGCGACGGGCAGGGGGCGACGGAATTCCGTCGGCACGCCGGGCCAGGCCCGGCGTTGCCGTCAGGCGTAGGCGTCCAGCAGGCCGCGCTGGCGGATCAGCTGTGCAGCCGACATCGTGGCCTCGCCCCGCGACGGTTCTCCGTCGCCACCGCCCAGGCCCGTGCCGCCGCCCGGCGACGACGACGGACTGCCGTCGCCACTGTTCTGGTGGCCGACGTCGGCATGGGCGAGCTGGAAGCCTTGTTCGCCCAGCAGTTCGCGCAGGCGTGGCAGGCTGCTTTCCAGGGCCTGGCGCACGTCCACGTGCGGGCTGCTGAAACTGGCGTGGACCTTGTCGCCGTTCATCTGCAGGCGGACGTCCACCGGGCCCAGGTCCTCCGGGTCCAGGCGGATATGGGCGTGGCCGATCTTCTGGTCCGCCAGCCAGCCGAGGCGCGCGCCAATGGCCTGGTCGAAGCCGTCGTCACCCAGGGTCGGGGTCGGCGTTGGTTCGCCGTTGAACGCTGCAGTGCTGGCCAGCGCTGTTTTCAGATCCTGCAGGGCGGCAGGCAGCGGGGCCTGCAGCGGGGCGGGCGGCGTGCGATCGCCGATCAGCAGGCTGTCGGCGTCGTCAGCACCGTCCAGCGCCTGCTGGCCGAGGATCATGTCCGGCAGTTGCTGGGTCGCGATCTCGCCGTCGCTGTCCGCCGTTGCAGCGGTCACTGCTGGGGATGCGGGCGCGCCGGCCGCCAACGGTGCGGCGGCCGGCAGCGTCGAGGCGGCTGCGGGCAGGCCGGCATCAACGCCAGTGGCGCTGGCCGCGGGCGTGGGGGCAACCCCGTCGGTGGGCACCGGTACCGCCAGCACCAGGCCGGCCAGGCCGAGCGGCGGCCACGGCGCATCGTCGCCCTCGCTCGCCGTGTCCTTGTCGTCCGCAGCGGGTGACGTGGGGGGCGAGGAGGCCGTCGCCGCTTCAGTCGGCGTGGTGTCACTGTCGGTGGCGGCGCTGGACGGCTTGTCTGCGCTGCCGTCCGGGTTGGCAGGCGCGCCATGGGACGGCGCGCCCGCTTTGCCTGGCTGGGTCTTGTTGGCCGGCGGTGCCTTCGCGGCGGTTTCGGGCGAGCCCTGCAGCATCTGCCCGAAGTCCTTGCCACTGCCGGTGCTGCGCGCGCTGCTGGAGCCGGTGCTGGGGGTGCTGCTGGTGCTGCTGGTGCTGGTGCTGCTGGAAAGCGCGGAGGGCATCACGTGCGGCCTCCCTGCTCGCCGCCGTCCGGTTCCGCCGTCTGCGCCAGCCGCGCACGACGGGCGCCGATGTCATCCATCTCGCGCTGGTCGCGGCGGTCGGTCACCACCTTTTCCTGGGCACGGTAGCTGGCGGCCAGCTGTTCCAGCACGGCCTTGTCACGGCTGGCCAAGATCAGGCGCGCGCGTTCGGCTTCCACCTTTTCGCGGTTGCCGTTCACCGTGGCCTGCTGCTGCTCCACGGCGCTGTCGAGGCGGTCGAGGAACGCGCGCCGGTTCAGCAGCTGCGCGGGACTGGTCGCGGCCATCTGCGCGTTCGCGTACTCCTCCGCATAGCGGCGAAGCTCGTCCAGGCGCGACAGGTGGGTGTCGAGCACGCGCTGGCGCTCGGCCAGGTCGCGGGCCACGGCGTCTTCGTGTTCCTGGGCCCGCTTCAGCAGGGGATCGATGCGCTTGGACTGTTTCATGGTTCGGCTCTCTTAATCCACCAGGCGCTGCAGCGCCGCCTGGCTGTGCGGAAGATCGGCGGCCTTGGCCACGTCCTGGCCGAGGAACTCCATGATTTCCGGCCAGCGTTCCAGGGCTTCGTCGGTGGCGGCGTCGTTGCCGCGCTGGTAGGCACCGATCGCGATCAGGTCGCGGTTGGACGAGTAGGCCGAGACCAGGCGCTTCAGCTTGCGGATGCGCAGGCGCCACGGTTCGTCGGCGATTTCCGTGACCACGCGGCTGACCGACGATTCGACGTCGATGGCCGGGTACAGGCCGCTGTCGGCCACCCGCCGCGACAGCAGGATGTGGCCGTCGAGGATGGCGCGCGCCGCGTCGGCGATCGGATCCTGCGGGTCATCGCCTTCGGTCAGCACGGTGTAGAAGGCGGTGATCGAGCCACGGCCCTTGGCGCCATTACCGGCGCGTTCCACCAGCGCTGGCAGCTTGGCGAACACCGAGGGCGGGTAGCCGCGGGTGGTCGGCGGCTCACCCACCGACAGGCCGATCTCGCGCTGGGCCTGGGCAAAACGGGTCAGCGAATCCATCAGCAGCAGCACGTTCAGGCCCTGGTCGCGGAACCACTCGGCGATGGCCGTGGCACGGTAGGCGCCGTGCAGGCGTGCCAGCGGCGGCCGGTCGGCCGGGCTGGCCACCACCACGGCGCGGCGCAGGCCTTCCTCGCCCAGCGTGGTTTCGACGAAATCGCGGACTTCGCGGCCACGTTCACCAATCAGGCCGACCACGATGACATCGGCAGCGGTGTAGCGGGTCATCATGCCCAGCAGTGTCGACTTGCCGACGCCGGAACCTGCGAACAGGCCCACGCGCTGCCCGCGACCGATCGGCAGCAGGGCATTGATGGCGCGCACGCCCACGTCCAGCGGCTGGGTGATCGGCTCGCGCGCGAGCGGGTTGATCGAAACGCCGGCCATGCCGACGTGGCCTTCGGCGCGGATCGGGCCCTTGCCGTCCAGCGGCACGCCGTCACTGTCGATCACGCGGCCCAGCAGGCCTTCGCCCACTTCCACGCCGCCACGGCGCGCCGAGGGCACGACGCGTGCGTTGGGCAGCAGGCCGTGCAGTTCGGCGCTGGGCATCAGGTAGGTGCGCTCGCCGGCAAAACCGACCACTTCGGCATCGACCCAGCCACCGTCGACTACTTCCACCTTGCAGCTGGCACCCAGCGGTGCCTCGCAGCCCACGGCTTCCAGGGTCAGGCCCACCGCGCGGCGCAGCACGCCCTCGCGGATCAGGCCGCGGCCATGCGCGGTGTCCACGCGCAGGCCATCCAGGCGGCGGGCCAGGCGCAGGTTGCGGGCCACGGCCCAGTCGGCCGGCGGCGGGGGCAGGTTCGTCTCGGGGGTCATGGGGTGGCTCCGGTCTGGCGGATCACCGCGTCCAGCGCACCGCGCAGGCGCGCTTCCAGCGTGCCGTCGATGCGCACCGCTTCGGCGTGCACGCGCAGGTCGCCGCGGCTCAGGCTGGTATCGGGCACCAGGCGCTGGGTGGGCGTCAGGGTCATCAGCGGCGCAAGCGCGGCGATGTCATCCGGGTGCAGGCGCACTTCCACTTCACGCGTGCTGCCGCCCACCGCGTCCACCGCTTCGCCCACCAGCTGCACCAGCAGCGCCGGGTCCTCTTCGTAGGCGCGGCCGACCAGCGCACCGGCGATGCGCACCGCCAGTTCGCCCAGGGCGCCGATTACTTCGTTTTCCAGCCGCACCAGCGGCCGGCTGAAGTTGTCGAGGATGCCTTCCATCTGCGCGACCAGGCGGCGCACTTCGGCCTGGCCCTGGCCGTAGCCCTCGGCGTGGCCGTGCTGGAAACCTTCCTTCTCGGCGCTGTCCTGGATCGCCTGGATTTCCTCCAGCGTCGGCAGCTGCAGGACCGGTTCCGGCTCGTGCTCGGGGTCCGGCTCGGTGAGCTCGAAGATGTCCTCCTGCTCCAGCTGCGCTTGCGGCTGGGCCAGCAGGTCGGGGGCAAGCCAGCGCACGACGTTGCTCACAGCATGGCCTCCGCGCTGCCACCGATGGTGACGGTGCCCTCATCGGCCATGCGCTTGACGATGGCCAGGATCTCGCGCTGCGCGCCTTCCACGTCGGACAGGCGCACCGGGCCACGGGCTTCCATGTCTTCCAGCAGGATTTCGGCCGCACGCTGGGACATGTTGCGGGTGATCTTGTCGCGCACCTTGATGTCGGCGCCGCGCAGGGCCAGGCCCAGGCGCTCGCCGCTGACTTCGCGCAGCACCAGCTGCATCTCGCGGTCGTCCAGGTCCACCAGATCGTCGAACACGAACATCAGGTCCTGGATGCGGCCACTGAGCGGCGCATCGATGCGCGCGATCTCGCCCAGGATCGCCTGGTCCTGGCCGCTTTCCATGAAGTTGAGGATGTTGGCCGCGCACTGCACGCCGCCGATGTTGGACGACTTCAGGTTCTGGTTGCCGGCAAACTGGCGCTCCATGATCTCGTTGAGTTCGTTCAGCGCGTTCGGCGGAATGCCGTCCAAGGTGGCGATGCGCAGCAGCACGTCGACGCGGGTGCGGTCGGGCAGCAGCTTCAGCGCATCGGCGGCCTGGTCGGTTTCCAGGTGGGCCATCACGATGGCGATGATCTGCGGGTGCTCGTTGCGCACCAGGTCGGCCACCGCACGCGGGTCCATCCACTTCAGCGCGTCCAGGCCGGTGGTGTTGCGGCCCAGCAGGATGCGGTCGATCAGGCCGCTGGCCTTCTCGCTGCCCAGCGCCTGGATCAGCATGTTGCGGATGTAGTCGTCCGAGCCCACGCCCAGCGAGGTCTTCGAGCCCAGTTCCTGGTTGAACTGGTCCATCACCCGGCCCACCTGGTCGCGGGTGATGTCGGTCATGGTCGCCATGGCGATGCCGATCTTCTGCACTTCCTTGGGTTCCATGTGGCGCAGCACTTCGGCCGCGTCCAGTTCACCCAGCGACAGCAGCAGCACGGCAGCGCGCTGCACGCCCGTCAGTTGTACGTCAGTCATTGGCCACCCAGCCCTTGACCACCTGGGCCACGCGCTTGGAGTCGGTCTTCACGGCTTCACGGGCCATCCGCAGTCGTTCCTCATAAGAATCCACCGGCAGGGCCAGTGGGTCCGCCCCGGCTAGGCTGACGCGGTCAGCGCCCAGCGCGGGCAACGGAGTGCCATCGTCATCCACCAGCTGTACGTCCGCGGTGTGCGGCTCCAGCTCGGTGTTTTCATCCTTCTTGTTCTGCCCGGTGATGCCGCGCAGGGCAGGGCGCAGCACGCCGAACAGCAGGGCCAGCACCACCACCGCGCCCAGCAGCATGCGGCCGGCATCGAACACCCACGGCAGTTCCCACCAGGCCGGGCCTTCAACCGGGGTGGTGTCGCGCACGAACGGCGCGTTCATCACCGACACGGTGTCGCCACGTTCGGCGTTGAAGCCCACCGCCTGCTTCACCAGCGCTTCGACGCGGGTCAGCTCGGCAGCGGCCAGCGGCTGCGGGGTGACCTTGCCGTTGGCACCGGCACGCGGCACGTTGTCCACCAGCACCGCCACCGAGACGCGCTTGATGCGGCCGGCCGGCTGGCGGGTGTGCTGCAGGGTGCGGTCCAGCTCGTAGTTGCGGGTGGCGTTCTTGCTGCTTTCGGTCGGCGCCTGCGCGGTGGGCGGTGCGGCCTGCTGGCCCGGCGGGCTGTTGCTGGTCGCGCCCGGCACGCCCTGCGGGCCCGGGGTGCTGGTGGTGTTCTCGCTCATCTGCTCGCTGCGCAGCTTCTGCGGTTCACCGTTGTAGAGTTCGCGGGCTTCCTCGGTCACCGAGAAATCCATGTCCACGCTCACTTCCGGGTTGACGCGGCCGGGGCCGGTCATCGGTTCCAGCAGTTCGCGGATGCGCTGGTTGAACGAGGTTTCCTGGCGGCGCACCTGCTCGAACTGGGCGGCGTTGACGGCCGCTTCGCTGTTGGGGTCGCTGACGCTGAGCATGCGCCCGCTCTGGTCGACGATGGTCACCCGTTCCGGGGCCAGGTCGGGAATGCTGGCGGCCACCATGTGCACGATGGCGTCGACCTGGCTGCGCTCCAGCTGCTGGCCGCCGCGCAGTTCCAGGGTGACCGAGGCACTGGCCACGTCACGCTGGCGGGTGAAGGCGCTGGGCTTGGGAATGGCCAGATGCACGCGCGAATCGCGCACCGGGCGCAGCGTGTTGATGGTGCGCGACAGCTCGGTTTCCAGCGCGTGCTGGTAGCGTGCGCTTTCGACGAACTGGCTGACGCCGAAGCCGGGATCACGTTCCATCAGCTCGAAGCCGAGCTTGCCGCTGTCGGTCAGTCCGGAGCCGGCCAGCTTCAGGCGGGCGTCGTGCAGGTTCTTTTCCGGCACGGTGATGCCACCGGTGGCCGGGTCCAGCTCGAACGGAATCTGTGCCGCGCGCAGCAGGTCGGTCGCTTCTGCGGTCGCCTTCTGGTCCAGGCCGGTGTACAGCGGGACCATGCCGGGCTTCTGCGACCAGAAGAACACGAACAGGCCTGCCGCCACCGCCACTGCGATCATCGCCATCAGGCCCAGGCGGCGGGTGATCTGCAGACTCTGCAGGCGGTCGAACCACTGCCCGGCCTTTTCGGCGTTCAGGGTTTCCTTGGAGAGCGTCAGTGCCATGCGTCAATGTTCCTTACAGCGGCATGTTCATCACGTCCTGGTAAGCCTGGACGAGACGGTTGCGGACTTCCACGGTGGCGCGGAAGGCGATCTGGGACTGCTGCGAGGCGACCATCACCTTGGCCAGGTCGGCGCCGGGTTCGCCCAGTTCGAAGGCCTTGGCCAGGGCGCCGGACTTCTGCTGGGCGTCGTTGACGCCGGCGATGGCGCCGCGCAGGGTCTCGGTGAAGCTGGCGGGCTGGACCTGCGGTGCATCCAGCACCGTGCCCGGCAGGGCATTGCTACGCGGCGCTTCGGCCAGCGGATTGAGCGCCGCCGGCTGTCCCATCTGGGTCTGATAGGAGCGGATCTGGGAGAGGATCGAAGTGACGGAGTGGGACATCTGCAACGGTTCCAGAAACAGGGATGGGGGTGTTCGCTGGAGCAGTTGCAAGCGGCGTGCCGAAACCGGTTTTCGATTCAGTGAGGTGAGGGTGGGGGTTGGGGTGTTGGCAGGGCTGCGCTGTTGTTGGTGGGTGCCGACCGTTGGTCGGCAACAGCAGGAGCAACGGCAAGAGCTGGCTATCCGTGGGTTGGCGGGGTGGGTCCGGTTGAGGGGGACGCTGCAAGTACGTCCATGTAAGCTCGGTCGCCGCATCCATGCGGCTCACGCCCCCTCAACCGGACCCACCCCGCCTTCGACAGATTTCCGCGATCTGTTGGAACCTGCTGCCGATGGTGGTGCTTCTGATGAGGGTGGGTGCCGACTGTTGGTCGGCCTGTTGCTGTTGGTGGGTGCTGACCGTTGGTCGGCACGAAGCCTGACCCCGGCGGATGCGTCATTTCACCGGCGTCGGTTTTTTGGCCTGGGGCTGCAGGGCCGGGTGGCCGGAAATCTGGCGCTGGCGCGGTGCGATGGGGCCGTCGTGCTGGGTGTAGATGAACCGGCCCTGCTGGTCGCTCAGGCAGGTCAGCAGCAGGGTGTAGTGGGCGGGGCCGGCCGGGTGGTTTTCAGTCATCCGGATCTCAGCGATGTGCGGGGCCAGCCGCTGGTAGCGGTAGCTGCCGCCGATGCTCAGGCCGGTGCCGAGGATGTCCAGCACGTACTGGTTACCGGCAAAGCTGACCTGCACCATGCGCCCGGCGTTGGTCCAGCGTGGTGGGCAGGGTGCAGTCGGCGGCGGTAGCGAGGGCCGGGCAGAGCAGGGTGGCGAGCAGGGTGCTTCGACGCATGGTGGGACTTCCTTGGGGTGTCCCTGCAATGCACCGCAGTTCGGGGTCGGTTGTCTTTAGGAAAACGTGTAAGCGCAATGCAGGCCGGACCCCTCTACAGACGAAAGGGCTCCGACCCAACCCGGGTCCGGGGCCGCAGAGCTTGATTGAGCCGATTACTACCAGGGATAGCCGAGATCGATTCCGAGCGACCGGTGTAGTTCCACCTTCTCGGATGAAAGAGGAAAGAACCCTTCTGACAGCTCGTAAAGGCATGTGGGCCAGAAGCTGCTCTCGTCCGCCATTGAAGCCGCATCGCAGATCCGGAACGTGGCCTCTAGTTCCGTGAGCGTGGATTCCGCCAAGCCACCACTGGAGTTCAGCAGAGGCCGGATTGCTGCCATGAACGCGCTGTGGAATGCTGCGAAGCTACGCAGATCTGAATTGCAGTATTGGGGCGCTGCTTCGGAGCTGATTGGAAGCAGTCCTACTGAACCATCTTTCAGGTCCACGAAGAACAGTCCGCCCAACACGCGTCCGAAGATCGCCAGGGTGCGATCATGAGTCTCGTGTCGCTGCAGGCGCGGATGGAACATCGTGTTGTTGTTGGCATACGGCGCAAGACGGTACGACAGCCGCTGTGCTTCGAGCAGCAGGGCGGAGTGATCGATCTCTTCCTGACTGATTGGCGTCAAGTCAAGCGTTGGCGATCTGGTTGAATTTTCCATCTTGGCAAAGCTACCGGCATATTTCACCGGTGCCTTTAGGAGAAGTTGTAAACGCAGTCGTGTAGCCGAATCCCTCATCCACGCGCGGCGTGGATCTACGCATGCAGCGGCGCCAGAAAAAAGAACGCCCGGGCAAGCCCGGGCGTTCGTGTTCCTTTCATGCGGGTCAGGCTGCTCAGCCAGCCAGTTCGGCCTGCTCGCGTTCGATGCCGTACTTGCGCAGCTTTTCCACCAGGGTGGTGCGGCGCAGGCCAAGCAACTGGGCGGCGTGGGCGACCACGCCCTGGGTGCGTTCCAGGGCTTCGTTGATCAGGCCCAGTTCAATCGTTGCCATGTGGTTGCGCAGGTCCAGGCCGTCGTCCGGCAGGGCTGCAGGCGCGGTGCCACGGTTCACGGCGATGCCGTGTTCCAGCGCCGGCTGGCCGCCGCTGCCGGGGGTGTGGAAGGAGAAGCTGCGCAGGTCCAGGCGTTCCTCGCTGGCGGCGACCGGCGCCGGCGCGGGGGGCGCTACCGGTGCCAGCGCGGCATCGCCACGGTAGCGGGCCGGCAGGTCCTGCACGCGCACCGAGCCACCCGGATGCAGCACGGCCAGGCGCTCGACCAGGTTGGTCAGTTCGCGCACGTTGCCGGGCCACTCGTAGCTGGCCAAGGCCTGCAGCGCTTCGGGGGTGAAGCGCACTTCGCCGCGGCCGGTGCGGCCGAGCTGCATGGCGATGGTTTCCACCAGCGCCGGCAGGTCTTCGCGACGCTCGCGCAGCGCCGGCACTTCGATCGGGAAGACGTTGAGGCGGTAGAACAGATCCTCGCGGAACTTGCCTTCGGCGATGCGCGTTTCCAGGTCGCGGTGGGTCGCGGCGACCACGCGCACGTTGCAGCGGATGGTCTGGTTGCCACCGACGCGCTCGAAGCTGCGCTCCTGCAGCACGCGCAGCAGCTTCACCTGCATCGGCAGGCTCATGTCGCCGATCTCGTCCAGCAGCAGGGTGCCACCTTCGGCCATTTCAAAACGGCCCTTGCGGGCGGTCAGCGCGCCGGTGAAGGCACCCTTTTCGTGGCCGAACAGCTCGCTTTCCAGCAGGTCGGCGGGAATGGCGCCGCAGTTGATCGCCACGAACGGGCCATCCCGGCGCGGCGAGCGCTGGTGGATCGAACGCGAGACGACTTCCTTGCCCGTGCCCGATTCGCCCAGCACCAGCACGGTGGTGTCGAAGGCGGCCACCTGCTCGATCATCGTGCGCAGTCCGGTCACGGCCGGGCCGTTGCCGGTCGGGCCCTGGTCCTGCACGGCACCGGCCTGGTGCTCGGCATCCAGGCGCTTGAGGCTGGCGCGGCGCAGCAGGGCTTCCATCTGCGCATGGCGCAGCGGGGCTTCCAGCGGCCAGATGTTGGCTTCGTGCAGGCCGTGCTGCTGGGCAAACGCCGCAGCTTCACCGTCGGCCAGCAGCACCGGCGGCGGCAGGCTGCTGCCGCCCAGCCAGGCGTACAGCGCGGTACTGGCAGCGCTGTCGTCCAGGCTGCCGACGATCACCGCCATCCAGTCGTTCTGGCGCTGGCGGCCCAGGTCGAAGTCGGCCGCGTCGGAGACCCAGCGCGGATTGAAGTCCATGAATTCCAGCAGGGCAACGGTGCGCTCGGCACGCACGGCGTCGTTGTCCAGCACAAGGATGCGCGATTCACTCACGATCGATCCTCCCTGAGGCCTTCCAGGATCGGCATGACTTCCTGGATGTACGACAACTTGCTGACGAAATTGTCGGCGCCGGCGCGCAGCGCGTGCTCGCGGTGCTCGACGTCGTCGAAGTGGCTGGCGATCACGATGTACGGGGCATCGTCCTGCGACTTGATCAGCCGGGTGGCCTGCAGGCCACCCATTTCCGGCATTGCCAGGTCCATCAGCACCACCTGCGGGCGCAGCGACTCGGAACGCTCGATCGCTTCCAGGCCGTTGCCGGCGCTGCCGACGATCTGCAGCCAGTCGATCTTGCGGAAGTGGCGCATCGCCGCGTTGATGAATCCCTCATGGTCATCGACCAGCAGAACTGTGAGCTTGTTCATGTCCAACATCCTTTTCAGCCCACGCGGGCCAGCTGTGGTTGCCTGGCGCTGAGCCGGCGCCGTTCGCGGGCCGGGGCGATATCCAGTTGTTCGCGGTATTTTGCGACGGTTCGGCGGGCAATGTTCACCCCCTGGCGCGACAGCAGGCCGGCGATGGCCTCGTCAGCCAGCGGGCGACCGGCCGGTTCGGCGTCGATCAGGCGGCGCACCATTGCCTTGACGGCCTGGCCGGAGACGCTGGCGCCTTCCAGGCGCACGGCGAAGAAGTGCTTCAGTTCGAAGGTGCCGCGGGGGGTCTGCAGGAACTTGCCGGTGGTGATGCGGGACACCGTGGATTCGTGCATGCCGATCGCTTCGGCCACTTCCTTCAGGGTCAGCGGTGCCATGGCTTCCTCGCCACGCACCAGGAACGCGGCCTGGCGCTCGACGATCACCCGCGCGGTGCGCAGCAGGGTGTCGTAGCGCATCGACAGGCCGCGGCTGAACCAGCGTGCTTCCTGCAGCATTTCGCGCAGGGCCGGGGCGGCGTCGCTGGTTTCGGCCAGCGCCTGTTCGTACTGGCTGTTGATCGACACACGGCGGCTGGTGGCCGGGTTCAGGGCCACCTTCCACTGCTCATCGGCGTGCCAGGCGACCACGTCGGGCACCACCACCGCATTTCGCTCGGGCAGCAGGCTGTCGCCCGGGCGCGGCTGCAGTGACAGGATCAGGCGCACGGCCTCGCGGACGTCGTCCACTTCGGCGTCGTGCTGGCGGGCCAGGGCAGGGTAGTCGTGCGCGGCCAGGGCTTCCAGCGCGCCTTCCAGAATGCGTGCGGCCAGGTGCCGGGCCGGTACCACGCCGTGCAGGCTGTACAGCTGCGCCAGAAGGCCTTCGCGCAGGTCCTGCGCGGCCATGCCGGCCGGTTCGCCGTGCAGCAGCTGCTGGCGGATGGCTTCCACGCCAGCGCCATCGATATCGAACTGCGCACTGGCCAGCAGCTGCAGTTGGTCCAGCGGGGCCTGCAGGTAGCCGGCTTCGTCGCAGTGCTCCAGCCAGAAGGCCGCCACGGCCAGCTCGCGCTCGTCCAGGTCCAGGGCCAGGCGCTGCAGCACGCGCAGCTGCGGGTCGCTGGACTCGCCCGCAGCGATGCGCGCCATGCGGTCGTCGTCGCCATCCTGCCAGCTGCTGCCGGCCACGTCCCACATGGACGACTCGGGCAGCTCATCGAAGGCTGCCGTTTCCAGGGTGGTGGTGCTGGCGTCGGTGGCGTCGGCCGCCGGTGCTTCAGCGTCCTCGATTTCCAGCAGCGGGTTGGAATCCAGCAGGCGCTGGATTTCCTGTTCCAGGTGCAGGCCGTCCAGTTGCAGCAGTCGGATCGACTGCAGCAGCTGCGGCGTGAGGTGAAGCGTCTGGCCCAGCTGGGTCGAAAGTGCAGCCTTCATTTCAGTTCCCCGGCGCCGCTCCCCGACGCCTTGTGGAACACATCTTGCTTTTGATCCCGGGCAGGCGGAATCGGGGGGTTCCTGAGTGCGCTGGTGGTATTCCCGACAGGTTGTAGGGGTATTCCCTACAGCGTCGCGGGAAGTTGACGATGTTCCGCGCCAAGTTGTTGATTTGTGGTGGCCGGGCTGCGCGTCCGGGGCGCCTGTGTGTACGGAATTCCGTCAGGGCGTGTCGGGGTGACGGAATCCTGTCGTCGCCGCGCGGGCCGGGACGGGGGGTAGAGTCGACTGTCAGTCGACTCCCGCGCAAAGTGCAGTCGACCAACGGTCGACTCTACCGACGAGGCAGAGCACAGTCGACCAACGGTCGACTCTACTCGAGCTCGTGCTGGTGCCGTGCTGCCAGCAGCAGCAGGTCGTTGGCGCGGCGGCAGCCGAGCGACTCCATCATGCGGGCGCGGTGGGTCTCCACCGTTTTCACGCTGATACCGAGGTCGGCGGCGATTTCCTTATTGCTCTCACCTTTGCCGATGCGGCGCAGGATCTCGCGCTGGCGCGGCGACAGGGCGGCGATGCCCGTGGGCTTCTCACGGCCCAGCATCGGTGCCAGCATCTTGGCCGAGATCTGCGGGCTGAGGAACACCTGGCCGGCGTGCGCGGCGCGCAGCGCCAGTTCCAGCTCCTGCGGGGCGGCATCCTTCACCACGAAACCCACGGCGCCACGGTCCAGTGCATCGCGCACATGGGCGGCGTCGTCGTGCATGGTCATCATCACGATGCGCGTACCGGGCGAGCGCAGGCGGATGTCGCTCAGCGCTTCCAGGCCGGTACGGCCGGGCAGGGACAGATCCATCAGGACCACGTCGGGTGCGTGCTGCAGGGCCATCTGCAGGGCCTGCTCGGCGTTGCTCGCCTCGGCCACCAGCTGCACATCGGCAAACCCCTGCAGCAGTCGCGCCAGGCCGGCCCGAACCAGGGTGTGATCGTCGACGATGAGAACTCGCACAGGCACGTTGCTGGTCCGTGAGGGGAGACCACCTTAACTTAGCTGAACGGGCACGCCAAGGGCCGTCCGTCCCGCTGCCGGGTGCCAGGTTTCAGCGCGCTCGCCGCGCTTCGGCAACCTGACGCCGATGCAAACGGAACAAGTGCCGTTCCATGGCCATTTCCAGGCCATCGCCAAGGCGGTTGAAGCGCAGCCACAGGAAGTGGCCGCCGCTGCCATCGGCCGCTTCGGCGATCACGTCCACCGGCAGGTCGATGTTGTCGGGCAGCCAGTCGCTGGGCTGCAGGCGTACCACCCCGGCCTGGCCGGGCAGGGCGCCGCTGCGCGGGCCCAGCTGCAGGCGGATGCCGCGGCGCGACCAGCGCACCGGGCGCAGGGGCAGGTCCTGGCCCTGCTGGCGCACCAGGCGGCCCAGCAGCACCATGGTCAGGTCCAGCTTGGCTTCCAGGCGCTGGATCTGCAGGCTGGCTTCGCTGCGTTCGTCGTGCTCGTCCCCGCGGCTGTCCTCCACCAGCGCCAGGCTGCGCAGCAGGCCTTCGGCACTGCTGGTGCGGCCCGCCGCACTGCCGGCCTGGAACTCGGCCGGCAGGGCCAGTTCGCAGCTGAGCGTTTCATCGAACAGCTCGCTCTCGGCAGGGTGGTGCAGCGACGTGGTCGGCAGCAGGGTCATGCCAGCGATTCTGCCTTCAGGTACGCATGGGCGGCGCGAAGGGAGCGGCCCGTGTGCTTGAGGTGTGCGGCGGCTTCGTCGCGCAGGCCGATCATGCGGGCCAGCACGCGCTGCTGGTGGTCGCGCAGGGCAAGGATGGCCTCGTTGCTGGGGCGCTCGACCACCATCGACAGTGCGGCCACGGCCTGCAGGTGCTCGGCCATCAGGCGCTCGCTGGTGTCGTAGTCATCGCCCGGCAGGCTGGCGTCGAGCGTGTCCAGCGAATCGTGCAGTGATTGCAGGTTCACGGTGCCACCGCCTTGATGTGGCGCTGGTCGGCCGGAATGGCGTTCCAGGCCGAGTCGATTTCGACCATCAGGCCCAGCGCTTCCTGCAGCGCGGTGGAATCGTTGTGCAGGTTGCCTTCGGTCAGGCGCATGATGACGAAGTCGTACAGCGCCGACAGGTTGCCGGCGATCTCGCCGCCGGCCTCATGGTCGAGCGAACCATGCAGGTGGCCGACGATCGCACAGGCTTCGCCGATGGCCTTGCCCTTGCGCGCCTGGTCATTCTGCTGCAGCGAGGCTTCAGCGGTGCGGATGCGCTCGCATGCACCGGCCAGCAGCAGGGCCACCAGCTTGTGCGGATCTGCGTCCACGACCGAGGTGGTCACACCGACCTTGCGGTACTGCTCGGCGAACTGCCGATTGGAACCGTACATATATGGAATCTCCTGGAATGCCTGCCCATCCGCGCGGGTAGGGGCATGGGTTCGGCACGGGGTCTAACCTGTTATCGGCGCAGGTGGCGTGCTACTTGAGTGCCACCTGCACGGGAAAAGCGCGTGGATCAGCCGAGCTGGTCGATCAGCGAGCCGCTGGCGGACTGCATCTGCGAGACCATCTTCTCCATCGCGGTGAACTGCTTGGTGTAGCGGTCGGACACTTTTTCCATGCTCTTGTCGAGATCGTCCAGCTGCTTTTCCAGCGCCTTGATCTGCTTGTTCAAGGTGGCCTGGCGCTGGGTAATCGTGCCGCTGGTGGTATCCAGGGTGCTCTTCATCAGCTCGGTCATCGGCTTGGCCAGCGCACCTTCGGCACCGAACAGCTTGTTGGCCGCTTCCGGGTTCTTCGACAGCGCGGTGTCCAGCTTGGCCGCATCCAGGCTCAGGGTGCCATCGGCGGCGATGGTCAGGCCCAGGTCCTTCAGATCGTTGACGTTGCTGCTCAGCTGCGTACGCAGCTGCTGCTGCAGGCCGCGCACCATGGCATCGCCGGTCATCGTCGAGGCGGTGTTGGTTTCGGCGTTGTAGGCGCTGGAGCTCTTCAGCGTCGACTGGATCGAGTTGTAGGCGGTGATGAACGCGTTGAGGTTGGTTTTCAGCGTGCTGTTGTCGGGGGCGATGGTCAGCGTCTGCGGCTCGCCTTCCTTGGCCTTGGTCAAGGTCAGGCTGACACCGGGCACCAGGTCGGTGATGGTGTTGGAGCTGCTGGTACGGGTGAAGCCATCGACCACGACCACGGCATCCTTGGCCGGCACCATTTCGCTCATTTTCGAGGCGTCGGTGCCGTCATAGACCAGGCTGGACAGCCCGCCATTGCCGCCGCTGGCGCTGACCTTCAGCGCGCCCTTGGTGCCCGAATCGACGGCGGTGAGCACCAGGTGCTGGCCATCGTCGGCGGTGACCACCGCAGCGGTGACGCCCTTGCTCTGCGCGGCCGAGTTGATTTCCGCAGCGATCTTCTCCAGCGTCGCGCCGGCTTCGATCTCCACGTTGATGGTCTTGTCGCCGTAGGCAATCGACAGCGTACCGTCACCCACGACGGCATCCTTGGTGTAGGCCTGCGAGCTCAGCTTCTGGTTCTGCGCCAGTGATTTGACTTCCACCTGGTGGGTACCCGCCGCGGCCTTGCCGGCCGTGGTGCTGGTATCCAGCGCGGCGGTGAAGTTCGACTCGGTGGGCGTGGTCAGCTTCATGCCGGGCTTGGCCATGCCCGTCACCAGCGTCTTCAGCGCCGTCTGCAGGGTGGTCATGCCGCTCTTGATGGTGCCCAGCGCCGACAGTTTGGCGCTGGCCGCAACGCCGGCCGAGTTGATCTGGTTTTCGCGGGGCTCGCGTTCCTTGGCGGTCAGCTGGGCAACCAGCGAGGGAATGTCGAGACCTGTACCAATCGTGCCGATGGCCATGCGGGGAATCCTTGTTCTTGGACGGGCCGTTCAGGTGTCCTGCACCTGCTATCGGCCGGGGATGGGCGAGCTTGAGCGTTGAAACGCTTCCCCACCCGGTGCAAGGCGCGTGCCAACCGGCCGCCGGGCACGAAGAAGGGGGCTTTCGCCCCCTTCCCGTTACTGCAAGGTACTACCGCTGGATCAGCGCAGCAGGCTCAGCACGTTCTGGCTGGACTGGTTGGCCTGGGCCAGCATGGCGGTACCGGCCTGCTGCAGGATCTGGTTGCGGGTCAGCTCGGCGGTTTCCGAAGCGTAGTCCACGTCGCGGATGCGGCTGCGGGCTGCGGACATGTTCTCCGACGAGGTGTTCAGGTTGGCAACCACCGAGGTGAAGCGGTTCTGGATGGCGCCCAGGTCGGCACGGGCCGAGTTGATCGAGTTCAGGGCTGCGTCCATCGCCAGGATGGCGTTGTCTGCACCGCCGACCGAGGAGATGTCCAAATCGGCGAAGCCGGTCTTGGCACCGCCAGCGGCGTAGTTGGTGGTGGCAGCGGCGGTCAGGCCGGTCTGCTCCAGCAGGTCGGCAGCGTCGGTCGAGCCAGCAACGCCCACGGTGAAGTCGCCTTCCTTGCCGGTCAGCTGCACCTTGCCCTCGACCAGCGCTGCGCTGACGCCGGTTTCGTGCGTCTTGGCGTTCACGGCGTTGACCAGCTGGGTGGCGCGATCGCCAGCCGAGCCGACCGCGGTCAGGTCGATCTGCACCGCCGAGGTGGCAGCGCCATCCAGCGTGCCGGTGATGGTGAAGCTGGCGGCGCCGAACTTCGACGGGATCGCTGCTTCGCCAGCCACACCGTTGGTGCTGGCGGCGGTCGGGCCAGCGAAGCCCGGGGCGGTGCCGTAGGCAGTGCCGGCGACGGTCTGGGCGCGGGTGAAGTTGGTGCCGTCAGCGCGGGAGACCGTCAGGCTGCCCGCGGTGATGGCGCCAGCGATGGTGGTGGCCGCACCCAGGTCCAGGCTGAAGCCGTTGACGGTGCCGGTACCGTCGGCGCCGAAGCCGGCGGTGACGAAGGCAGCGGCGTTGCTTGCTGCATCCGAAGCGCCCGTCACGGTGACAGCCAGGGTGGCGCTGCCTGCAGTGAAGGTCTGGGTAACGCTGCTGGTCGCATCGCCGCCGGCGGACGCGGTGAATGCACCCATGGCCTTGGTGGCGGCAACAGCCGGGACAGCGGCGACGGCATCACCGTTCGGCACAACGCCGGTGGCGGTTGCCGAGGTGGTGGCGCTGGTCCAGTTGCCGAGCTTGCTGATGTTGGCGTTGGCAACCTGCGAGATGTTGATCGTCTCGCCCTGGTTGGCGCCGATCTGGAAGGCCTGGTTGGTGAAGCTGCCGTCCAGCAGGCTGGTGCCGTTGAAGTTGGTCTGCTCGGCGACGCGCTGGATTTCCTGCTTCAGCAGCTGCACTTCGGCGTTCAGCGCCTGGCGGTCGGAAGCGGAGTTGGTGGCGCTGCGGGACTGCACGGCCAGTTCACGGACGCGCTGCAGGTTGTTGCCGATTTCACCCAGGGCGCCTTCAGCGGTCTGGGCCAGCGAAATACCGTCGTTGGCGTTGCGGGCGGCCTGGTTGGCGCCGCGGATCTGGGTGCTGAAGCGCTCGGAGATGGCCAGGCCGGCGGCATCGTCCTTGGCGCTGTTGATGCGCAGGCCCGAGGACAGGCGCTGAATGGTGGTGGCCAGGTTGGTGCCGCTGGTGCTCAGGTTGCGCTGGGCGTTCAGCGACATGGTGTTGGTGTTGATGACTTGTGCCATGGTGCGGTTTCCTTGTTGGCAGTGTGTCCGGCAGAGCAGCCTGACCGGTTTCGGGGGGCAGTGGCTGGCTTCCCCCCAAGGGGTGTGCTACCGCTGCTGAAATCAATAACGGCACTACCCCTCCGGCCTTTAGGAAAGTTTCGGTGCTTTTTTCCCGGGGCAAACGAAAAGGCCCCGCCATCTGCATGGCGGGGCCTCGGTACAGCTCAGGGTGCGGCGTCGGTTACGACTGCAGCAGACGCAGCACGTTCTGCGGCACCTGGTTGGCCTGGGCCAGCATGGCCGTGCCGGCCTGCTGCAGGATCTGGCCACGGGTCAGCTCGGCGGTTTCCTGCGCGTAATCCACGTCGCGGATGCGGCTGCGGGCGGCGGACAGGTTTTCCGAGTTGGTGTTCAGGTTGGCGATGGTCGAGGTGAAGCGGTTCTGGATCGCACCCAGGTCGGCACGCGCCGAGTTGATCGACTGCAGCGCGGCATCCATGGCCAGGATGGCGTTGTCAGCGTTGGCCTGGTTGGAGATGTCCAGCTCGGCAAAGCCGGTCTGCGTGGTGCCTGCGGCGAACGAGGTACCGGTGGTGGCGCTGCTGCCGGCGGTCAGGCCGGTGGCATTGGCCAGCTCGGTCGCGCTCAGGGTGCCGCCGATGGTGAAGTTGCCTTCCTTGTTTTCCAGCTGCACCTTGCCGTCGATCAGCGATGCGGCCACGCCGGTTTCGTGGGTCTTGGCGTTGATGGCATTCACCAGCAGGGTGTTGCGCTCCGTTGCGGTCTTGGCGGCGCCGACGGTGATGTCGACCACGCCGCTGCCATCGGCTTTGGTCAGCGTCAGCTGGCCGGCGGTGACGGCCGGGTAATCAGCGGCGACGGCAGGCGTGCCGTCCTGGTGGTTGGTGGCGAAAGCTGCGGTTGCGAAGCCTTCACCGGCACCGGTACCGGTAACGGTGATCGCCATGTCGTTGCCATCGGCACGCGAGAACGCCAGCGTGCCTGCGGCCACGGTGCCGGTCATGGTGATGCCGGCGGCAGCGAGCGCGTCGGACTTGTTGGCCAGGGCGGTGGTGAGGTCGGCCACGCTGACCGCATCACCCGCAGCAGCGGTATGGATTTCAACGCCGCCCACCGAGAAGGCGAACCCACCCGCAGCGGCAGAGGCAACCGGAGTGAAGTTGCCCGACACGCCGGAGGTGGTCGGCGTTGCAGCTGCCGCACCGCCGGTTGCGGCCTGGCCGGTCACGCTGGCCGGGGTCGAGGCGCTGGTCCAGTCGCCCAGCTTGTGCACGTTCGCATTGGCGATCTGCGAAATGTTGATGGTCTGGCCCTGGTCGGCGCCGATCTGGAAGGCCTGGTTGGTGAAGCTGCCGTCCAGCAGGCTGGTGCCGTTGAAGTTGGTCTGTTCGGCGACGCGCTGGATTTCCTGCTTCAGCAGCTGCACTTCGGCGTTCAGCGCCTGGCGGTCGGAAGCGGAGTTGGTGGCGCTGCGGGCCTGGACGGCCAGTTCGCGGATGCGCTGCAGGTTGTTGCCCACTTCACCCAGTGCGCCTTCGGCGGTCTGGGCCAGCGAGATGCCGTCGTTGGCGTTGCGCGCGGCCTGGTTGATGCCACGGATCTGCGTGGTGAAACGCTCGGAAATGGCCAGGCCGGCGGCATCGTCCTTGGCGCTGTTGATGCGCAGGCCCGAGGACAGGCGCTGGATCGAGGTGGCCAGCGAGCTGCTGCTGGTGGTCAGGTTGCGCTGAGCGTTCAGCGACATGGTGTTGGTGTTGATGATCTGTGCCATGGTGCTTCTCCGTGGTTGCTCGGTTCGTTTCGGTGAGGAAAGGCGCGGGACGCGCCGTGCTGGAAGTCAGGTGGAACGGGAAGGGGTCAGCCGATCTTGTTGAACAGGGACATCGCCTGCATCTGGCTGAAGATGGTCTGGGCGGCTTGAAGGGCAGCGTTCTCCAGCTTGTATTGGCCGATCGCATCGGCGTAGTCGAGATCGCGCATCGTCGAGAGCGTGCTCTTGACGGTGACGGCAGTGGCTTCGCGGGCGCTGGCCGCGGTATCGATGGCGGCCAGCTGCGCACCGCCCTTGGCACGGGCATCGATCATCGTTTCCGAGGCCCGGTTGAGGTCGCGGATACTCGACTGCAGGGTGTTCTGCAGTGCCGTGCGCTGGCTTTCAGTGGACGGGTCGGTTTCCAGTGCCGCGACCAGGTTGTCCAGGGTGGAGAAGATGTCGCGGGTACCCGCGTCGCTGATGTTGAATTCGTCCCCGGCCGCCGGCGCGCCTTCGATGCGCATGCTGACGCCGGCCACGACGATGTCTTCGCCGGGCTTGTGGGTGCCGCTGCCCACCACCGTGCCGCTGCCGTCCACGACCTCGTAGGCCCCTTCGGCGGTGCCGGTGAAGCGCACGTTGAGCGTGCCGCCGGCCCAACTACCGCTGCCATCGCGGCTGATGGAGGTGAGCAGGCCGCTGCCACTGTTGCCGGCGGCAGCGCTGGCATCCACGCGGCCATCGCCGGTGGGGATGCGCATGAAGATCTCGCTGCCGGGCAGGGCATCGGACACCAGCTGGCCGGGCGCAACCTCCACCTGGCGCTGGTTCTGGTCGCCGTTGTAGGTGACCGTGCCGCCGGACAGCTTGAACGGCGCATCGGCGTCGTTGCTGCCGCCGAACAGGTAGCGGCCGCTGCCATCGCGGGAGTTGGCCAGCGACAGCAGGCTGTCCTGGATGGTCTTCAGTTCGCTGACGATGGCCTTGAGGTCACTGGACTTGGGTACCGGGCTGTTGGCCTGGATGCTCAGTTCAACGGCGCGCGACATCAGTTCATTGACCTGCGCCAGCGCGTTTTCCTGCAGGCCAAGACGGTTCTGCACGCTGTTGGCGTTCTTGCCGAGCTGCTCGAGGCCGGCCACGACGCGGTCCAGTCCAACGGCGGTGCCGGCACCGACCGGATCGTCCTTGGCCGAGCTGATCTTGCTGCCGGTGGCGATCTGCTGCTCGAGGTGGCTGATCTTGGACTGCTTGGCCAGCATCAGCGATACCGACTGGTTGAACATCATCCCGGTGGAAATGCGGCTGCTCATCGGCGGATTGCTCCCAGGATGGTCTGGAACATGTTGTCGGCGGTGGAGATCAGCTGCGAGGCGGCCTGGTAGGCCTGTTGCAGGCGCAGCATGTCGGCGGCTTCTTCATCCAGGTTCACGCCGGAAATCTCGTCGCGGGCGGACTGCGCCTTGTCCGAGATGACCTGCTGCGCATCGAGCGAATACTCGGCCGAGCGTGCGGCGGCGCCGACCTGGGTGGTCAGGCCACCGAGCGCGCCGTTGAGGGTGACCGTGCCAGCGTTGAATGCCTTGGCATCCTCGACCTTGGCCAGCAGCGCGGCGTTGCTGTTGTCGGACGAGCCTGCCGGGGTAGGGGTGATGTTGAAGGTGTCGCCGGTCTTGGGCGCGCCATCCAGCACGAAGCTCCAGCCGTTGGCGCTGATGGTCTGGCCGGGCGTATAGGTCTGCGGCGCCCCGCCATTGATGGTGTAGGTCGTGGCCGAGGTGAACACGATCGCGGCAGGGTCGCGCAGGTTGGCGTTGCCGACGTCGGTCACCGCAACGCCGGTCAGCTTGCCGGTACCGGTGTTGGCCAGTGCTGCCGTGCCCTTCACGGCGGCGGCGGCCGCGATGCGCGAGGGATCGGTGATGGCCGTTTCCAGGCTGCCGGCCACGCCGGCGGTCGGCTGCAGCAGGAACCGGTCGTTGGTGGCCGGGGTGCCGCTCACCACTAGTTCGACGCCGTTGATCACCAGCGGATCGGTGGCGCTGCCAGTGCCGGTCAGGGCAACGCTGGCGCCGGTGTCGGCGCGGCTGGCCTGCCACTGCGTGCCGTCGAACTTGAGCACGATGTTCTGTGCATCCAGCTTGGACAGGTCGCCATAGGTCGCCGTGATGCTGCCGGTGCCGGCGTTGCTGGTATTGGGGGTGACGCGCGGGTTGCCGATGTTGAAGAAGTCGCCACCCATCTGGCCATACAGGTCCACGCCCTGGCGGTGGGCCTGGTTGAAGCTCTCGGCCAGGCCGACCGCGAGCTTGCCCAGTTCGGCCTGGGCCGGGGTCAGCACGGTGTCGCGGAACTCGAGCATGCCGCCGATCTTCCCGCCCACGGCCTTCGGGTCCAGGGTGATCGTGCCGCCCTGGGTCTGCAGGGCGAGCTGCAGGCGCTCGGGCTGGTAGGGGTCGGTCACCGTGGTGACCTTGGAGGCCGTCGTGCCCACCACCAGCGCATTGCCGCCGGCGGTGTAGACGTTCATCACGCCGCCATCCTGCACGACCGCGGTGCCGCCGGTGTAGCCGACCAGCTGCGAGATCAGCTGGTCGCGGCGGTCCAGCAGGTCCGGCGCGGCGTCGGTCACGTTGCTGCCGATGGCACCGTTGATCTGGGCGATTTCCTGGGCCAGCCGGTTGATTTCGGTGGCACCGGCGATGAGCCCGTTGTTGACCTCGCTGCTGAGGTTGTTCATCTGCGTGTTGAGCTGGCCGAAGCGGCTGGCCAGGGCCTTGCCGCCATCGAGCAGGCTCTGCCGGTCGGCCGTGCCTGCGGCATTGGACGACAGGCCGCTGACGGCATCGAAGAAGTTGGACCAGGAGCCGGCGACGTTCGTGGCCGAATCGGAGAACAGGGCGTTGACCCGGTCGGCCATGGTCGACAGCTGCTTCAGGCGCGCGAGTTCGCCGCTGCTGTCGAGCAGCCGCGAGATCGCCAGCTGGTCAGCAGCGCGGCGGATGTCGGTGATCCGGGTGCCGCTGCCCACCTCGCCAAACCCGTAGTTCTGCGGATCGGCGGTGGCGAAGTCGACCTTCTGCCGGCTGTAGCCGGGCGTGTTGATGTTGGCGACGTTATGGCTGGTGGTCGCCAACGCACGCTGGAAGGCGAGCAGGGCACTGGTACCGGTGGAAAGGACGCTGGACATGGGGTTCCTCAACGACGGGTGATACCCAGCGCCGCTGTCGCGGTGCTGGCGAAGGTCTGGCCAAGGCGCGTGCCGGCGTCGGTCACGGCGGCCACGGCGCGCTCGATGGTCGGGCCACCGGCGATCGCGGCGATCTTGGCCGCGTAGCGCGGATCGGTGGCGTAGCCGGCGCGCTGCAGGCCACGGGCGAAGCCCTGCACGTCGGTGCCGGCCTGCAGTGCCTGCTGGTAGCGCGGGCTGGTCTTCAGCAGGCGCACGTAGTCGGCGAAGCTCTCGGCGGGCGTGCTGTAGGCGCGGAAGCTGGCCGTTTCGTTACGGCGCACGCCATCGACATACTCGTGGGTACCGGCGACGGCGCTCTGGCCCTTCCAGCCGGTGGCCTTGATGCCGAACAGGTTGTGCGAGGTGCTGCCATCGGCGTGCTTGATCTGGCGCTTGCCCCAGCCGGTTTCCAGCGCGGCCTGGGCCACCAGGGCGCGGGCATCGACGCCCAGCTCCTTGGCCGCGCTCTGTGCGTGGCCCCAGATGCTGGCCACGAATCCTTCGGGCGTGTTCGCGCCCAGCTGGGCCACGGCGGTGCGGGTGGCCAGGGCATCGGCCGGCGTGCCCATGCTGCCGCGGTTGCTGGCGGTGGCCGCCCACTGGTCGTTGCTGGCCGCCCAATCGTCGCCGTCGATGCTGCTGGCATACGGATCGCTGGTGCCCAGCGAACGGTGCATGCTGCTGCTGTCGCGGCCGGCAATCAGGTCCAGTGCCTGCTCCATCGGTGCCAGTGCGGGGCTGGCCGCGGCCTGCGCGCCCTCCTGGGCGCCTGCCGCCATCTGCTGCAGCATGCGCACGGCCTGGCTGGCATCGTCCAGCGACAGCGAGGGCGCCGCCTTGGCCGGTGCATTGAGCTGGTAGGCGCGGCTGGCCTTGGCCGGGTCCACGCGGGTATCCAGCGCCGGGCCGTCGGCCTGCTGGCCGGACAGCTGGCGGCTGATGATGGACGACAGGCCCAGGCCTTTGCCCCGGGTCATCGCCTCGGCGATTTTCTGGTCGTACATCTCCCGGAACATCTTGTTCTCACCGGGGAACAGCGAATCACCGAAGCTGGCATCACGCATGCTCTTGACCAGCATCTGCGCGAACTGGCCTTCCAGCTGGCGCGCGACCTTGTCGATCTTGGCAGGGTCGGTCTGCTGTGCAGGATTCAGGTCGAAGGTGGGATTGATGCGCATGTCAGATCACCTCGAGTTCGGCGCTCAGCGCACCGGCCTGCTTCAGCGCTTCCAGGATCGCGATCAGGTCGCCCGGGGCAGCGCCCACGGCGTTCACGGCATGTACGATTTCATCCAGCGTGGTACCGCCGTTGAACTTGAACATGCGGCTGCCATCGTTGGTGGCCGTCACCGTCGACTGCGGGGTGACCACGGTCTGCCCGCCACCGAAGGCATTGGGCTGGCTGACGTTGGCGTTCTCCTGAATGGTCACCGTCAGCGAGCCATGCGAGATCGCGGCCGGGCCGACGCGCACCTGCTGGCCGATGACCACGGTGCCGGTACGCGAGTTGACCACCACCTTGGCCGGGGCGCTGCCCGGGGTCAGTTCCAGGTTCTCGATGCGGGCCAGCAGGCCGATGCGCGCACCCGGGTCGGTCGGTGCGGCCACGGCGACGGTCACGCCATCGACGGCACGCGCAGCGCCCTCGCCGAAGGCGTTGTTGAGCGCAGCGACCATGCGCGAGACCGTGGTGAAATCGTTCTGGTGCAGGTTCAGGGTGATGTCGCCGCCGTTGGCCAGCGGATCGGGCAGGGCGCGTTCGACGGTGGCGCCGTTGGGAATGCGGCCCACGCTGGGCACGTTCACCGAGACGCGCGAACCATCCTTGCCCTGCGCGCCGAAGCCGCCGACGATCAGGTTGCCCTGGGCGATGGCATAGATCTGCCCATCGGCGCCGCGCAGCGGGGCCATCAGCAGCGAACCACCGCGCAGCGACACCGCGTTGCCGATGGAGGACACGGTGATGTCGATCGGCTGGCCCGGCTTGGCAAACGGCGGCAGCTCGGCGTGGATCGCCACGGCGGCCACGTTCTTCAGCTGCGGGTTGACGTTGGCCGGCACGTTCACGCCCAGCTCGCCGAGCAGGTTCTTCAGGCTCTGCACGGTGAAGGGCGCCTGGCTGGTGCGGTCACCGCTGCCATCCAGGCCCACCACCAGGCCGTAGCCCACCAGTGCATTGCCACGCACGCCGCCCACCTGGGCGAGGTCCTTGATGCGCTCGGCGCTGGCCGGGAAAGCAACGGCGAGCACCAGGAACAGCGATCCGTAGAGCGACGCCGCGCGTCGCTGCAGGAAATATCGGAATGAAATCTTCATGGCCATACTCAGAACGGCGTCAGGCCGGAATTGAAGAAGCGGCTCAGCCAGCCCATCGCGTTGGACTGCGCGACCGGGCCGCGGCCGCCGTAGACGATGCGGGCTTCCGCCACGCGGCTGGAGGGAATGCTGTTGTCCGGCGCGATGTCGCCCGGGCGCACGATGCCCTGCACCTGCACCAGTTCGTCGCCCTGGTTCAGGCGCAGGTTCTTCTGCCCCTGCACCACCAGGTTGCCGTTGGGCAGGCGCTGCACCACGGTCACCGTCACGCTGCCCTGCAGGCGGTTGCTCTGCGCGCTGTTGCCCTTGCCGGTGAAATCACGCTTGCCCGAAGCATTGGCGCTGAGCACGTCCTTGCCACCCAGGGTTACCGGCGCACCGAAGATCGACGGCGTGCCGATGCTCAGGTTCGATTCCTTGTTGGTGGCGGTGTTGGCGCTGGTCGTGGCGGTGGTGTTCTCAAGCAGCGTGATGGTCAGCAGGTCGCCGACATCGCGTGCGCGGCGGTCCGAGTACAGCTGCAGCGTGGGGCCGGCGGCATAGATCGCGCCCGCGGTCGGTGCGGCCTGCGGCGGCATGATCGGCTGGATCGGCGCCATGGCGGGGTAGGGGCGCACGTCGCCGGCGATCACGCAGCCGCCAAGCAGGGCGGCCACGGCGCAGGGCAGGGCGATTCGGGCAAGGGTGGAGAAGGACGACATGGCGGTATCCCGTTGGCGACGGTCAGACGTTCTGGTTCAGGTAGCCGAGCATCGCGTCGGTGGTCGAAATGGCCTTGGCGTTCATTTCGTAGGCGCGCTGCGTTTCGATCATCGAAACCAGCTCCTCCACCACGTTGACGTTGCTGCCTTCCAGCGCACCCTGCACCACGTTGCCCAGGCCGTTCAGGCCGGGGTTGCCGTTCTGCGCCGGGCCGGAGGCGGTGGTTTCCAGGAACAGGTTTTCGCCGCGGGCCTGCAGGCCGGCCGGATTGACGAAGTCGGTCAGGGTCAGCGCGCCGATTTCCACGGTGGCGGCGTCGTCGGCCATCTTCACGCTGATGGTGCCGTCGCTGCCGATGGTCACCGACTGCGCGCCTTCGGGAATCTGGATGCCCGGCTGCACCGGGTAGCCGCTGTTGGTGACCAGCTCGCTGTCCTGGTTGATCTTGAACGAGCCGTCACGGGTATACGCCGAGCTGCCATCGGGCATCTGCACTTCGAAGAAGCCGCGGCCGTTGACCATCACGTCCAGTGCGCGGCCGGTCTGCTGCTGGCTGCCCTGTTCGAAATTCTTGGCGGTGGCCACCACGCGCACGCCGGTGCCGATCTGCAGGCCGGTCGGCAGCTGCGTCTGCGCCGACGATGCGCCGCCAGGCTGGCGCACCTGCTGGTACAGCAGATCCTCGAAACTGGCGCGGTCCTGCTTGAAGCCGGTGGTGTTGGTGTTGGCGAGGTTGTTGGAAACCACCGACATGCGCATCTGCTGCGCATCCAGTCCGGTTTTCGCGATCCACAGTGCCTGGTTCATCTTCGAAGTCCTGTCTGGGTGAAGCCGGCCGCGCGGTGCGGCCCTTGGGTGAAGTAGTGCAAGCGGCGTGCCAGCAACGGCGCGTGCCGGTGCCGGAATTCCGTCAGCCGCCCAAGCGCAGCAGACTGTTGGCGCTGCGTGCGTTCTCGTCGCCGTGCTTGATCACCTGTACCTGCATTTCGTACTGGCGCTGCAGCTGGATCATCTGCACCAGCGCACCGGCTGCATCGACGTTGCTGCCTTCCAGCTGTCCGCTGTGCACCGTCGGTCCCTGTGCCTGTGCGAACGGCTGCTGCGGGTCGGTGTTGGCGAACAGGCCGTCAAGGCGGCGCTCCAGGCGTTCGTCGGCGGCCTGCACGATCTTGATGCGGCCGATCATCGCCATCGTCTGCGGGCCTTCGCCCTGCGGGATGATCGAGATCGTGCCGTCGTGGCCCACTTCCATCGCCTGGTAGGGCGGGATGGCGATCGGGTTGTTGTTGTCGTCCAGCACCGGATGGCCGCTGGAGGTCACCAGCTGGCCGTTCGGGGTGACCGACAGCGCGGCGCCACGGGTGTAGGCCTCGCTGCCGTCGGTGGCCTGCACGGCCAGCCAGGTGCCGGTCTGCAGCGACAGGTCCAGCGGCTTGCCGGTGATGTGCTGCGCGCCGGCGGTGCGGTTGAAACCGGCGTCGACGTGCAGCGCATCCACCCGCGAGGCAAAGCCCTGGCCACGGATCGGGAAGGCTTCGGTGTTGGCCAGCGCTTCCTTGAAGCCGGGGGTGTCCGAGTTGGCGAGGTTGTGGCTGAGCGTTCCCTGCGCCTGCAGGGAGGCGCGGGCGCCGGTCATCGCAACGTAAAGGGCTTTATCCATGGGGGGCGTTCCGTGACAGGTTCAGCAGGTCATCAACGGATGTTGATGACGGTCTGGGTGATCTGGTCCTGCGTGGTGATCATCTGCGCGTTGGCCTGGAAGTTGCGCTGCGCGGTGATCATGTTCACCAGCTGCTCGGTCAGGTCCACGGTCGATGCTTCCAGCGCGCCGGCCTGGATCTTGCCGAGGTTGGAGCTGTCAGGCGCGGCGGTGCGCGGGGTACCCGACTCGAAGGTTTCCACCCACAGGTTGTTGCCCTTCTGCGCCAGGCCCTGGGTGTTGTTGAAGCTGGTCAGTGCCACCTGGCCCAGCGGCTTGTCATCGCCATTGGAGTAGCGTGCGTAGACCACGCCGCTGTCGGACACGGTGATCTCGTTGAGCTTGCCGGCCGCATAGCCGTCCTGCTGCGTGTTGCGCAGGGCGAACTTCTCGCCGTACTGGGTCGAACCGCTGATATCCAGCGTCATGTTCAGTTCGCCCGCACCGGTGGTGGGGGTGAACGTGCCGAGGCTGATCTTGGCATCGGCCGGGGTGGTGAGCTTGCCGCTGTTGTCGAACGCGATCGCGGTCGGAGTACCGGCCGGTTCGCCATCGACGTAGTTGTGTACGGTCCAGCCGTTGGTCGCGGCGTCCTTGACGAAGTAGGACACCTGGATGTGGCTCACGCCCAGCGAGTCATAGACGGTGATGCCGCCGCTGGACTGGTTGTAGCTGTTGGAATCGGTCGGATCGAAATCGGCGACCGTCGGCTGCTTGGCGTTGGCGGGCAGGGTGAAGCCCACCTTCACTTCGCTGGTCTGCTTGGGCGGGCTGTCGGTGGTCAGCAGCTGCAGGTCGACCAGGCGGCCGGCGTCGAAGCTGGTGCCATCGGCATTGGGTGCGAAGACCTGCAGGCGTGCGCCCTGCGGGTTGACCACGTAACCGGCCGAGTCGGTCTGGAAGTTGCCGGCGCGCGAATAGACGCGTGCGCCGTTCATGTTCATGGTGAAGAAGCCCTCACCGGAAATGGCCATGTCCAGGCTGCGGCCGGTCTGGTCGTTGTTGCCCTGGATGAACTGCTGGGCCACGTTGGTGACGCGCGCACCCGAGCCGGTCTGGTTGTTGGACAGGCCATAGCTGGTGGCGGCGAACAGGTCGGCGAATTCGGCGCGCGACTGTTTGAAGCCGACCGTGTTGACGTTGGCAACGTTGTTGGCGGTTACGCTCAGGTCGGTATTGGCGGCGTTGATGCCGGACAGCGAGACGTTGAAGCCCATGGGATTGCTCCTGGTAGATGCGGGGGTGCGGCTCAGCTGACGCGGAGCACGTAATCGATCGGGGCCGTGCCCAGGCCCTTGAGGTTCAGGTACAGGCCGTCGGAACCGACGGTCACGCTTTCCACCGGCGCCTGCACGTAGGTGGACAGCTTGGTGCTGGTGCCTGCGGTGTCGACGTGGTTGGCGACGATGGAGTACTTGCCCGGCGCCATGCGGTTGCCGTTGGCATCCTTGCCGTCCCACTTGAACGCCACTTCGCCGGCGGCAGCGGCTTCGACACTGATCGAGGTGACCTTGCTGCCGTTGGAATCGGTGACATCGACGGTGACGATGCCGGCGGCGGGTGCTGCCACGGTGCCGCTGACATCACCTTCCGCTTCGAGCACCAGCTTTTCCGAGGGCACCAGCACTTCGTGGCCGACCAGTGCCGCGCCACGCAGCACCTGGTCGCTGGCCATCGATTCCTGGAAGCCCTTCACCGAGGTGTTGAGGTCGGTGATGCCCTGCACGGTGGACATCTGCGCCATCTGCGCGACCATCTGCGTGTTGTCCATCGGCTTCAACGGATCCTGGTGCTGCAGCTGCTCGGTCATCAGGCGCAGGAAGTCAGCCTGGTCGAGCGTGTTCTTCTTCTTGGTGCTGTTGCTGTTGGGGGCGTTCAGGCCGAGGGCGGCGTAGACGTCCTGGTTGGTCTGGGTGGTGACGGTGGTCATGCGGTAATCCTCGCGGGCGCGCCTCAGCGGCCCATGGTCAGGGTGGCCAGGGCCAGTTCCTTGGCGGTGGTCAACATCTCCACGCCGGCCTGGTAATTGCGCGAGGTCGAGATCAGGTTGACCATCTGCGCCACCGGATCGACGTCGGGCTGGTAGATGTAGCCATCGGCGTCGGCCAGCGGATGGCCGGGCTCGTAGCGCTTGATCGGCGCGGCATCGCTCTGGGTGATTTCCTTGACCTTGACCGAGGTGATGTTCGGATCGGTCTTGCTGGTCACGGCCTGGAAGATCGGCTCCAGCGGCTTGTAGACCGCGTCGGCCGAGCCGGCGATGCTGTCGGCGTTGGACAGATTGGAGGCGATGGTGCTCATGCGCACCGACTGCGCCTGCAGTGCGGAGCCGGCGATGTCGAAGATCGGCAGGTTGCTCATGGCTTACTGCCCCGTGATCGCGGTGAGCATGGAACGGACCTTGCTCTCGACGAAGCTGAGCGAGGCACGGTATTCCAGCGCGGCGCGGCCATAGGCGGCGCGCTCGGCATCGGGGTCGACGGTGTTGCCATCAAGGCTGGGCTGTACGCCTTCGCGGGCCACCTGGAACGGGTTCAGGCCACTACTGATCTCGTAGTGCCGTTCGCTCGTGGTGGTCATCAGGCCGTTGGCATCCAGGCCCTGCGCGTTGCGCAGGGCGGCGTCGAAGTCCAGGTCCTGGGCCTTGTAGCCGGGGGTATCGGCGTTGCCAAGGTTGCTGGCGATCAGCTTCATCCGCTGTTCGCGCAACGGCATGGCCTGGGCATGTACGCCCAGGTAGTCGGTAATCAGGTTGCGCACGGTGCACTCCCACGGGAACGATGCCCGGGAAGCTGCAAGCGGTGTGCCAAAGCGTGCGCGCCGCCGGGCATGGCCCGGCGCTACCCATGGGGTGCGGGAGGTCCCGGTAGCGCCGGGCCATGCCCGGCGGAGTCGCGTGGGGCGGCCTTACGCCGCCATCGCCACCTTGCGCAGGCGGTCCAGCACGAAGTCGGCCAGCTCGTGCGGCGAGTACTTGGCCACGAAGGCGTTGGCGCCGACGCGCTCCACCATCGCATTGTTGAATACGCCCGACAGGGAGGTGTGCAGCAGCACATACAGCCCGGACAGGCCGGCGTGGCGCCGGATTTCCGTCGTCAGCGTGTAGCCGTCCATCGCCGGCATCTCGATGTCCGAGATCACCATGGCGTAGCGGTCGGCCGGGTTTTCACCCGAGGCGTGGATCTGCAGCAGGTGGTCCAGCGCCTGTTTGCCATCGGAAAGCAGGGTCGCGCCGACCCCCAGCTGGTCCAGTACGCTGCGGATCTGCTGGCGGGCGACGCGGGAGTCGTCCACCACCAGCACCTGCAGCTGCGGGGCGTCGGCCGGCATGGCCATGGTCGGGTCCAGCACGGCCTCGCCACGGATCTGGGCGATGTCGGCCAGCACGCTTTCCACGTCGATCACCTGGATCAGCTCGCCCTGGAAGCGGGTCACCGCGGTCAGGTAGCTCGATTCGGCGCCCAGCTCCGGCGGCGGGTGGATGTCTTCCACCGCGATATTGACGATGCGCTCGACCCCGCTCACCAGGAACCCCTGGATGGAGCGGTTGAACTCGGTCACCACCAGGTAGCCGGGGGCGGTGTCCGCGTCCGGCTCACGCTCGGGGTGGCCGATGGCCAGGCCCAGGTCCAGCACCGGCACCGAACGGCCACGCACATCGGCCACGCCGGCGAACTGGCCGGGCAGCCCGGGTACCTGGAACAGCTCCGGGCGGCGCAGGACTTCCTGCACCTTGAAGACATTGACGCCAAAAAGCTGACGTCCGCCGAGACGGAACAGCAGCAGCGCCAGGCGATTGTGGCCGGCCAGTCGGGTCCGCTGGTCGATCCGGTTGAGCAGGTCATGGGACATGGCTGCTGTATCGGCGCAGGGGCGGCCGAACTTGAGGGCCCCGTGTCGCTTGCGATGCATCTTGCAGGGTCGACCGTTGGTCGACCGCCCGATTGGTAGGGTCGACTGTTAGTCGACCGCTCGATTGGTAGGGTCGACTGTTAGTCGACCGCCCGATTGGTAGGGTCGACTGTTAGTCGACCGCTTTACAAGGCCAAGGCTCTGGCACGCCGCTTGCACGCACCCGGCCAGGTCTTTCCGAGCAGGAGGCGCCATGCGCCGGATCACATCTCTATTGGGCATTGCACTGGCGCTCGCCTCGCCGTGGGCGGCCGCTGCCGATTGGCAGCCGGTGGCCAGCATCCGCGCGGCGGCGCTGTCGACCCTGGCGGCCGGCAGCGAGGGCGAGGCCGTGGTGGCCGACGCGCTGCGCTTGCCGCGCTGCGGGGCCGCCCTGCAGGTGCAGCCCACCGCCAACACCACGGTGGAGGTCAGCTGCCCCGACGCCGGGGGCTGGCGCCTGTTCGTGCCGGTGAAGGTGCGCCACAACCAGGCGGTGCTGGTGCTGACCCGTGGCATTGCCACTGGAGAAACCCTGGCGGCGGCCGATATCAGTACTGCCCAGCGTGACGCGGCCCGGATCGCCGGCGCCGTATTGTCCGATCCCGCAAGCGCTGTCGGTCGTATCGCCCGCAGGCCGCTGCAGGCCGGAAGCCTGCTGTCGGCCAACGATCTGGTCACCGAGCGTCTCATCAAGCGAGGAGACAGCGTGGCCCTGGTGTCCCGGCGCGGCTCGGTCGAGGTGCGCATCGCGGGCCGGGCGATGGGCGATGCAGGCGAGAACGAGCGCGTTTCCGTTGAAAACCTGTCCTCCCGCCGCATCGTGCAGGGGACAGTGGACGCCCATGGTGACGTAATCGTGGCGCGTTGAAAAAGTAAGAGATTTCCCTAAAGATCACGGCCCTGCGGTCGTTATCCCTTGTGAACGGCAACTCCAGGACACCCCATGAGCCAGAAAATCGACGGCAACCTGCAGGTCCCCCAGGCACTGCGCAGCGTGACGACCCCGGCCACCAAGCCGGGCGTCAGCGGTGATGCACCGGCTCGCCCGGTGGAGGCCGCTGACAGCCTGCGCCTGACCGGCGAGGCGACCAACCTGCAGGCGCTCGAGCGTGAGCTGAGCACCGCCCCGGCCATCGACACCCAGCGTGTCGCCGCCGTGCGCGAGTCGCTGCAGAACGGCAGCTACAAGATCAATCCGGACGCGATTGCATCGCGCATGCTTGAACTGGACCAGCAGCTGCAGGGATGACCGCGGCGATGAGTGAACATCTTCAGCGACTTGCCCAGGCCCTGGATGTCGAACACCAAGCCCTGGTCGAGCACGATGTGCACGCGCTGATCCGCGCTACCGGCGCCAAGCTGGAGGCGTTGCGTGCCCTGGATTCGACCCCGCCGCTGGGCGAGGCTGAGCAGCTGCAGGCGCTGGCCGAGCGCAACCGCGCCAATGGCGTGCTGCTGTCGCGCCGCCGCCGCGAGGTGGATTGGGCGCTGCGCCAGCTCGGTCGCACCGAGGCATCGTCCTCGTACGACGCCAAGGGCCAGGCGCACACGGTCAACGCACGCCGGCCACTCGCCGTCGCCTGACCGGCGCGAGGGGCGCCCCGGCAGTAGATCCACGCCATGCGTGGATGCGGTCAGGCTGCTGCGCTGCGCGGCAGCGCGTATATTGGGCGCCTGTTCGCAAGCCCCCGAGTCGCCGTGTCTGCCGCCAACGCCCTGGTTACCGCCCCCCTTCCCCCGCAGCCGGTGCTGCAGGCCCTTCTTGAGCGCCTGCGCGAAGGGCTGCTGCTGTTCACCGAAGACGGCCAGGTGGCCCTGGCCAACCCGGCCGCGCAGAACCTGCTGGGCAGTGAAGAAGCCGCCGCAGCGGCCCCGCAGCGCCTGCGCGAGCTGCTGCCGCCGGACGCGCTGGAGCAGGCGCGCCTGCACGGGCAGTGGAACGGCAGCCTGCCGGTAGGCGAGGGGGTAGTCATCGCCCACCTGTACCACCACGGCCAACCCGGCAGTGGCCACTATCTGGCCCTGTTCCGCCCCATCGAAGGGCAGGAAGACTACGAGCGCGAACTGCAGCAGCGCCATGCCGAACTGCGCCAGGCCTACCTGCGCCTCAACGGCACCCAGGAAAAGCTGCTGCAGTCGGAAAAGATGGCCTCCATCGGCCAGCTGGCCGCCGGCGTGGCGCACGAGATCAACAACCCGATCGGCTACGTGCACTCCAACCTCGGCAGCCTGCAGGAATACCTGCGCAGCCTGTTCACCGTCATTGAAGCGTACGAGCGGGCCCTGCGCGCGCCGGACCCGAAGGCGCTGATCCCGGAAATCGACGATATCCGTGACCGCCTCGACATCGATTTCATCAGCCGCGACCTGCCGCAGCTGATGGCCGAATCGCGCGAGGGCATCGAGCGGGTGACCCGCATCGTGCGCGATCTGAAGGATTTCTCCTATTCCGGCCGCGACGAGTCGTGGAAGCTGGTGGACCTGCATTCCGGCCTGGAATCGACCATCAACATCATCTGGAACGAGCTCAAGTACAAGGTCACCCTGCACCGTGAGTTCGGCCAGCTGCCGCTGGTGGAATGCCTGCCGTCGGAGTTGAACCAGGTCTACATGAACCTGCTGCTCAACGCCGGCCACGCCATCGCCGAGCGCGGCACCATCACCGTGCGCACCGGCGTGGACGGCGACACGGTCTGGGTCGAGTTCGAGGACACCGGCGGCGGCATCTCGCCGGAACTGCGCCAGCGCATCTTCGATCCGTTCTTCACCACCAAGCCGGTCGGCAGCGGCACCGGCCTGGGCCTGTCGATCTCCTACAGCATCATCAACAAGCACCACGGCCGCATCGACCTGGACAGCACGCCTGGCGTCGGCTCGCGCTTCCGCGTGGTGCTGCCGGTGAAGCAGCCGCGCTGACGGCATCGGGTAGTGCCGGCCGCTGGCCGGCAACCCCATGGAATCGGGCACCCTGGGCAGCCGGCCAGCGGCCGGCACTACCGGGGCCTGAACCTCAACGCAGCGGCGTGCGATCCTCGCCGGCGTCTCCCGCTTCCACCGGCGTCGGCCCGGCATTGCTGCGCCGTTGTTCCTCGTACGTGCGGAATGCCTGGTGGATGTGCTTGCGCAGCTCATCATCGTTCCAGGGCTTGGTCAGGAAGCGGTAGATCGCACCGCGGTTGATCGCATCGGTCACCGTGTTCAGATCGGTGTAGCCGGACAGCACCAGGCGGATCGTGTCCGGGTAGAGCATCTTCACCCGGCCCAGGAACTCGGTACCGCTCATGTCGCTCATGCGCTGGTCGGACAGGATCACCTGCACGTCGTTGATCGCCAGCAGGTCGAACGCATCGCGCACGTTGCCGGCGGCCAGGATGCGGTAGCCATCGCGACGGAACAGGCGCACCAGCGAACGCAGCACGTTCTCTTCGTCATCCAGCAGCAGCAGGGTGCGGTCCGGGCGGGTTTCGGCAAACGCTTCCGGGCGCAGATAGCGGCGGCGCAGGGTCATGCCGGCGGCATCGGCCGACATCGGTTCGCCGAACAGATAGCCCTGGAATACATCGCAGTCGTTGCGCCGCAGGAAGCCCAGTTGCGCCTGCGATTCCACGCCATTGGCGATCACTGTCATGCCCAGCTGGTGGCCCATGGCGATGATGGCGCGGGCGATGGCGGCCTCGCGGTTGCCGGCCGGCGCGCTCTTGATGAAGCTGCGGTCGATCTTCAGCTTGTCCACCGGGTAGCGCACCAGCGCACTCAGGCTGGAATCGCCGGTGCCGAAGTTGTCCAAGCTCAGGCTGATGCCTTCGTTGCGCAGGTTGGCCAGCGTTTCGTGGACGAAGTTGACGTTGTTGGTCAGCGCGCTCTCGTTGATCTCCAGCGTCAGCATCTGCGCCGGCACGCCCGCGGCCTGGATCAGGCCCATCACCTCGGCAAAGAAGTTCGGCCGCAGCAGCTGCAGCGTCGACACATTCACGGCGATGGTGAAGTCATCGAAGCCCTGGTCGCGCCACAACCGTGCCTGCTTCAGTGCGCCTTCCAGCACCCAGGTGCCGATCTGCACGATGATGCCCAGGCGCTCGGCCGTGCGCATGAAGCGCTCCGGCACCAGCATGCCCAGCGTCGGCGACTGCCAGCGCAGCAGCGCCTCCATGCCCACCACGTGGCCGTCGCGGGCGCTGACCAGCGGCTGGTAGCGCAGCTTCAGTTCGCCATTGGGAATCGCGTCGACGATCTGGCGGGCGATGATGCTTTCACTATGCGCGCTGGGCGGGGTATCCACCGCGTGGATGCGCACCGCATTGCCACCCTCGCGCGCAGCCTGGTACAGCGCATCTTCGGCGTGGTCGAGCAGGCGCGAGGCACTGCTGGCGTGCTCCGGGCACAGGCTTACGCCCAGCTTGCCGGTCATGAACAGGGTGTACGGCAGCACCGACAGCGGCAGTTCCATCTGCTGGCGGATCTCTTCGGCGAAGTCCTCCGGCAGCGGCAGGTCGGCAGTGCGCGGCACCGCCAGCAGGAACTCATCGCTACCATGGCGCCACAGCTTGCCGCGGCCGCGCAGGTAGGACTGCAGGCGCTGGGCAACCAGCACCAGGGCCTGGTCGCCGACGTCGGCACTCATGTTTTCGTTGACCGATGCGAAGTGGTCGATATCCACGTGCATCAGCATCAAGGGGGTGCCGCCGGAGGCGGCTTCGGTGACCATGACCTGCAGCTCGGGGTTGCCGGCGCCCAACCGATCGGGGGCGTCGTCGATGCTGACTAGGGGCATGTTGGGGTTCCACATGGCTCAGTATTCCGGGGAATCAGCGGCGGCTGCAGTGGCCGCCTGGTAGGGAAGGTGGACGTCGACGAGGGTGCCGGCGCCATGCGCCGACTCGATATGGACGTGGCCGCCGACGCTCTGCGCACGTTCGCGCATCACGATCAGGCCCAGCCCGCGCGGCCCGTCCGGGTCGAAGCCCTCGCCGTCATCGCGGATCTGCAGGTGCAGGCCGCGCTGGTCGACATCGCGCAGCTGCAGCTGCACCTGGCTGGCACGGGCGTGGCGCAGCACATTGGTCAGGCTTTCCTGGGCGATGCGGAAGCAGGCCTGCTCGATGCTGTTGTCCGGGCGCGAGGGCAGGGTATCGATTTCGGCCAGCAGCTCCACCGGCGAAGAACGGAACAGCACGCGCGCCTGCCAGCTCAATGCCGCCTCCAGGCCCAGTGCATCCAGCTGTGGCGGGCGCAGCAGGGTGGAGATGTCGCGCAGCTTGGCCACCGTGGTGTCGGCCAGGCTGACGATCTGCGCCAGGTCCTCGCTGCGGCGCTGCGCGTCCTCTTCATCCTGCGCTGCATATGCGGAAAGCTTGATGGCGGTGATCGCCTGGCCGATGTCATCGTGCAGGTCGCGCGAGATGGCGCGTCGCTCGTCTTCCTGCAGCGAGAACAGGCGGCCAGCCATGGCCTGTAGTTCGCGGTTGCTGGTTTCCAGTGCGGTGCGCGTGCGCTCGGATTCGCTCAGGTCGCGCACGATCAGCAGCTTGCAGTCGCGGCCGCCGTAGCGCACTTCGCCCACGGCCAGCCCCGCATGGAAGCGGCGGCCATCGGCACGCTGCATTACCACCACGCTGTTGTGGCCAGGGCTGTGCTGCGGCTGGCCGGCGCGCAGCTGCAC
The DNA here is from genome assembly GCF_058787375.1 of Stenotrophomonas sp. FW305-3-2-15-E-LB1. NCBI lineage: Bacteria > Pseudomonadati > Pseudomonadota > Gammaproteobacteria > Lysobacterales > Lysobacteraceae > Stenotrophomonas > Stenotrophomonas sp. FW305-3-2-15-E-LB1. The sequence goes on from NZ_JBYSZR010000002.1 coordinate 113,124, forward strand.
GCGCACGCGGTCCAGTTCGGCCGGGTCCACCAGCGCATCCAGCGGTTCGCCCAGCAGGGTATGGCTGCCATAGCCAAACAGGGCCGCGGCCCAGGCGTTGGCGTACAGCACGTGCTCGTCGGACAGGATCACCACGCCGTCGGGCAGCACCCGCACCAGCTCGCGGAACTGCTCCTCGCGCTCACGCAGCAGGCGGCGCGACTGCTCGCGTTCGGTCACGTCCTGCAGGGTGCCCAGCACCCGCTCGCGGCCCGCCTCATCCAGGCCACTCGCTGCGCGCAGGTGCACCATCAGCGCGCGGCCGTCCATCGACAGCACCGGCAGCAGTACGTCCACCTGTGCCGTGGGGCTGGTGCACAGCTCGGCCAGCAGCTGCTCGGTCTGGGCCGCGGTGGTCGGGTCGGCCGGTACCAGCAGTTCATCGAAGCGGTGCCAGCGCCGGGCCTCGGGCGGGCGCCGGCCAAGCAGGCGGTACACCTGGTTGGAATAGCGGCCGAGGCCGCTGGCCGGGTCCAGCTCCCAGGCGCCGATGCGGGCCAGCTCGTGAGCCTCTTCCACCCGCGCCAGGGCCTGGTCGCGGCGCAGCTGGGCCAGGTCTTCGGCCGTGCGGTCGATGGCGATCAGCAGGCGGGCGTTGCGCCCGTCATAGTCGATCGCGTTCGAGCGCAGTTCCATCTGCCGGACGCTGCCATCGCGCAGCTGCAGCGGGGTGCGCAGGATGCAGATCTGCTCGGGTGCCTCGCGGATCGCCTCCAGCTTGGCCTGCAGCACCAGCCGGTCGCCAGGCGCCCAGAGCACGTCGATGGCCTGCTGCAGCAGTTCGTCGCGCTCCCAGCCGAAGGCGAGGCAGGCGGCGGGGTTGGCATCGAGGATGGCCAGGCTGTCCAGGTCGTAGACCAGGATCGGCCCGGGGTTGCCCTCGAACAGCTGCCGCAGGCGCAGCTCCGAGCCCTGCAGGCGGGTATGGGTGCGCAGCACGTGCTCGGCCAGTGGCCGCAGCAGCAGGTACAGCAGGCCAGCGCTGGCAAAGGCGAAGAAGGCGTCCTTCACGGTCTGCCACAACGCCAGCTGCTGCGGGTCCGGCACCAGGGCCGCCATCGCGCCATCGGTGGCGATCATCCACGCCAGCGCCAGCACCAGGTAGCTCAGCACCACCCGGCGACGGTCACGACCCAGCGCCTTCGCCATCTGCGGGTCGGGAGCGGGGGCGGTGCCGGTCGGTTCTGCGGGCATGGACAGGGCAGGAAGAGGGGGCGCCGGCCATATTACCGCGCAGGTGCGCCCAGGCACTCAATTATCCGCTGGACGCGCCGTTAACCACTGCGTGCCCCGCTGTCGGGCGCGCCATTCCGGAGCAACATCGCGTGGACCAAGGGATCATCGCCAGCCTGCTGCAGCACCCGCTTGCCTCGGCGCTGGTCATCGTCGACCGTGGCGGGCGCCCGCTTGCAGCCAATGCGGCCGCGCGCGAGCACGGCCTGCCGTCGACGGTGGCGGCCTACGCGCCGATGCTGGAGGACCTGCGCCTGCTTGCGGCCGACGGTGGCATCGTTGCCTGCACCCTGCCGGGCGGCCCCCGCGGTCACTACGATGGCTACCTGCGCGCGGTACACGATGGCAGCGGCAACCTGCTGGCCTTCACCCTCAGCGTGCCCGAGCCGGTGCCGGTGGATGCGGGCGGGCGCTGGGAGCTGGCCCTGGAAAGTGCCGGCCACAGCCTGTGGGACTGGGACATTCCCAGCGACCGGGTGGTACGCACCCCGGCGCTGGTGGACGAGACGGCCAACGCCATCATCGCCCGCGTGTACAGCGACGACCTGGGTGACATGCGCGCCGCGCTGGACGAGCACCTGCGCGGCCACAGTGAGCAGTACAGCGCCCAGTTCCGCTTCCGCCAGGAAGATGGCCAGTGGCGCTGGGTGCTGGATCGCGGCCGCGTGGTCGCCCGCACCGCCGATGGCCAGCCGCTGCGCATGGTCGGCACGCATACCGATATCGAGCAGCAGAAGCAGCTGGAAGCGCTGCTGCAGGAACAGCAGCTGCACCTGAGCGAGGCCCAGCGCATCGCCAGCATGGGCAGCTGGTCGTTCGATCCGACCAACCACCGGTTCTGGTGGTCGCCCGAGCTGCGCTCGCTGCTGGCCCTGGAGCCCGGCGAAGTGCCCGGCCAGCGCCGCTGGCTGAAGCAGCTGCACCCGCGTTCGCGCGGCGCGCTGCGCGCTGCGTGGCGCCGGCTGTGGCGTGACGGCCGCGCCGCCAACCTGGAACTTGAACTGACCCGCGGCAGCGAGCCCTCGCAGCACCTGCGCCTGTGGATGCAGCCATTGCTGGATATGGATGGCCACCCCAAGCGCCTGCTGGGCCAGGTGCAGAACATCACCGAACAGCACCAGACCGACGCGCTCATCCGCTGGCGCACCGAACTGCTCAACCGCGTGTCCGCGCTGGGCCGCATCGGTGGCTGCGAGATCGAGGTCAGCACCCGGCACATGCAGTGGACCGAGGAGTGCTACCGCATCCACGGCCTGCGCAAGGAACCGATCACCCTGGACCAGGCGCTGGCGCTGTACACCGAAGATTCGCGCGCCCATTTCGAGGCTGCGCTGCAGCGCATTGCCGGTGGTGGCCTGCCCGAGCAGCTCGATCTATGCTTCTACCGCCAGTCGGGCCTGCGGGTGTGGGTGCAGGTGCTGATCGAGCTGGACCGTCGCGATGGCCTGCCGCCGCGCTTCGTCGTCCTGTTCCGTGACATCACCCGCGAGCGCGAAGCCAATGAGCGCATCGAACTTCTGGCCCATTACGATCTGCTGACCGGCCTGCCCAACCGCGTCCTGCTGGGCGAGCAGACCGCCGAGGCCATCGAAGAGGCCCGCGACCGCGGCACCTCGCTGGCGATGCTGTTCATCGATCTGGACGGCTTCAAGACCATCAACGACAGCTTCGGCCACGCCACCGGCGATGCGCTTCTGAAGGCCGCCGCCACCCGCCTGCACCAGAACCTGCGCAACAACGATCTGTTCGGCCGCTTCAGTGGCGACGAATTCATCGTGGTGCTGCGTGACCTGGCCGAGCCGGAAGATGCCGGCCACGTGGCGCGCAAGCTGATCGGCTCGCTGGCCGAACCGCTGCGCCGGGGCGATACCACCCTGAAGGTGGGCGCCAGCGTGGGCATCGCGATGCTGGGCGATACCCAGACCGATTTCGATTCGCTGCTGCGCGCCGCGGACGCCGCGATGTACGCGGCCAAGGAAGCGGGGCGCAACACTTACCAGTATTACAGCCAGGATGCCCTGGCGCGCATTCAGCGCCGCCTGGAGATCGAACACGGCCTGCATGGCGCGATCGAGCGCGAGGAGTTCAGCCTGGCCTACCAGCCGTTGCTGCATGCCCACCACGGTGAGCCGCCGGCCATCGAAGCGCTGCTGCGCTGGCACCGCCCGGGCATCGGCTACTGCAGCCCGGCCGAGTTCATCCCCATTGCCGAAAAGTGTGGCGAGATCGTCCGCATCGGCGACTGGGTGCTGTCCGAAGCCTGCCGCCAGGCATCGGCATGGGACCGCGCCGGCCTGCGCTTCGAGCGCATCGCGGTGAACGTATCGGCCGTGCAGCTGCGCGACCGTGGCTTTGCCGAGCGCGTGATCGAGATCTGCCACGCCCACGGCTGGCCGCCGCAGCGCTTGGAGCTGGAACTGACCGAATCGGCGCTGATCCGTGACACCGATATCCTGCGCCACTGTTTCGACGTGCTGGAGCGGCACGGCGTCCCGCTGGCGGTGGATGACTTCGGCACCGGCTTCTCCAACCTGCACTATCTCAACCGCTTCCCGGTAGGCCGCCTGAAGATCGACCGCAGCTTCGTGCAGGGCATGCTGCATGACACGGGCACGGCCGAAGTGACCCAGGCCATCGTCCATCTGGGCCATGCGCTGGGCATGAAGGTGGTGGCCGAAGGCGTGGAGACACACCAGGAAGAAGACATGCTGCGACGGCAGGGGTGCGACGAAATCCAGGGCTACCTGTACTCACGCCCGCTCAGCCCGCGCGACCTGGCGCTGTGGCTGCGCCAGCAGCACGCCGCCCCGGAAGTCGCCCTGGCCCGGTAGCGCCGGGCCACGCCCGGCGGCACTGATCTGTGCCCTGGTGGGTGCCGACCGTTGGTCGGCACCGACGCCCGCACCACATGGATCTACCGCAGCCGCGCGCGCACCGCGTCAACAACGCCGGCATACCGCCGCCGCTGGATGTAATACCCCATGTAGAACACCAGCAGGAACACCACGATCGGCCACGCCATCGGGCGCACCAGAACGATCGGCAGCAGCATCGCGGTAAACACCAGCGCGAACCAGCTGCATCGGCCAATCACCCGCACTTCGCGGCGCCGCTTGTCGACCACCAGCTGGCCGCGCAGCAGCGGGAAGTAGCGGCCCCAAAAATGCGGGGCGTAGCTCTCGCGGAACGCGACGCTGCCATCAGGCAGCGCATGAAACACCAGGCGCATCCACTTCTCGTCCGGAAGGTCATGCTCAAGCCCACCCAGCGAGAGCTGGGCCAGCTCGGCCGGAGATGCAGCAATGCGCTGGTTGAACAGGGCAATGCCGGTGCCGAAGAAGAACGGCGCCCACCTGACAAGCAGCAGGACTTCGACCAGCAGCAGGGCGATCAGGGCGAGGGCCATCGGTCTTCCATGAACGGGACTGGGGGATCATGCCACGCCAACCGCGGCACTCGTTTCTTGCGGCGATTCATGTGTTCAGTGAACCGCCAAAAACTCCACAGGTTGACCTATGCGCTTTCGGCAGCCGCATCCTCTTCGTGAGCCGGATGCGGCGTGGCTGGAGGAAATGCCTCATAGGTGCGATGCAGGCAATGACTGCTCGCGCTTGTGCCTTGAGCGCCCACGGGTTCAATTCCCTTTTCTTTCAGGGCGTTAACCAGATCCGCGAGCAGTGCATTTCGGTGCAGGACGAAGTTCGATGCGAAGCAGCGCCAGAAGTTCCAGCCCGCTCGCTCGAGGACGCGTTGGCGGCGCATGTCCTGCTCCCATTGATCGGGACCATGGTAACGATCCCCATCACATTCGATGGCAAGTCGGGCATCCCTGTCGCCCTCGACCACCATGTCGATCCGGTAGCTGCCAACCTTGACCTGCGGCTGGACACGGTAGCCACGTTCGACCAGCGCGTCGAACATCTCACGTTCGAAGGGTGACTCACACAGCGTCCGCAGATCTGCGGATGCAGCTTCGTCCTGTGAATAGGGTGCCTGGAAGTGCTGGAGCAGGCCTGCCCGCAGTTTGTCTGCTGGGCTCAGCTCCTCCGCTCTGATGCTGCGGACCAGATACATGCGGTCGCGGGCGCGTGATGCAGCAACGTTGTAACGCTGGCGGAACATCTCCTGCGAAGACGCTTGGGCACGGCCCGAGACGACCATGGAGAGGAACATGATGTCGCGCTCCTTGCCCTGGAACGTGCGAGCATCACCGAAGGCTATCTGGTGGCGTTGAATGACGTCCTCGCCGAGTGTTCGTGAAATCTTGTCCCACACGAGTTGAGCCTGCTCGCTTCCGACCAGGGACACAACGCCGATGCTGCGGCGGCTCATCTTCGGATCGGAGACGATTCGTTGAACTTCCTCAAGGATGAAACGCGCTTCGCCTTCGTTCGTCTTTCCGTTGCCGCGCTGTCCATCCAGCACGTGGACATCGATCAAGGGTGGGTCGAGTCGTTCGGACGTCCGTGGCATGCGCAATGGGCGGAGCTGATGGTTGTAGAACTCCCGCTTGGAGTACTCGATGATCGGCCCAACACAGCGGAAATGTTCGCGGAGCATGATCTGCCCCTGTGCGAAAACCACCTTGAAAAGGTCGTAGACCGACTTGTCCGGCGACATCTGTGGGCGATACAGGCCTACTTGATTCCCCAGGAACTGCCCCATCAGGCTGCGGATCTTCTCCTCCTCCAGGCCGACACCTTCCGGCGACACCTGCTGGTCATCGCCCACGATCAGTACCTTCTTTGCGCGAAGCAGGGCCGGCAATGCCGTTAGATCAGACTGCGATGCCTCGTCGATGATGACCAGATCGAACTCGCCAAGTGAAACGGGCAACGATTCACTCACGCGGTAGTGCGGCATGATCCAGCAGGGGATGGCAGGACTTGCCTGTTCCGCGGCATCTCTTGCATCCCGGCGGAATCGCGGAGCGCGCACGCCGGTTCCCTTGCCAATGCGGGAGACAGCTACCCGGTATGCCTCGAGCGCAGAACGTACGGCCGGCGTTGCCTTCTCAGCCATTTGCAGCCAGGTTCGGGTGGTTACGGCCTGTTGGTACAGTGAGGACAGGTCCGATTCCAGTTCGCTGCGCTGGCGCGACAAACGAGCCAGTTCTTCACGGCCGTCCATTGATTCGACAAGCGTCAGCAGGCGACGCCGCCTCCAGCGTTCCTTCCAGTTGTCAGGCAGCTGCGGGTCGAACGCTTCCGACGCGGCCTCTGAACGCAGCGATTGCGCCCAATGGGGCGCTCCGGACTGTTCGATCAAGTCGGTTACATCTCGAACGATCTGCAGCTGCGGCCGCATCGAATGCTGGCGTCTGAGTTCGGTCATGAGTTCGCTCCACTCCACCATGAGTGCGCTGTCTGAAACTCCAGCATCGCCCAGTGCGCGATTCAGGAACGCTGCGATGGAATCGCTGATGGTCCCCCTTGCATCGATCAGCGCTCGCTGGAAAGCAGACTTGGTTTCCCAGGTCGCCGCGAGCCGATTGCGTGTGAGGTTGTGATCCAGGATTTCCAGAGCCTGGTCAAGCCGTTGCGCAGAGTAGGGGGTATGCGCCCCTTCCTTCCAGGTGGGAAGGAGCTCTGACAGTTCAGCCAGAAGTGCCTTCTCTTCCCGGAGGACAAGCTGAATATTGTCAAGAATGGCCAGGTGGCCTGGCCCCCGCTCCACGAGCGCCGACGCTGACTCGAGACCAGGAAGGGACATCTCCGGCGAGAGAGCGTTCCACCGGACGACGGCTTCATTGCACTTCTGCTGAAAGCGCTGGTACTCAAGTACGTGCGCCCAGTCATCGGCTGATGCCGGTGGTGAGGCGAGTACGCGCACTTGATCGAGTTGCTTCTTCTCTTGGGTCTTGCCAAAGACACCTGCCAGGCCAAATGGCTTTCGACCTTGTGACAGGTTGTCCAAGGCGTCGGTCATGGCAGAGTCGTTGCGCATCCCGTCGGGTAGCGTCACCGGCCTGGACAGGAAACGGGAGCGATAAGCCAGCAACTCGCCGATCTCCTTTCGCAGCTCCGCCAGTAGCTTGCTGACGGTATCCTGCGGCCCGGCGAGGCGGATTCGCTGCTCCAGAGCAGGCAGCCAAGCAAGCCCTGACGTGTCAAGGCTTGTTCTAACGCGCCTCAGTGCGCCTATGCGCGTGTGAGACCGAACAGCCTCGTCGACGGTCTCCGGCTTCAGGTCTCGCAGCGCGGGCAGTGTGGCTGCCGCGATCTGCTCGTTGAGTTCAGAAAGCCTGCCCAGGTCCAGGTGTGCCTGCCGGAGCTTCCCAGCTTCTGGGAATGCGTCTACGGAAGGCAGGCGTTGATTCAACAGCGCCAAGTCCTCGCCAAGCGCCATTCGGGCGCCCCGGAGTGAGGAGACGTCGGCTTCACCGAACTGGGGCGAATGGATCTCTGCCACCGTCAGCATGTCACGAATGAGTTCGGCGTCCTCGGTGTTCGCTGCGACTTCCTTGGCGATGTCCATCGGCTGGAGGGCCGCGCCATCGACAACCACCGGTTCCAGGTTCATCCGCGCCCAATGCGCGATTCGGCCCTCGGTCGATGCAACCTGCCCATGGAGCGTGTCGATGCGTTGCTCAAGCTGGCGGACCTGCTCGCGCATGTCGCTCTTGCTCAGTCGCGTGATTTCTCCGGCGATGTGGCGGATGGCATGCTCGAACTGTTTCATGCCGTCGGCTTCACTGCTCAGCAGGCTGATGGCAAGCGGTCGGATATCTTCAGGCAACTTCTCCTGCAGCACGGCCAGGGCCGGGTCTTTCATCGACGTAACCAGAACCCGCTTGCCCAAGGCGAGGTAGTGCGAGATCACATTCGCGATGGTGTGGGTCTTGCCAGTCCCCGGAGGCCCCTGGACGACGACGCCGTCCTGATGGTCGAGCATGTGGACAATCTGCACCTGCTCATCGTTGTAGGGCATCGGGAAAAACAGGTCTTTTGCCTTCGCCGCCGTACCGGCCTTTCTGTCGATGTGCGACAGGCCGCGATAGTTCATCGGCGGAGGCTCATGCAGCAGCTGAGAGGGGTCGTTCAAGAGCGCCCACGTCGCCGGTGACAATCCCTCCAGGTTCACACCAGAGTCGATCAGGCTCTCAAAGCGCTCAAGGTCCTGAATGAACAGGCTGGACGTGCGCGGGCGAGCGAAGAGCACCCAGGTATCAGTCACCCTTAGGTGTTCGTCTGCCTTGGGCACTTGGCGGTCATTGGGCGTCGTCTGCGAGGGCCAGTACGTCCCCTTGCTGTCCAGCAGCGATGCAGCCACCTTCAAGACCGGCTCGAACGTGCTTGGTGTGAATGGGCTGATCTGCCATTCAGTCCGGGCAAAATGCTCCTTGCCTGCACGGGCAACTTCCGCGACGCCTGGATTGTCGAGCGCGGTGTATACATCAAGCTCCAGCCGTGGATCTGGCGACCGCGGCCGGACCTCAATGGCATGGGTGCGCTCATCAATGGAGAGCTCCACCAGCTTGGTGATCAAGGGGTATGTCAGCTTTCCCCCAGGCAGATCCCATACGGAGACCCCTACACCCATCACCAGTTCCAGAGGGGAGTCGACTACGTTGCCTCGCAGCATCTGATAGCTGGCAAAGAGCTCGGCATACTTGGCAATCGTCCTGCGAACTTCCCGCTCTTTGGCTGCCCACGGTTGCCACAGTTGAAGGATGTAGACCTTCAGTTCCTCTTGCAGCTGACCCATCAAAGGGAGTGCATCGATCGGCACAGGGCTTTCGAGATCAGCGCCTTCGACGAGAGGGGGCAGTTCAGCGCCCAGCCGGCCCAGCGCATCACGCGTGGCATGGCTGACCAGGCCGGGTTCGCGAGCCGGCTGGTTGGATTGGGCAATCAATGCAGAGAGCAGTCGAGTCGGTGGTGCAGGCGGTACGCTTTCCTGCAGACGGTCCACCCGCAGCCAGACGTCATCGTCGTCCGTTCCTACATCGAACTGGACACCCGGCAGGCCCTGCAACTCGTACTCATGCGCCTTGAAACCATTGTGCTGCTCAACTTGCCGGGAAGGCCGCCCGCGCAGGCTGGCCGTCTGCCTTACGTATTCCAGCAGTCCCTTCAGGCGCTCAAGAATGTGAGGTTCGGTCATTGTCTGTCGGGTCTGTTCGGTAGGCGAATGAAGGTCATGTGCCTGCGGAGGTTCAGCAGGCACATCGCGGCCTGGCGACGGGGCAGGGTCGTCACCATCCGGATCGGACGCGTCACGCGTGCGGCGCGGAGACTTCAGTAGATCATTGATCCTGGTTCGGAGTTGCACAGCCCGGGGCATCTCCCGATGTGCGAGTTCGGCAGCAAGGCCTTCCAGCATGCGCCGGTCCTGCTTGCTGGCCGCAGCCTCAAACAGAAGCTCCAGCTCCTGCGTGCTGACATTGAAGAAAGGCCGTGTGCTCATGACCCGGTTGCAGCTCCTTGTGCGAGATCCCCACATTCCGGTGGCGGATTCAATCGATCAAGGACGATTCTAGCGCGGTTGACTCACCGCAGTCGGCGGACCGGGGTGCCCGTCAGGGGTGTTTCAACGCATCCCCGTCCAGCCCAAGATCCCAGGCCATCCCCAGCAGTTCGCCGGCAGGCGCCGGTGGGGCGGGGCGGGCATCGGCCAGCTGCTGCAGTTCCTCGATCTCTTCGCGTGCCACCGTCTCCAGCGCCTGCAACTGCTCACGGACACCCGGGTTGCGCGGGCGCTGGTTGGGGTCGATCGGGGGCAGGGCACGGATCAGGGTCATGGTGCGCGGGTCAGGAGCTTCCAACGGCAGGTTACAGGCAAAGGCCCCGGAATGACCGGGGCCTTGCGGGCTGCCGGAGCAGGCAGTGGACATCTGGATCAGAACAGCTCGACCGTACCGGCGCCCATGTTCTGCTGGGCAACCGGCTTGTGCGGCGGGCGCTCCCACTCGCTGCGCAGTTCGCGCAGGCGGCTGCCGGTGCGCTGCAGGGCGGTGGCGATCTCTTCGTCGAACACGCCGCCGTTACGGTGCAGCAGTTCCTGCAGGGCCACCGCTTCGCGGTTGATCGCGGTCAGGCGGTCCAGGTGGGTGTGTACGCCGCCCAGTGCCTGGGTGGCGATGTCTTCGAACTGCAGGGCGCGCACGGCCTCGGCCACGCTGCCGTCGATCGAGCGGGCGCACTCGGACACTTCGCGCATGCCATCGCCCAGCGAGGCGTTGATCTGGGCCACGTTGTCCAGCATCGCCGCCGCTTCCTGGCGCGCTTCGCGGGAGCGGTCCATGTCACGCGAGGCCATGTGCGAGACCGTCTCGCGCACCTTGGCAATGGCGTCCTTGGAGCTGTGGGCCAGCTTGCGGATCTGCTCGTTGAAGGTGGTCGAGCGCTCGGACAGGTTGCGCACTTCGTCGGCCACCACAGCGAAGCCGCGACCGGCTTCACCGGCTCGGGCTGCTTCGATGGCCGCGTTCAGTGCCAGCAGGTTGGTCTGGTCGGCAATCGACTTGACGTCTTCCAGCAGGGCGAAGATGCCGTCCAGGTGCTGGGCCATCTGGTCGATGTGCTGCACGGTGGTGGTGCTCTGGCCGCTCACCTGTTCCAGCGCTTCCACCAGCTGTTCCATGCGGTGGCTGGCGTGCTGGGCGAAGCGGGCGACGTCGAGGCCGGCGCTGCCTTCGTCACCGGCGCGGTCGACGATGCGCGACAGGGCCTGGCTCTGCTGGCGGGACTTGCGGTTCATCGCATCGAAGCTGCCGCCCAGGCTGGACACGGCCTGGCGGATCAGGTCACGGGCGCGTTCCACTTCGCCACGCGAACCGTCGATCTCGTTGCCGACGAAGTTGCGCAGCTCGGTCAGCAGCTGGTCCTGCTCACGCAGGACACGGGCATGTTCCGGGGAACGATGCGCCTGGGCGCGGGTGGTCCACCACGCAAAGCCCAGCCAGCTCAGCGTCATCGTGGTCAGGATCGCCCAACGCAGGGCGGCCGGCCATTCGAAACCGATGGCGAAGGGGAGCAGCAGGGTCAGGGCCAGGGGGGCGGCCAGACGGATGAAAATGCGTGAGTACATGGACGTTCTCGGGAGGTGCACGGAGGATGTATCGGCCGTACCCCCTTTCTCTTTAACGTCGATGTGCCTTCTGGATGCGCCGGATTTCCGACGCCTCCGGTGCATCAGGGGTCAGAGCCCTTTCCGTACCGGAAAGGGATCCGACCCCGGGCCTCAGGCCAGCTGGCGGTCCACGGCCTCGGTCATCGCCTTGCGGCTGAGCAGGAAGTCCCAGTAGCTGCCCCCCAGCTGCCGCCACAGCACGGCCGCACGCACGGCGGCCAGCAGCAGCGCGCGGATCTCGGCCACCACCCCGGCCTGGCCCAGGTAGTGCGGGTTGCCCTGCACCATGACGCGCGGCTTGAGGTGGCTGATGGTGTCCGCATACAGGCCGCCCAGGCTGGCCAGCACGTCCGGATGGCCGCTGTCGCCCAGCTCGAGGGCCTGGCGCTGGGCACGCTCGATGCCCGAGGCGACCTTGTTCACGGTGGCGCCGTCCTGCACGAACCGCCGCTCCAGCTGCAGCACCGACAGGGCCAGCTTGGGCAGGATCGGGTCCTGGCCCTGGTTGCGGAAGTAGTTGTGCAGCAGGCGCAGGCCGGACTTCAGCGCGTCGCGGTCGCCAAACACCTCCTGCGGGGAGGCGGCATCGATGCGGAACACGCTGTCCACCGCGGTACGTACCGCCGCGGCGTCGGAATGGCCGGTATCGGCGATACGGCGCACCTGCTGCAGGGCCTGGGCAATGCCGGCCAGGGCCAGGACGCGGTCGTCGACAGTGAAACTCATGCAGCGATTACCTCAAAAGGAGAAGGGGTGGTGCGCAGGCGCTGTTCCAGCGGCGCATCGGTTGCGGCGATCACCGCGCCGCCCAGGCAGACATCACCGTCATACAGCACCAGCGACTGGCCAGGGGTCACGGCGCGCTGCGGACGGGCAAAGGCCACCAGCACGCTGCCATCGTCCAGCACCTCGACCGTACACGGCTCGTCCGGCTGCCGGTAGCGGGTCTGGGCGGTGCACTCGAAGCGGCGGGCCGGCGGCGCACCGGCAATCCAGTGGGCGGTCTCCGAGCGCAGCCGGTCGGACAGCATCCATCGGCTGTCACGGTCCTGGTCCACGTACAGCACGTTGCTGGCCACATCCTTGCCGACCACGTACCACGGCGCGGCAGGGCGGCCGCGCACGCCGCCGATGTTCAGGCCTTCGCGCTGGCCCAGGGTGAAATAGAACACGCCCGGGTGCTCGGCGATGACGCTGCCGTCGGCCGGGTCGAGGATCTGGCCGGCCTTGGCGGGCAGGTAGCGGCCGAGGAACTCACGGAAATCGCGTTCGCCGATGAAGCAGATGCCGGTCGAATCCTTCTTGGCATGGGTCGGCAGGCTGACGTCGCGGGCGATCCGGCGCAGGTCGCTCTTTTCCAGGTCGCCGATCGGGAACAGGGTGGCGGCCAGTTGTTCCTGCCCCAGCTGGTGCAGGAAGTAGCTCTGGTCCTTGGAACGGTCGGCGCCGCGCAGCAGCAGCCATTGCTGGCCGCGCTGGGCGATGCGCGCGTAGTGGCCGGTGGCGATGCGCTCGGCCCCCAGCTCGCGGGCGGCATCCAGGAAGTGCTTGAACTTCACTTCGCGGTTGCACAGCACGTCCGGGTTGGGCGTACGGCCGGCGGCGTACTCGGCCAGGAAGTGTTCGAACACGCCCTGCCAGTACTCGTTGGAAAAATCGCGGAAGTGGAACGGGATGCCGAGCAGGCCGCAGACAGCCACCGCATCGCGGCGGTCATCCTCGGCGCGGCAGTCGCCGCTGCCATCGTCGGCCCAGTTCTGCATGAACAGGCCGGCCACGGCCTCGCCCTGCTGCACCAGGCGCCAGGCGGCCACGGAGGAATCGACGCCGCCGGACACGCCCACCATTACCCGAGGGCTGCTCATGCGACCTCCTGGACCAGGGAAAGCGGATGGCGCTGGCCGGCCAGGTAGTCGGCCACCACCTGCCAGACCAGCGGGCTGCGCAGGCGCGGGCCGGCGGCCTTCAGCTCGGCCGGGTCCAGCCACAGGGCGCGGTCGATGCCGGTATCCAGCGGCTGCGCCGGGTCGTGCGAGACCGGGCGGGCGGCGTAGCAGAAGCGCAGGAACGCCGTGCCATCAGGCGCGGTCCACTGGTAGCAGCCGATGAAGGCGCTCAGTTCCACCGTCCAGCCGGTTTCCTCGCGGGTCTCGCGCAGGGCCGCGGCGGCGAGGCTCTCGCCCGGTTCCAGGTGGCCGGCGGGCTGGTTCAGCACCTGCCGGCCGTCAATGGTCTCTTCCACCAGCAACACGCGGTCGCCGTCGACCACCACGGTGGCCACGGTGGCATGCGGTGCCCAGCGCGGGTCCTGCACAGCGTTCAACTCAGAGGTCGTCCTTCTTGGTCAGCTCCAGCTCCATCGCATCGGCGGTCCGGATGGCCGCATCGATGGCGTCGCTGAGCTGGTCGGTGGTGGCATCGGCGTCGATCTTCACCACGAACATGGCGGTCTTGTCCTGCTTCACCCAGCCGCCCATCTTGGCGTCCTGGGAGTCTTCCAGCAGGCGGTTGGCCACCGCTTCGGGGAACTGCTTGTCCTTGGATACATAGCCCGGCGACCACACCTCGCGGATGTTGTGGCTGCCGAAGTCCTCCACGGCCGAGCGCACGTAGACCATCTGCGTGCGGTCGCCTTCCACGTCGAACACCATCTGGTAGTCGCCGTCCTCGTCCACCTCGAAGGTGTAGCCCAGCTTCTCCAGGTGGCGGGCGACGGCGGCATCGGCCTTGCTGCTGTCAGCGGTGGTCGCGGCACCGGCGGTACCGGCGGCGGCCAGGGCGAGCAGCAGGGCAGGCAGAAGGGTCCTTTTCATGAAAATCCTGTGAAACGTGGGGGACAGGCGGTAATTGTGACGGCGGCCGTGCGTGCCGTCCATTCCGCGCCAGGCCGACGCAGCGCCGCCGCACCCCTTATAATGTGCGGATGCCCCGCGAGTCTTCCCCCGAATCCCATCACGACCACGGTATCGCCGTGGAGCCCGCGCGCCCCGAAGTGGCGCCGCCGCCGTTCTACCAGGTGATGATCCTCAACGACGACTACACCCCGATGGATTTCGTGGTGGATGTCCTGCAGCAGTTCTTCAGCATGGACCTGGACAAGGCCACGCAGGTGATGCTGCACGTGCATACCCGCGGCCGCGGTGTCTGCGGGGTCTTCACCCGTGAAGTGGCCGAAACCAAGGTTGCCCAGGTCAACGAGTACTCGCGCATGAACCAGCATCCGCTGCTGTGCACGATGGAAAAGGCCTGACCCCCGGTAGTGCGTAGAGTCGAGCTTGCTCGACTGATCTTCAATGCAGTCGAGCAAGCTCGACTCTACCGAGGGTCAACGCCAGCAGTCCGCACCGTTCCAGCCATGGCCGTTCTCTGGCCCCGCCTGCGTGCTCACGTTCAATCCGCCTGCCTTGCCTGCTGACCGCCGGGGCGAGGCGTGTTGCGGGTCATCACGTGGCAATGGACAGCCGATCGGGTAGGGTTCGCCGAAGCGTCGGCGGGCTGCCCGGGCGTGAACGATGATCAAGCAATCCGCACTGCTAACGCCATCTGAACGCAGCAATCCGCTAGGGTGATGGAAATCGCGTAGTCAGGCCGCATATTGTCCCCATCTGCCGCCGGAGTAATCCATGTTCAGCAAAGACCTCGAACACACCATCGGCCAGTGCTACAAGCGCGCCCGTGAGGCCCGGCATGAATTCATGACGGTCGAACACCTGCTGCTGGCACTGCTCGACAACCCGTCCGCCCAGGCCGTCCTCAAGGCCTGTGGGGCCGACGCCGAACGCCTGCGCCAGGAGCTGGAGCAGGCCATCGAGGCCTCGGTGTCCCGCCTGGCCGAAGACGACGGCCGCGATACCCAGCCGACCCTGGGCTTCCAGCGCGTGCTGCAGCGGGCCGTGTACCACGTGCAGTCCTCGGGCAAGAAGGAGGTCACCGGCGCCAACGTGCTGGTCGCCATCTTCGGCGAGAAGGACTCCCACGCCGTCTATTACCTCAACCAGCAGGATGTCACCCGGCTGGACGTGGTCAATTACCTGTCCCATGGCATCGCCAAGCTGGGCGAGGAGGGCGAGCAGCCGTCTTCCCCGGAAGGCGAGAGCCGCATGGAAGGCGGGGACGGCGAGCCCAAGGGCGATGCCCTGACCGAATTCGCCAGCAACCTCAACGAACAGGCCCGAGCCGGCCGCATCGACCCGCTGGTGGGCCGTGCGGACGAGATCGAGCGCACCATCCAGGTCCTGTGCCGCCGCCGCAAGAACAACCCGCTGTACGTGGGTGAGGCCGGCGTGGGCAAGACCGCGATCGCCGAGGGCCTGGCCCGTCGCATCGTCGAAGGCTCGGTGCCGGACGTGCTGGCCGACGCTGTCATCTACTCGCTCGATCTGGGCGCGCTGGTGGCCGGCACCAAGTACCGCGGCGATTTCGAAAAGCGCCTGAAGGGCGTGCTGACCGCGCTGAAGAAGGTGCCCAACGCGGTGCTGTTCATCGACGAGATCCACACCATCATCGGTGCCGGTTCGGCGTCGGGCGGCACCATGGACGCCTCCAACCTGATCAAGCCGGCCCTGGCGTCGGGCGAGCTGCGCTGCATCGGCTCGACCACCTTCCAGGAATACCGCGGCATCTTCGAGAAGGACCGTGCCCTGGCCCGGCGCTTCCAGAAGATCGACATCGTCGAGCCGACCGTGGGCGAAACCTACGAGATCCTGCAGGGCCTGAAGAGCAAGTACGAGGCCCACCACGGGGTCACCTACTCCGACGAGGCGCTGCAGGCAGCGGTGGATCTGTCGGTCAAGCACATTGGCGACCGCCTGCTGCCGGACAAGGCCATCGACGTCATCGACGAGGCGGGTGCCCGCCAGCGCCTGCTGCCGGAAGGGCAGCGCAAGGAGCTGATCGACGTCGAGGAAGTCGAGGCGATCATCGCCAAGATGGCGCGCATCCCGGCCAAGCAGGTCAGCGCGACCGACAAGGACGTGCTGCAGCACCTGGAGCGGAACCTGAAGATGGTGATCTTCGGCCAGGATCCGGCCATCGGCACCCTGGCGTCGGCCATCAAGCTGGCGCGCTCGGGGCTGGGCAATCCGGAAAAGCCGATCGGCAACTTCCTGTTCGCCGGCCCCACCGGCGTGGGCAAGACCGAGGTGACCAAGCAGCTGGCGCTGCAGCTGGGCATCGAGCTGGTCCGCTTCGACATGTCCGAGTACATGGAGCCGCATTCGATCAGCCGCCTGATCGGTGCGCCCCCGGGCTACGTCGGCTTCGACCAGGGCGGCCTGCTGACCGAGAAGATCGTCAAGACCCCGCACTGCGTGCTGCTGCTGGACGAAATCGAGAAGGCGCACCCGGACATCTTCAACATCCTGTTGCAGGTGATGGACCGCGGCGTGCTGACCGACACCAACGGCCGCGAAGCCAACTTCAAGAACGTGGTGCTGGTGATGACCACCAATGCCGGCGCGGCGCAGGCTTCGCGGCGGTCGATCGGCTTCACCAAGCAGGACCATGCCACCGACGCGATGGAAACCATCCGCCGCAGCTTCACGCCGGAGTTCCGCAACCGCCTCGACGCGGTCGTGCAGTTCCAGCCGCTGGGCTTCGAGCACATCCTGCGCGTGGTCGACAAGTTCCTGATCGAGCTGGAAATGCTGCTGCAGGAAAAGCACGTCAGCCTGTCGGCCACCCCGACCGCACGCGACTGGCTGGCCCACCACGGCTTCGACCCACTGATGGGCGCCCGTCCGATGGCGCGCATGATACAGGACAAGATCAAGCGCCCGCTGGCCGACGAACTGCTGTTCGGCAAACTGGTCAACGGCGGCCGCGTCAGCATCGACGTGCGCGACGACGAGCTGGTGGTCGAGACCCACGCCGAACCGGAGCGCCTGCTGCCGGCAACGGTGGAATAAGGGCGGCCGGGCACGGGCTGGTCACGATGTGATTGGCAAGGGCGGCTTCGGCCGCCCTTTTCATTCCCGCGACCGTTCAGCGCCCCTGCTGCGCCAACCGCTTGAAGGTCGCCGGATCGATCGGCTCGATCCGGGTCACCCTGCAGTGGTTGCTGTCGGTCCGCAGCAGGGTGCGGGCATTGCCGCAGATTTGTTCGGGCGTACTTCGCGTGAAGAACGTGTAGCTGGCCGAGGCAGCGGCGCCCAGGCAGCGCTTCTGCAGGTGGACCCGATAGTGCGCATCGCCGTCGCGCAGCAGCACTTCCCGCTCCGTGCTGGAAGGGCGGATGTCACGGTTGCCGCCCAGAACAATGCACTCAGCCTGCGGAGCGGGCTGGGCAGGGGCGGCGGCGTGTGCTGCAAGCGAGCTTGCCAGTAGAACGACGGGCAACAGGGCGCGTGTGAGCAGGGCGTTCATGGCGAGGGTGGGGATGCGATCCGGATTGGATCGGATCCCACAATGCCGCTGGCGCCGCGGGTGCGAATCTGCCGCAAGCAGGCCTGACCGACGCCATGGTGCGTTCGGTCACGATGACCTCCGGCACGTAGGGCGGCCAGGCTCAGGAGCTGATGGCGCGGAAGCCCAGTTGCCGGCCCTGGCCCATGGGCCCCTCGATCACGAACGCTACGGCCTCGTGCGGGATGTGCAGGCGCTGGCGCTGGCGTGTGCCGGCATGGCTGATCTCGCGCTCGGCGGCCAGGTACAGCGGATGGGATGCGTCCATCTGGACGCAGATGAGGCAGGGCTGCCCAAACCAGGTGCCGTCAGGCCCCTTGCTGGCATAACAGCGGGCGGTCACGGACTGCGGGTCCAATACGATCAAATAGCTCATGCATCCAGAGGGTGGGCGGACATCACGCCAAGTCTAGCGATCCGTTCCCGCAACATCTTTCGGACTAATACGAAAAATCGCAGTCATCTGATGGCCCGGAGAGCGGGCACGACAAAAGGCCGGCAGCAGGGCCGGCCTTGTCAGGGTGGCGCAGGGCGCCGACCGCTTACTTCATGCGGTAGGTGATACGACCCTTGGTCAGATCGTACGGGGTCATTTCAACCTTGACCCGGTCACCGGTGAGGATGCGGATGTAGTTCTTGCGCATGCGGCCGGAGATGTGGGCGATGATTTCGTGCCCATTTTCCAGACGAACGCGGAAAGTGGTGTTCGGCAGCGTCTCGCTGACGGTGCCCTCGAACTCGATGGAATCGTCTTTCGACATGTAGTCCTGTGCGGTTCAGAAAACGGCCACGCTGGGCCTAAGGCGCGGTATTTTACGCGTCCTTCGCCCAGCTTGCAAAGATCCGGTTAATTTTCCGCCAGATCACGGGCCGGCAGGCGCCCCACGGCGCGGGTCCATGGGCCTTCACGGCCTTCTTCGCGTACCGCCAGGCGGACATGCTGCAGGAATTCTTCCCGCGGCAGGTGAACGGCCCCCATCCGCAGCAGGTGCGGGTTCTCCACCTGGGCGTCGATCAGGCGCCAGTTCCAGCCATGCAGGGTGGCGGCCAGCGCCGCCAGTGCGATCTTGGAGCCGCCGCTGGCGCCGCTGAACATGCTTTCGCCGAAGAACATCGTGCCGATGGCCACCCCGTAGATGCCGCCCACCAGGGTCTGCCGGTCCCAGACCTCGAACGAATGGGCGAAGCCAAGGTCATGCAGATGGCTGTAGGCGTCCACCATGTCCGGGCTGATCCAGGTGCCGTCCTGGCCCGGGCGCGGCGCGGCCGCGCAGGCCCGCATCACCTGGCTGAAGGCGGTATCGGCGGTGACCTCCCAGGTGCTGGCGCGCAGCTGGCGGCGGAATCGGCTGGACAGGTGCACCCCGTCGGTGTGGAAGACCATGCGCGGATCGGGCGACCACCACAGGATCGGCTCGCCCTCGCTGAACCACGGGAAGATGCCGCCCGCGTAGGCGTTGAGCAGGCGCAGCGGATGCAGATCGCCGCCCACCGCCAGCAGCCCGTCGGGCTTGCGCAGCGCGGTTTCGGCCGGAGGGAAGGGCGAGTCCGGCGCATCGGACAGGCGCCAGGGCAGCGGGCGGGTCATGCGGGTGATTGTATTCGTCGCGAACCCGCCGGAACGCGATGGTGGATGCGCGTTGACTCTGGTAGTGCCGGCCGCTGGCCGGCAGAGCCGCTTCAGTCGAGCAGGCTCGACGCTACCCGCCCGCGCGGAATGGGCTGTGCCCCATCAGCTCCTGCCGGTACCGGCGCACATCGCGCCGCTCCTGCTGGCACCACTCCTGCAGCGCCTCGGCAAAATCCGCATCGGCCACCCAATGCCGGCTGCGCACCAGCGTTGGCAGGAAACCGCGTGCCAGTTTGTGCTCGCCCTGCGCGCCGGGTTCGAATCGCGTCAGGCCTTCGCGCAGGCAGTACTCGATGCCCTGGTAGTAGCACGCTTCGAAATGCAGGCCGGGCAGGGTGGCGCCACCCCAGTAGCGGCCATAGAGCGTGTCGCCCCCGCGCAGGCACAGCGCGCCGGCAATCGGCTCGCCGTCCTGCTCGGCCAGGAACAGCACCAGCCCGCGGCCCAGCGAAATCGCCAGGTGGCGCAGGAACGCCTCGGTCAGCGCCGGCGCATTGCCGTATTCGAGGAAGGTCTGCAGATAGAAGCGGTACATCGCCTGCAGGTCGGCGCGACTGGCGTCATTGCCATGCACCACCCGGAAGGTGATTCCCTGGCGGGTGACCTTGGCGCGCTCCTGGCGGATGTTCTTGCGGTGCTTATGGTCCATCGCAGTGAGGAACTGCTCGAACGTGGTCCAGTCGCCCGGGTTCTGCCACTGGAACTGCACGTCTTCGCGCAGCAGCCAGTCGTCATTGAAGGCGTCGTCGTCGCTGGCGGTGTGGAAATTGATGTGTGCCGAAGACACCTCCAGCCCGTGCAGCTGCTCGCGAAGCGCCGACAGTAGTGCGGCCCGGTCCACGCCATCGCGGGCCAGCAGGCGGGGTCCCGTCACCGGCGAATACGGCACCGCGCCCAGCCACTTCGGGTAGTAGTCGCGACCGTGCAGCGCATAGGCGTTCGCCCAGGCATGGTCGAACACGAACTCGCCGTGGGAGTTGGTTTTCAGGTAGCCCGGGATGGCGCCGACCAGGGTGTCGTCATCCCACAGGGTGAGGTGCCGTGGCTGCCAGCCCCAGTCCTCGCGCAGGCAGCCGTGGGCCTCCAGCCCGGACAGGAAGGCGTGGCTGACGAAGGGGTTATGGCCGTCGTGCAGGGCATCCCAGTCGGTGTCGGGAATGGCCTGCAAGGAGTCGAGGAAGCGGGCGGAGAGCATGGGGGAAGGATAGGGCAGGTGGGGTTCGATTTGCCGGGTGTCGTGAATGCCTTGAGGATTCTTGCAATTTCATGGATGCGTGAAGTTCGTCCCGTTGCTCATCCCGGTTGGAAGTCACGTTGATGAAGCAGCGCATCGGCTGCAAAGACTCGAACCGGACGACCAACACATGACATTGACCCGCCTGCTTCGCTGCGCACCGGGCACTTGCTTTGCAATCGCATCGCTTTTCGCTCCCCTGCCATCACTGGCGGATGCTGGCTCGGCCGCGGCCAGCGTTCAGCACAGCGATGCACAGCTTGATGCGATCCTGACCGTCAGGGCGCAGGAGATTCTGGACCGGATGAAGCGCCTTGAGGGCCAGTCGAAGGACATCCGCGTGCAGGTGGTTTTCGACCTCGGGGCGGGCGCGCTTCGAGTTTACTTTGACCCTGGAATACTGCCGGATGACTACGGCGCCAGCTTTGAAGATCAGCATGACGACTTTCGTCACAGCTTGACGCACATTGCGCAGAAGGTTGCGCCAGTAAAGGAGATCATATTCCGCTACGACGGTCGAGAGATCGAAGCGTACTTTCCGGAGGTCAGAAAGGAGGCGGAGGATGCTCAGAGGGCGCGCGAAAGGAGGTCTCAGGGTGGCCATGCCTTTGTATCGGCGTCCCATGGGTACTACTACCATCATGGCTGGAAGAAGTGGGTGTTGCAGCGCGATCCGTATCACGGGGTTCAAGAGGACTTCATTACGCCGGAGTATGCCGATGAGCTTCAAGTGTGGCTTGCTCGACGCGGGCCAAGCGTGGTGACGACGCGGCCACGATCGCTTCTCATCGAGATTCCGCATCCAGAAGCCATGCAGCCCTGGTGGCAGATGGCTGCGAGATATGCACTGAAGGAGAGGTTTCCGGAGAGTCCGAAGATATGGAACTCAAAGGGTGATCGAATCTATCCCACCAGAGACTACGATGAGGACATCAACAGCCGTCCGCTCATGGCAAATCATGTAGGCGCAGGCGTGGCATTGCACCTTCATACGAATGGCGCTGACGATGCTTCTGCCTCAGGAACACGTGCTGTCGTTCAGCCCGGTCGACCGGACGATCTTGTGCTGGGGCGTAGCATCCTTTGTTACATGAAGGAGCTGATACAGAGCGCCGAGGGGTATGGCGAATTCCCTGTGGGTGGGGAGCCGTTCCAGGTGGACAAAGGGGAGAATCGTTTGTCGGAAATGCCATCAGTGATTGTGGAGATGGGCTTCCATACAAATCCCGCAGATGCCGCAGCCCTCCAGGATCCCGTCTTCCGTACAGTCTCGATGAAGGGCGTCGAGAAGGGTTATCGGCTCTTCCGCGAGGGCAAGGACTGCCTGCCGCTCAAGGCGGAGCCCATCGGCGGCATCAATCTCTCCCAGGGGGACTCGCAACAGGTGGACGTTGCATTCGAGGGCTATCCCCAGTATCCAATCCAGCTGATCACCACCAACGTTGCTTGCCCGCCGGGCTGGACCTGCACGGATGGGCGGGTACGCATCGAAACCCCGGATGCCAAGCCGAGCCAGATCACGCTGCGTTGCGAGAACGCTGGAAGCGCACCCATCTTCTGGGGCACCCAGGTGATAGACGACGACGGCGTGAAGTCTCCGCCGGTGCGTCATTGGGTGCAGTGCACGCGCAGGCCCGGAGGTGCGGTCTCAGGTCCGGGCGTCACAGCCGGGATTGAGGCAGCGACGGCGGGTTGAAAAAACGGGCGCCTGCGCGCCCGTTTTCTTCCGTCGAGCATGGCTCGGCGCTACAGCAAAGGCAGTTGAAGCCTCAGCTGGCCTTGCCCTGTGCGTCCAGGTAGCGCTCGGCATCCAGTGCGGCCATGCAGCCGAAGCCGGCCGAGGTGATCGCCTGGCGGTAATGCTGGTCGGCCACGTCGCCGGCGGCGAACACGCCTTCCACCGATGTCTGGGTGGCGTTGCCGCCCAGGCCCGAGCGGATTTCCAGGTAGCCGTTGTTCATGGCCAGCTGGCCGTCGAACAGCTGGGTGTTCGGGTGGTGGCCGATGGCCACGAAGAAGCCGTGGGCGTCGATGTCGCGGGTGCTGCCGTCGAGGGTCGACTTCACGCGGACGCCAGTGACGCCGGCGTCGTTGCCCAGCACTTCTTCCACCTGATGGTGCCAGACGGTCTCGATCTTGCCGGCGGCCACCTTGGCGAACAGCTTGTCCTGCATGATCTTTTCCGCCTTCAGGGTGTCGCGGCGGTGGACCAGGTAGACCTTGCGGGCGATGTTGGACAGGTACAGGGCTTCTTCGACGGCAGTGTTGCCGCCGCCGACCACGACCACGTCCTGGTCACGGTAGAAGAAGCCGTCGCAGGTGGCGCACGCCGAGACGCCGCGGCCCTTGAAGGTCTCTTCGGTCGGGATGCCCAGGTACTTGGCCGTCGCGCCGGTGGAGATGATCAGGGCATCGCAGGTGTACTCGTGGCTGTCGCCGATCAGCTTGAACGGACGCTGGGACAGGTCGGCCGTATGGATGTGGTCGAAGATGACCTCGGTCTCGAAGCGCTCGGCGTGGGCCTGCATGCGCGCCATCAGATCCGGACCCATCAGGCCATGGGCATCACCCGGCCAGTTGTCCACCTCGGTGGTGGTCATCAGCTGGCCGCCCTGCTGCAGGCCGGTGATGACGACCGGCTTCAGGTTGGCGCGGGCGGCGTAGACGGCGGCGGTCCAACCGGCCGGGCCGGAACCGAGGATGACGAGGCGCTGGTGGCGGGAGGGCAGGCTGGTGCTCATGTAAACTCGCGAAAAGGTAGATGGGACAAGGCGCTGGCGATGTTTGCGCAGCATCCTCGGCAGGTCATAGAGTGGCGGCTGGGGCGGGGTGATTCAAGCCGATGAACAGAACGCCGTCACCCACGGGTGGTTTTGGCGCCTGTCGGCACCTTTGATGTCACCCGTGACTGAAAACTGACGCCGTGTCGTTTATTATCAAACACTAACAGCGCATTCCAAAGGTATGGTCTAAGGTGGCGAAGCAGGTGCCCGAACGCTCCAAGTCCGACGACAAAAAGGCGTCGCGTCGCTCGGCGGCAGCGGCCACAACCGACAATCCCCGTCGTCAGCGCCTGTGGCGCGACCTGGGGCTGATCGCCATTGCGCCGGCGCTGCTGTACCTGGCAGCCAGCCTTTTCACCTATTCAGCCAGTGACCCGGGTTGGTCGCACACCGGCAGCGTGGTTGCGCCTGTGCACAACATGGGCGGCCGTGCCGGCGCGTGGATCGCCGACGTGCTGCTGCAGCTGTTCGGCTACATCGCGTTCCTGTTGCCGGTAGTGCTTGGCGCGCTGGCGTGGATCGCCATGTTCGGCCTGAAGCGCGAGAGCAAGGGCGAGAACGATCTCGATCCGGCCCTGCGCCTGGTCGGGCTGGTCGGCTTCCTGATCGCCGGTACGGGCTTCCTGCATGTGCGCCTGTTCAGTGGCGACGTGTCCAGTGCGGGCGGCATCCTCGGCAAACTGGTCGGCAATTCGCTCACGGTGGGCTTCGGCGCGCTGGGCGCCAACCTGTTCGTGCTGGTGCTGCTGCTGGCCTCGATCACCCTGGCGACCGGCCTGTCGTGGTTCGCGGTGATGGAGAAGATCGGCCGTGGCGTCATGTCGCTGGCGCCGCTGCTGGAACGCAAGAAGGAGCAGGCCACCGAATGGCAGCAGACCCGCGCCATGCGTGAGGAGCGCCAGGAAGTGCGCAAGGCCGACGCCGAAGTGCGCGCCAAGCGTGAGCCGGTGAAGATCGAGCCGCGCCCGGAGCCGGTGATCGAGAAGAGCGACCGGGCCAAGCGCGACACGCAGATCCCGATGTTCCGTGGCGTCAATGGCGACGGCTCGGACCTGCCGCCGCTGGCGCTGCTGGATGATCCCAAGCCGCAGCCGGTGGGTTACGACAAGGACACCCTGGACGCGCTGTCGCGGCAGATCGAGTTCAAGCTCAAGGACTTCCGCATCGACGCGCAGGTGGTCGGTGCCAATCCCGGCCCGGTCATCACCCGCTTCGAGATCGAACCCGCGCCGGGCATCAAGGTCAGCCAGATCAGCTCGCTGGACAAGGATATCGCCCGCGGCCTGTCGGTGAAGTCGGTGCGCGTGGTCGACGTCATTCCGGGCAAGTCGGTGATCGGCCTGGAAATCCCGAACGTCACCCGCGAGATGATCTACCTCTCCGAACTGCTGCGTTCGAAGGAGTACGACAAGTCGGCCAGCGTGCTGACCCTGGCGCTGGGCAAGGACATCGCCGGCCGCTCCACCGTGGCGGACCTGGCACGCATGCCGCACCTGCTGGTGGCGGGTACGACCGGTTCGGGCAAGTCGGTGGCGGTCAACGCCATGGTGCTCAGCCTGCTGTTCAAGGCCTCGCCGAAAGACCTGCGCATGCTGATGATCGACCCGAAGATGCTCGAGCTGAGCGTCTACCAGGGCATTCCGCACCTGCTGGCGCCGGTGGTCACCGACATGAAGGAGGCCGCCAACGGCCTGCGCTGGTGCGTGGCTGAGATGGAGCGCCGCTACAAGCTGATGAGCGCGGTGGGCGTGCGCAACCTGGCCGGCTTCAACAAGAAGGTGAAGGACGCCCAGGACGCCGGCCAGCCGCTGATGGACCCGCTGTTCAAGCCGAACCCGGAACTGGGCGAGGCCCCGCGTCCGCTGGAGACGCTGCCGTTCGTGGTCATCTTCATCGACGAATTCGCCGACATGATGATGATCGTCGGCAAGAAGGTGGAAGAGCTGATCGCCCGCCTCGCGCAGAAGGCGCGTGCGGCCGGCATCCACCTTATCCTGGCGACCCAGCGCCCGTCGGTGGATGTGATCACCGGCCTGATCAAGGCCAACATCCCGACCCGCATCGCCTTCCAGGTCAGCTCGAAGATCGATTCGCGCACCATCCTGGACCAGTCCGGCGCCGAAACGCTGCTGGGCCACGGCGACATGCTGTACCTGCCGCCCGGCACGGCCATGCCCGAGCGCGTGCACGGCGCCTTCGTCTCCGACGATGAAGTGCACCGCGTGGTCGAGCACCTCAAGGCGATGGGCCCGGCCGATTACATCGATGGCGTGCTGGACGAAGTGCAGACGATGGGCGATGGCGTGGTGGTCGGTGCGACCGGCCTGCCGGAAACCAGCGCTGCAGGCGACGAGTCCGATCCGCTGTACGACGAGGCGCTGCGGGTGGTTACCGAGACCCGCCGCGCGTCCATTTCCGGCGTGCAGCGCCGCCTGAAGATCGGCTACAACCGTGCGGCACGACTGATCGAGGCCATGGAAGCGGCCGGCGTGGTCAGTGCCCCCGAACACAATGGCGACCGCACGGTGTTGGCACCGCCGCCGCCGAAGTAAGCCCTGCCACGCCTACGACGTCCAAGGATCCGACGCATGTTCCGACCCGTTCCCTGCGCGCTGGCGCTGGCCTGTCTGCTTGCCGCCAGCCCGGCCCTGGCCGGGGCGTCGGCCGCGGCGCCGACACCCGCGCCGCCGTCGGTCGGCAGTGATGCCGAGGCCAGCAACAATTTCAGCTTTGTCCGCTACCGTGCGGATTACGTGGTGCGGCCCGATGCCGGCAACGTGCAGACCGAAACCTACGAGATCCTGCTCAAGACCAAGGCGGCGGTGGAACAGTTCAGCCAGGTGCGGCTGAGCTACAGCGAGAAGATGGAGACCCTGGACGTGGTCAGCGCCTATACGCTGACCGCCGACGGCCAGCGCCGCGACGTGCCGGCCGACCGCATCTACACCCAGGAAAGCTATTCCAGCGCAGCCGCGGCCATGTATGCCGACCGCAAGGTGCGGGTGATCGTGTTCCCGAACCTGGCGCCGGGTACGCGCCTGGTCTACCAGGTGCGACGCACCCAGCAGACCCCGTATTTCCCCGGCTACTTCGGCCTGTGGGAAACCTTCAACGTGTTCACCCAGTACGACGATGCCGAAGTGACCCTGAGCGCGCCGGCCAGCCTGCCCATGCATGTGGACAGCCGGGGCGTGCAGGGCAGCGACACGCCGACGGTGAAGAACGGCCAGGCGCAGTGGCGCTGGCGCTACCAGCGCCGCGAACCGATGCAGGCGCAGAACTGGGCGGCGGCGGTATGGGAATTCGGCCCGAACATCATGGCCAGCACGTACCGTGACTGGGCCCAGGTCGGGCGCGCCTACCAGGTCAAGGCCGGCCAGGCCGCGCAGGTGACCCCGCAGATCCAGGCGCTGGCCGATGAAGTGACCGCCGGCCTGGTCGACCGCAAGGCGCAGGCCGGCGCGCTCTATCGCTGGGTGGCGCAGAACATCCGCTACGTGGCGGTGTACCTGGGCAACGGCGGGCTGGAGCCGAACAGCGCGCAGAGCATCCTCGACAACCACTACGGCGACTGCAAGGACCACGTGGTGATCCTCGAAGCGCTGCTGGCAGCCAAGGGCATCGCCAGTTCGCCGGTGCTGATCGGTGCCGGGGGTGGCCCGACGCTGCCGAAGATTCCGGTGCTGGGCCGTTTCAACCACGCCATCACCTATGTGCCCGAGTTCGATCTGTACCTGGATTCGACCAGTGCCTGGGCGCGCTTCGGCCAGCTGCCCGATGGCGACCTGGGGGCGCCGGTGCTGCGCACCCGTGACGCCACCCTGGCGCGCACGCCGGACAACGATCCGCAGCGCAATGCCACGGCGATGGACGTGCGCTTCACCTTCGATGCGCAGGGCAACCTGCGCGGCGAGACGTTGCCGCAGCTGAGCGACAACGCCGAAATCGGCATGCGCGCGCAGTTCGCCCAGCTCAACGCGCAGAACCGGGCACGTGCCGAAGAGTCGATCATGGCCGCCTCCGGTTTCGATGGGCGCGGCCAGCTGCAGCTGCTGGGCGTGCCGGTCGACCTGACCCATCCGTTCGGCTACCGCATGGCGTTCCAGGCCGAAGACTACGTGGACTTCAGCGTGGCCGGCGGCATGGCCGTGCCGGACCCGCCGGGCGGCGAGTCGGTGCGCGGGCTGTACGCCACGGCGTCGGCCCCGGCCAACGAAACACCGTTCTACTGCAACGCCAGCCTACGCGAAGAGACCTACCGCCTGCAGTTCCCGGGCAGCGTGCCGATCATCGCCATCCCGCAGAGCCAGCATTTCAGCAATGCTGCCGGTGATTACCGGGTGGACTGGACGCGGCAAGGGCAGGAGGTGGTCGTCCATCACCGCCTGCAGCAGAACGCCGTGCGGGGTGCCGATGCGCTGTGCCAGCCGCAGGATTACCCGGCCTTCCGCGCGCTGTACCGCGAGGTGCGCCGCGGGTTCCGCGGGCAGGTGCTGTACGGCAGATTGCCGGGCGCGGCCGGCTGAATCGCCGATGCACGCGCGGGGCGGCATAATGTCGCCCTGATCGCCCATTCATCTTCATCCGGGCACACTGGCTCCCAACTTTCCTGGCGCATGCGCCCACAGGATTCCTGCATGAACATCCGCTTCCGTCGTTTCCTTGCCACCACCACCCTGGCCGTGGCCTGCGCCGCTGCCGGCAGCGCCTGGGCTGGCGCCCGCGATGACCTGAAGGCCTTCACCAATGGCCTGAAGGGTCTGGATGGCCAGTTCAGCCAGCAGGTGTTCGACAGTCGTGGCAAGGTGAAGGAATCGACCAGCGGCCGCGTGGCCCTGTCGGCGCCGCGCCTGTTCCGCTGGGAATACGTGCGCCCGCATGAGCAGCTGATCGTGGCTGACGGCAAGAAGGTCTGGATGTATGAGCCGGACCTGGAGCAGGCCACCGTGCGCGAACAGGGCAAGGAAGAGCAGAACAGCCCGCTGACCGCGCTGATCAATCCGGCGCTGCTGGAGCAGCAGTACGACCTGAGCGAAGAGGCCGCCAAGCGTGACGGCCTGCAGTGGCTGTCGCTGTCGCCGAAGCGCGACACCGAAGCCAGCTTCCAGTACGCCGCGCTGGGCTTCAACGCGCAGGGCCTGGCCAAGATGGAAATCACCGATGCGGTCGGCCAGCGCACCGTCATCACCTTCAGTGGCTGGAAGCGCAACCCGGGCTTCGCCGCCGGCACCTTCAGCTTCACCCCGCCGAAGGGCACCGACGTCATCGGTAACTGATCAAGGTAGCCGACCTGGTGGGTGCCAACCGTTGGTTGGCACGCTTTTGACCTGCCGGCCAGCGGCCGGCACTACCGACCCACCGCTCTGGTGGGTGCCAACCGTTGGTTGGCACGCTTTTGATCTGCCGGCCAGCGGCCGGCACTACCGACCCACCGTTCTGGTGGGTGCCAACTGTTGGTTGGCACGCTTTTGATCTGCCGGCCAGCGGCCGGTACTACCGACATGGTTCGCCGGGCAGGGCCCGGCGCTACCGTTGGGCAGCGCGGTACAATGCGCGCGTGCCAAGACATCGTTCCACTTCATTCCCCGGCCCCGATCTGCTGAGCGTCGATCGGGAACATCTGCGCCCGCTGGCCGAGCGCATGCGCCCGCGCACCCTCGACGAAATGGTCGGGCAGAAGCGCCTGCTGGCGCCCGAAAGCGCGCTGCGCCGTGCGGTCGAATCGGGTCGCGTGCATTCGATGATCCTGTGGGGGCCGCCGGGCTGCGGCAAGACCACGCTGGCGCTGCTGCTGGCCGAGTATTCCGACGCCGAGTTCCGCGCCATCTCGGCCGTGCTCTCCGGCCTGCCGGAAGTACGGCAGGTGCTGGCCGAGGCCGCGCAGCGTTTCGCCGAAGGCCGGCGCACCGTGCTGTTCGTTGACGAAGTGCACCGCTTCAACAAGGCCCAGCAGGATGCGTTCCTGCCGCACATCGAGCGCGGCACCATCCTGTTCGTCGGTGCCACTACCGAAAATCCGTCGTTCGAGCTGAACTCGGCGCTGTTGTCGCGCTGCCGCGTGCACGTGCTGGAAGGCGTTTCGCCCACCGACATCGTGGAGGCGCTTGAGCGTGCGCTGGGGGATCGCGAACGCGGCCTCGGCGAAGAACACATCGAGGTCGCCCCCGAGCTGCTGCTGGAGATCGCCACCGCTGCCGATGGCGATGTGCGCCGTGCGCTGACCCTGCTGGAGATCGCCGCCGAGCTGGCGGGCGGGGAGGGCGGGCGTATCACCCCGCAGACCCTGACCCAGGTGCTGGCCGACCGCACCCGTCGCTTCGACAAGGGCGGCGAACAGTTCTATGACCAGATCTCGGCGCTGCACAAATCCGTGCGCAGCTCCAACCCCGATGCCGCGTTGTATTGGCTGACCCGCATGCTCGATGGGGGTTGCGATCCGTCCTACCTGGCGCGCCGGTTGACCCGCATGGCCATCGAAGACATCGGCCTGGCCGACCCGCGCGCGCAGAGCATGGCGCTGGAAGCGTGGGACATCTACGAGCGCCTGGGCAGCCCGGAAGGCGAGCTCGCCTTCGCCCAGCTGGTGCTCTATCTGGCCAGCACCGCCAAGTCGAACGCCGGCTATGCCGCCTTCAACCAGGCCAAGGCGGATGTGCGCGAAAGTGGCACCGAAGAGGTGCCGCTGCACCTGCGCAACGCGCCGACCAAGCTGATGAAGGAGCTCGGCTACGGCGCGGAGTACCAGTACGACCACGATGCCGAAGGTGGCATTGCGCTGGACCAGACCGGCTTCCCGGATGCGATGGGCGAACGCGTGTACTACAACCCGGTGCCGCGCGGGCTGGAGATCAAGCTGAAGGAAAAGCTGGACCGGCTGCGGGCCGAGCGCGAAGCGGCGCGGGCGGCCAAGGGCCGCTGACTCCGCTTCTGTAGAGTCGAGCCATGCTCGACTCACAAAAAAAGTCGGTGTTCATTGCGCGGTGCATGACGAAGAGTGCCGATTGCGTCATTCTGCGCCGATCAGTATGAGCTTGGCTCCTGTGGGATGAAGCCACAGAAACAACTCCCGCTCGTCCTTGCGGAAGCCGGATGAGCAGACTGCTTGCCACCCTTGGCCACAGTTGACCTCGGGGAAACCCAGTACGGTGGAGTGTGAGTACTCGCGCGGCAATGCGTTCCATCCCGCCTTTATCAGCGCGCTGCGTAGTGTTCTGTAGTCCATCTCCCATTGCGCACCCATCGCTTTGAGTGCGCCAGGCATGGGGGGCGGGTTCTTCTTGAGGCTGCCCATGATGTAGCCGGGCTCAATATGGCCGGGGTCCGTGGAGGGCGGCGTGGACGTCAGGACCAAAGCAATCAGAAGGCTCTTCATCCCGTCAGCGTAGTGGTGTTGCTGAGTTGGTCAAATTGCGCTGAATCCGCTTCAGTAGAGTCGAGCCACGCTCGACTGCTTTCGCACCCCAGTCGAGCATGGCTCGACTCTACAAAGGCCGCCGCATTTGTCGCGCCTGCCGGCATTTGGCACACTGCGCGGCTTCTCCATCAAGGATTGATGCCGTGGATCAGTTGATTCTGCCGTTGAAGCGCTATGCCCAGTTCGAGGGCCGCGCCAATCGCCGCGAGTACTGGATGTTCCAGTTGTTCCTGATGCTGGTCGCCGTGGCGATCTCGCTGCTGGGGGGCGTGCTGGCCATCATCATGCGCGGCAATGAGGACGCGCTGGCCGCGATCGTCATGGGTTTCATGGGCCTGCTGGGCCTGGTGTGGCTTGCCACGCTGCTGCCGCTGATCGCCGTGACCGTGCGCCGCCTGCACGACTGCAACCAGTCGGGTTGGCTGTACCTGTTGGCCCTGGTGCCCGGTGGTGGCCTGGTCATCCTGGTGTTCGCGCTGTTGCCGGGCACGCCTGAGGAAAATCGCTACGGCCCGGTACCGCCGGAATTCGGCTGAGTCCTTGGCGCGCCGCATTCGCCGGGCATGGCCCGGCGCTACCACTGGCGCGCGGCCCCGGGTTCGCGCGCGCGATACACAGTGTGACGTTTGATCGATGTGATAATCATTCGCGTTTAAGGTAGACTGCGGTCCCTTGATGAAGAGGCGGCCGCGTCCGCCGCATCCGTCACCCATGATGTTTTCCGCACGTTCCTTCGGCTGTCTGGCCGCCCTGATGATGGGGGTCTTGATGGTTGCTCCCTACGCCCACGCGCAGCAGCGCAATCCGCAGCAGCTGATGGGCCGCACCGTGCTGGACGAGCCTGCGTCCAGCTACCGTTTTGAGCGTTTCGTGATCAGCAGCCCCGACCAGCAGCGCCGCTGGCGGGTGAACGTGGCGATCCCGGCCAAGGCCTCGAAGACGCCGTCGCCGGTGCTGTATGCCCTGGATGGCAACGCCGTGGCCATGGTGCTGGACCAGCCGCTGCTGGCCGAGCTGGCCGCGAGCAAGGCGCCGCCGGTGCTGGTGCTGATCGGCTACGACAACGAGCTGCGCATCGACTCGCCGGCGCGCACCCGCGACTACACCGCCTGGATTGACCGCGCCGATGACGAGGGTGGCACGACCCAGGCTGTCGGTGGCGGTGCGGATCTGTTCCTTGACCTGATCGAGCGCCGCATCAAGCCGGAAGTGGAGCGTCGCGCCAACATCGACACCCACCAGCAATCGCTGTGGGGCCACTCGCTGGGTGGCCTGTTCGTGCTCAATGCGCTGTACACGCGCCCGGCTGCATTCCAGCGCTACCTGTCGGCCAGCCCGTCGCTGTGGTGGAGCCAGGGCGCCGCCCTCGGCGACCCCGAGCAGCAGTTCGTGCAGAACGTGCATGGCCAGTCTGCCAAGGTCTGGCTGATGCTGGGCGGTGCGGAACGGGTTGGTGATCGCGGCAAGCGCGACATGACCAACCCGCGCGTGGTTGCGCACCTGCGTCGCATCGGCGGCGCCACCCCGGATGCGGCCATGCAGCTGTCCTCGCGCCTGGCCAAGGTGCCCGGCCTGAGCGTGCAGTACCGCGAATTCCCCGGCCTCGGCCATGGCCCGATGCTGCCGGCCTCGTTCCACGCCGCCCTGCATGAGCTGTACGGCGTGACCGACCGCAGCGTGGATGACGGCAAGGCGCCGGCGCCCGCCAACGCTGCAGAGTGATCTTCCGCACGGCCTGGCCGTGCACCCCCACTACCCAGGCGTGACTGCCGATGTGCAGCGGCCCAGGCAACCGATGAATCCCGCGCCACGTGGCGCGGCCTACGTGTGCAAGGAGCCTTCCATGTCGTTTCGTCCGTCCCTCCGCCTGACCTCCCTGGCCGCCGGCCTGCTGCTGGCGGTCACCGCCACCGCCCAGCCGGTGTTCGACCAGCCCGCCAGTGCCACCTTCAACGGCACGGTGATTTCGCGCGGCGAGAATGTCGTGCCGGGCAGCACCGCCGAGGTCATCGGCCGCGGCTTCGTGCCGGGCCAGCAGGTCAGCCTGGTGCGCGGTGACAGCGTGCTCAACGCGCAGCCGCTGGTGGTCGATGCCGATGGCAACTTCAAGACCCAGCTTGCCATTCCGGCCGACGCCGTTCCGGGTACCCATCCTGTGGTGGTGCGTGCCAGCCAGCCGTCGGCCGCCACGGTGCTGAAGCTGCGCGTCTCGCCGCAGCTGCCGCTGTCGGGCCAGCAGCAGTTCGCCACCCAGTCCAACAAGCTGGTGCCGGGCCTGTACCAGTCGGCCTACAGCGCGGCCAGCAATGCCGTGTTCGTCACCTCGGCCGTCGGCCGTCCGCCGGTTACCCAGTCGCAGCTGCTGAAGCTGGACCCGAAGACGCTGAAGGTGACCAAGGCGATCACCCCGGCACAGGTGGCCGGCACCACCAACGGCGCGGTGTACGCGGTCTACGGCGTGGGCGTGGATGACACCAACGGCAACGTCTGGGTGACCAACACCCGCCAGAACTCGATCGCGGTGTACCGCCAGAAGGATCTGTCGCTGGTCCACCAGTTCCCGGTCGATACCGTGCCGCACGCGCGCGACGTCGTGGTCGATGGCACCCACGGCAAGGTGTTTGCCTCGGCCACCGGCGAAGACCACCTGTCGGTGTTCGATGCCAGGACGCTGAAGGAGCTGCCGTCGATCACCCTGGAATCGGGCGTGGACGAGGGCAAGTTCACCCCGATGAGCCTGGTGCTGGACGAAAAGGCCGGCAAGCTGTTCACCGTCAGCATCGGCACCCCCGAAGCCGCGGTGATCGACGTGGCCAGCGGCGAAGTCGACAAGATCATCGACCTGGGCAACTCGATCAGTGCGTCGGGCGTGGCCTTCGATGCGCAGCAGAACCGTTTGTACGTCGCCTCGCAGGGCACCGACAACCTGCTGATCGTCGATGTGGCCAGTGGCAAGGTCGTGCACGACGTGCCGGTCGGTGCCGGTGCGCTGAACGTCGCCTTCGATGACAAGAGCGGCCTGGCCTATGTCACCAACCGCGGTGCTGGCACCGTCACTGTTGTCGATCGCGCTGGCAAGGTGGTCGGCAACCTCGATGGCGGCACCTTCCCCAACCATGTGCGCGCCGATGGCAAGGGCAGCGTGTTCGCGGTGAACAAGTCGCGCGGCGCCGACGACGCCAAGGGCGACCGCATCACCCGCATCACCCCGCGCCAGCCGTAACCCACGTGCCGGGCGGGGGCAGTGCCTTCGCCCGGCCAGCAAGGAGATTCCGCATGACCATCGCTTCCCGCCTGCGCCTGTGTGCGCTTCCGTTGGCTGTTTCGTTGGCGCTCGCCGCCTGTGGCGACACGCCCGCGCCACCTGCAGCGACCGATGCCGCACCGGCCGCCACCGAAGCCCAGGCCGCTGCCGCCGAGCTGCCTGCCGGCTGGCAGCGCGTGGCGGGTACCGACCTGCCGGCACTGACCGGCCAGGTGCCGGTGCTGCCGGCCAAGGTGCGCTCCGACGACGGGGCTGATGCCGAGGTGACGGACACCAGCCGCATCATCGCCGGCGGCGACGATGTGATTGCCGTGCTGGAGGCGCTCGGCCTGGGCAAGCAGGTGTTCGCTGCGCCGACCAATACCACCACGCAGGCTGGCCAGGCCGCGCCGCACCAGTTCCTGTTCAACCGCACCACCGGCGTGGAGGGTGTGGTGAGCCTGCATGGCTCGCTGTTCCTGGGCAACAGCCTGCGCCGCCACACCGTGCTGGCCGGCAAGCTGCGCGAAGTGGGCGAGTCGGCCGTGGTCATCGATGACCTGCAGCCGGCGCCGGACAAAGTGCGCAAGGTGGCCGCGGCCGTCGGCCTGGCCGATGCCGGGCAGACCCTGGCCACCCAGGTGCAGCGCCAGCTGGATGAGGCGGCGACGCTGGGCAAGGGCCTGGCGCACGCGCCGCGCGTGATCCATGTGTCGGCCACCGGCGGTGGCGGCGCACCGACCGTGGCGGGCGCAGACAGCGCCTCGGCCGAGATGATCGCGCTGGCAGGCGGCGTCAACATCGGCAGCGAGGCAGGCGTCAAGAACTACTCGCAGCTGAGCAACGAGGGCGTCATCGCCGCCGCACCGGAGGTGATCCTGGTGACCGAGCATGATCTGCAGCAGTTTGGCGGCGCCGAGGGCCTGTGGAAGGCCTATCCGACCCTGAAGCAGACCCCGGCCGGCGCGGCCAACCGGGTCTGGGTGATGCCGGATGTGCAGTTGAAGTACACCAGCGTCGGCACCGGTGCCGGGGCGCTGGCCCTGGCCAAGGCCCTGGCGGCGCTTCCGCCGGCATGAGTCCGGCTGATCGGCGCCGTCGTCGCGGGCGGGTGATGCTGCTGGTGGCACTGCTGGCCCTGCTGGGCGCGGTGCTGGCGTCGTTCGCGATGGGGCCGCTGCGCCTGCCGCCTCTGGATGTTCTGCAGGCCCTGGGGGTGAAGCTGGGCCTGGTCGATCCGCAGGCGGTCAGTCGCCGCGACCTCGCCGTGGTGTGGCAGCTGCGCATTCCGCGCGCCCTGCTGGGGGCCATGGTGGGGGCGGCGTTGGCGATGGCCGGTGCGAGCCTGCAGGGATTGTTCGGCAATCCGCTGGCCGACCCCGGCATCGTCGGCGTCAGCCAGGGCGCGGCGCTGGGCGCCGTGGCGGCGATCGTCCTGGGGGCGGCAGGCGCGGCGGGCTGGCTGGTGCCGGTGGCTGCCTTCGCCGGTGGCGCGCTGGCCATCGGCCTGACGTATGCGTTGGCGCGGCCGGGGAAGGGCAGCGGCAATGCGACGTTGTTGCTGGTGGGCATAGCGATGGCCGCGTTCTGCTCGGCGCTGATCGGCTTTCTCACCTACATCGCCAGCGAGAGCGAGCTGCAGTCGCTGGTGTTCTGGCAGATGGGCTCGCTGGCGCAGGCCAACTGGTCAGATGTGGCGGCGGTGTTGCCACTGTTCGCCATTGGCGTGTTCGCGCTGCTGCGGCTGGCGACGCCGCTGGACATGCTGGCGCTGGGTGAGCGTCAGGCCCAGCACCTGGGCCTGGATGTTGCGGCCACGCGGCGCAGGCTGGTGGCGTTCAGCGCGCTGCTGGTGGGTGCGGCGGTGGCGTTTGCCGGCTCGATCAGTTTCGTGGGCCTGGTGGTGCCGCACGTGGCGCGCCTGCTGGTTGGCCCTGGCTATCGCTGGCTGCTGCCGGTGTCGGGCGTGTTGGGCGCCTTGCTGATCGTCATTGCCGATACCGCCGCGCGCACGCTGGATCCGCCGGCGGAGATTCCGCTGGGCCTGTTCTCGGCCGCGCTGGGCGCACCGTTCTTCCTGTGGCTGGTGCTGCAGCAGCGCCGCAAGGACACGCCATGAGCGATTTCCTGCAGTTGCGCGATGTGGTGGTGCGCCGCCAGCAGCGCGAGATCCTGCATGGCATCACCCTGGCGTTCGCGCCGGGTACGGTGACGGCGCTGGTCGGCCCCAATGGCGCCGGCAAGTCGACCCTGCTGGCCGTGGCCGCGGGCGACCTGCGCCCGGACGTGGGCGAGGTGCAGCTCCACGGCGCACCCTTGCGCAGCTACAAGGCCGGTCCCTTGGCACGCGAGCGCGCGGTGATGCCGCAGGAGCACGGCGTGCGTTTCGCCTTCAGCGTTGAAGAAGTGGTGGCAATGGGGCGCCTGCCGCATCCGCCGGACCCCGCAGCGGACGATGCGCGGGTGGAGGCGGCCATCGACGCCGCCGAGTTGCAAGCATTGCGCCTGCGCGAGGTGCAGCAGCTGTCCGGTGGCGAATCGGCGCGCACCACGTTCGCGCGCGTGCTGGCACAGGACACGCCACTGCTGCTGCTGGATGAGCCGACGGCCGCGCTCGATCTGCGCCACCAGGAGCGCACGTTGCGCAGCGTGCGCGCATGCGCCGAAGCGGGCGCGTGCGTGATCGTCGTGCTGCACGACCTCAATCTGGCGGCTGGCTATGCTGATCGCATCGTGCTGCTGGAGCAGGGCAGGGTGGCGGCCGATGGCACGCCGCTGCAGGTGCTGACGGAAGCAAACCTGCAGCGCGTGTACCAGCAGGATGTCGTGGTGCTTGAACACCCGCGTCGCGGCGTGCCACTGGTGGTGGTGACCTGATGCAGTAAAGCGTCGCACTGCACGGCGACGTATCATTGGCGGTTCGTTTTTTTCAACGGACTGACCCCCATGAAGCATCACTTCCCGCGCACCGCACTGCTGGTTTCCATGGTTGCAGCGGTGTGTTCCGCCCACGCTGCATCCACCCGTACGGTGTCGATCGAAAAGGCGGCCGACCAGGCCACGTCGATCGAAACGCGTCATGCACAAGGCCCGGGTGCCGCCGCTGACCTGTTCACCACGCACTACTACGCAGGTGGCGCGATGATGATGGCCTGGGCGGACCAGCGCGTGCTGCTGCTCTGCAAGAAGTCGGCGTACCTCAAGCTGCCGGGCATGAAGCCTGCAGCCAGCGAGCTGCCGCTGGAGAAGCGGCAGATGGTCGGCTACCAGGCCATGATGGCCGGCTACGGCGGCATTGCCGCGGTTGGCGGGCTGGTGGATGGCTCGATTGAAGTGGCCGATGATGGCCGCGAAGTGCGTCGCCAGGCCGAACGCAGCTGGGCCTACGGTATTGAACGCTACGATGTGATCAGCCAGCGCATGCCCAATGGCGCACTGCGTGTGCGGGCGCTGAAGACCGCAACGGTGAACAACGCCAAGCCGTCCAAGCCGGGCGACACCTTCAGCACCGATGAGGACCAGGCGGCGCGCCTGGCCGAGCTGGGTGCGGTGGGCAGCTGGACGGAAATCACGATCCACGACACGCCCAAGCGTGGCGAGGTGGATGCCGATTACTCGCTGAAGGATTGGGTGTCGGTGACCGGCGACCATGCCGCGACGGTGGGCGAGGCGCGGCGGATCAACGGCTGCGAGTAACAGCCTCGGCAAGCTTCATCGTTCCATCGGTACGCGCAATATTCACTTGCGCGCCAGAATGACAGGTCTAGAATGCGCCCCATGAACCGGATGCCGCTCCTGAAGTTTTTCACCCTGACCCGCGCTAGCGCGGAACGGGCGTGTCTGCCTGGAGTGCCACGGGGCCGTTGATACGGCCATCGATGGACCATCCACAGAGCGCCCTTCGGGGCGCTCTTTTCGTTTGGGGCCTTGCGGCATCGGTAGAGTCGACCGTTGGTCGACTGATTCCTGCCCTGGCAGTCGGCCAACGGTCGACTCTACCCATCCCATTGTTTTCACCAGATACACCAAGGAGAACGTGCCATGCACCAGATCGCCGAGACCGAACGCTAGCCGCGCGCCCTGTCGCCAACCGGGGTGCGCGGCCCCTGAAGTTGGCTTTGCAGGAACCTATCTCATGAACACCCAAGTCCTTTCCCGCCGTCGCAACCTCGGCATCATTGCCCACATCGACGCCGGCAAAACCACGCTCACCGAACGCCTGCTGTGGAAAAGCGGCGAGATCCATCGCGTCGGCGAAGTACATGACGGCAACGCGACCACCGATTTCTCGGCGATCGAGCGCGAACGTGGCATCACCATCGGCGCTGCGGCCGTGCAGGCGCAGTGGGCGCCGCGCGACCTGCCGCCGCATCGACTGACCCTGATCGACACCCCTGGCCACATCGACTTCGCCATTGAAGTCGAGCGTTCGCTGCGCGTGCTCGACGGTGCCGTAGCCGTGTTCTCGGCCGTGGATGGCGTGCAGCCGCAGTCGGAAACCGTGTGGCGCCAGGCGCGCCGGCATCGCGTGCCGCTCATCGCCTTCGTCAACAAGATGGACCGCGTCGGCGCATCGTTCGAGCGCGTGCTGGAGCAGCTGCAGGACAAGCTGCAGGCGCGCCCGTGGGCGCTGGGCGTGCCGCTGGGCAGCGAAAGCGACTTCCATGGCTGGGTCGATCTGGTCGACGAACGCGTGCTGCGTTGGCAGGACGGCGCTGCGGCGTCCATCACCCCCTGGGGTGAGGACGAGCGCGGGCAATGGCAGGCACAGCGGCAGGCGCTCATCGAGGCGGTGGCCGACCATGACGACGTGCTGGCCACGGCGTGGCTGGAAGGCGCCGTGATCGATGCGACGATGCTGCGCGGGGCCATCCGCCGGGCCACGCTGGCCGGCGCCGGCGTGCCGGTGCTGGCGGGCGCAGCGTTCAAGGACAAGGGCATCGAAACGCTGCTGGACGCAGTGGTCGATTACCTGCCGTCGCCGCTGGACCGCCCGGCCGTCACTGCCGAAACGGAACAGGGCGAGGTGTCGCTGCCGCCGGATCCTGAAGGTCCGCTGGCGGGCCTGCTGTTCAAGATCACCCACCAGCAGCACGGTGCGCTGAGCTTCGTGCGGTTGTACTCGGGCACCTTGAAGGTAGGTGATGCCATTGCCAGTTCGCAGCACCCGCAAGGGCGTCGCGTCAGCCGCCTGGTGCGCGTGCAGGCCGACCAGACCCACGACATCGAACAGGCTGTGGCCGGTGACATTGTCGCGGTGCTGGGCTGGAAGGATGCCGTCAGCGGTGAAACGCTGAGCGGGCGAGGGCAGCCGTTGCGCCTGGAAAGCATCCAGTCGCAGGCGCCGGTGCTGGCCTGGCGGCTGGAGCCGGCACGCGCGACCGACCTGATCCGCATGGCGCAGGGCCTTGCCAGCCTGGCCCAGGAAGACCCGTCGTTCAAGGTGGAAACCGAGCGCGACAGTGGTGAAACCCTGGTCTGGGGCATGGGTGAGCTGCACCTGGAGGTGATGGTCGAGCGCCTGCGCAGCGAGTGGAAGGTCGACGTCGGCGTTGGCGCGCCGCGCGTGGCCTACCAGGAAACGCCGTTGCGCGCGGTGTCCGGTGCGGTTGGCCGGGTGTCCAAGCAGAACGGCGGCCAGGGCCAGTTTGCCCATGTGGTGCTGGACGTGGTGCCGCGCGAGGACGACCAGGTCGTGTTCAACGACCGCATCGTCGGCGGTGTGGTGCCGCGCAGCTTCATCGCTGCGGTGGAAAAGGGTGTGCGTGCGGCGCTGACGACCGGGCCGCAGGGACATCCGGTGGTGGGCATCGAGGTAAGCCTGGTGGATGGGGAAACCCACGCCAAGGATTCGTCGGAAATGGCCTTCCACCGCGCCGGTGGTGAGGCGATCAAGGCGGCGCTGGCGGCGGGCGGTACGCAGCTGCTGGAACCGGTGATGGCAGTGACGGTGCATTCGCCGTCGGCCTCGGTGGGTGATGTGGTGGGCGACCTCAACCGCCGCCATGGCCGCATCGCACGCATCGACGACCAGGACGGTCGCGCCGAAGTGAGTGGTTTTGCACCGCTGGCCAACCTGGTGGGTTACACCACCTCGCTGCGCTCGCTCAGCCAGGGCCGCGCCAGCAGCGAAGCACACCTGCACGGCTACGAGCCCGTGCGCGCTGCATGATGAGTGGAGCAGGGAGCCCGTTCGCGGGCTCCCTTTTTTTGTTTGGAAGTGTCGTGCGCATCCACGCATGGCGTGGATCTACTGGTATCTGCAGGTGCGATGCGTATCCATACATGGCATAGACCTACAATGAGGTGGTAGATCCACGCCATGCGTGGATCGCATGTGTCCGTCATTACGCGCGTCGGCTCGCGCCGCACTGCAACAAAACTGCAGAAAAAGCTGGATTAAAGTGATGCCTCACGATAAATTGCGCACCCCCAGTTGATTTGCCGCCGACCGCACCCGCCATGCGTGATGACAATGACCCCGGAACCCTGGAGCTGACCCTGCCGCGCAAGCGCGGTCGGCCGCCCAAGTTCGGGTACGCGATGAGCGATGCGCAGCGGGCTGCGCGCTACCGTGCGCGCAGGGCAGGGCAGGCCAACCACGCCGACGTCCGCTCGTGCAGCGACATGGTGCTGCTGGACAAGATCCGCGCGGCGGTCAGCGCCCGCGACACTGAACTGGCCGGCTTCCTGGTCCATGTGCTGTGGCAGCGCTATCCGCTGCAGCTGAAATAAATCTTCGTCGGGGTGGCTCTTGTCACCCGGCTTGTTGATAATGCGGGGTTCAGGTTGTTCCCGCTGGCGCGCCCGGGATGGCAGGCGTGCATGTTCGACATGGCTTTGACGATGACCACCACCAGCGACACCACCACCGAAGCTGCACCGAGCGGCGCACCCCTGTTCTACACCCGTCCGGTGCCGCTGCAGGCCGACCGGCACGCTGACGTGCGCATCCTGCCGGGCAAGCTGGAGTTCGCTGCCAGCAGCAACTCGATCCCGCTGGTGCTCGGCGAATTCTCGCTGGCACTGCACCATTTCCCGATTCTGTTCGCTGGCCCGACCGCCGTGCCGATGGCAGCCGTGGGCGTGACCACCGACAACCTGTTCATCACCGATGGCCTGTGGGCGGACGACACCTACATCCCGGCCTACCTGCGTCGCCATCCCTTCATCTTCATCGATACGGGCGAGGGCAACGATTTCCTGCTGGGCATCGACGAAGACAGCCCGCGCATTGCGCGTGGTGGCGATGAAGGCCAGCCGCTGTTCGTGGACGGCAAGGCTGCCGACATCGTCCAGCAGGCCCTGGATTTCTGCGGCCAGTACACCCGCGAGCACGCGCAGACCCAGACCTTCTCCAAGGCACTGCTGGACGCCGACCTGCTGGTCGAGCGCAACGCCACCATCCGCCTGCCCGATGGCCGTGAGTTCAACCTCAACGGCTTCTTCGTGGTGGACGTGGAGAAGTTCGTCGCACTGCCGGAAGCCACGGTGGTTGAATGGCACCGCAGCGGCTGGCTGGCGCTGATCCACCAGCACCTGATGTCGCTGGGTCGCTTCAACGATCTGACCCGCCGCCAGGCCGAGCGCGACGCCGCCTGAGTTGGTCCTCTGGCGCGGCGGCCCGCCTGCCGCGCCGGATAGTGCTTCGGCACCGTCGCGCATCCACGTGGTGCGCGGCGATCCTGATGGCGCAGGGCGTGTGTCGTGCCGCCTGGCCATTCAAGCAAGTACGCATCGGCTGCGATTCCCGGGCCGGCAGCGTGCTGGGCGACGTCTGGCATAGCGGCGAACGGATCTGTACGGATTTTGCGATCATCGCCAAGCGCGCTGGCGTTTGCGATGCGGCGTGGGCGTTGAATTCTGAGGGCCAAGGCGCTGGTTGGGCGCTCAGATTTCAAGAGATTTTTGCCTATTAACGTGACGCATCACGGTCGAGCGACTGGAAGGCTCACGAGGAGGCAGCATGTCTGTTCCAATCCGTTGGTGCATGGCGGCGTGCGTGCTGGTGCTTGCGAATGGCTGGGGTGTGCCCGGGCGTGCCCAGGAGGCGCCGGCTGAAGATCAGATCGAGGCAGCCGGCGTCATGGAGATCATCCTGGGTGGCCGAACGTTGGGATCCATCCGGCTGGATGACGGACGCTGCTTTGATCTGGCGTTGCCTGGGGACGTGTTGAAGCAGCCGCGACGTTGGGACGGAAAGCGCGTCGGTGTTCGCGGTCCGCTGATGTACCGGCCACAGGGCCTCATCGAAGGGATGATGTGGTTCGACATCAAGGACCGGAAGGTCGAGGGGTTCGGATGCTCGGAGAGCATCATCTATGTGGAGGGGATCAGGAGGTTGTAGATCCTGGCTGGGGCGAAGTTCTCTAGAACATAATATACATTATGCGAAATCATTGGGGGTTGGGGCTGGGGTGTTGGTCGTATCACTTCGCCGCTTTCCAGACCAATGTGAGCAATTTCACTCCGCCTGCTGAAAGTGCCTGGTGGGACCGTTTGCATAGGTAGTCTGCAACTTCGCCGCGGACTCGTTGAACGCGATTACGTGAAGTCTGTTTCCAGAGCCTCTAACAAAGCTCACTGTCATTTCGTCCACCTTTTCATCGTTGACGTTCCGGAAGAGATGGCCGCCTGTCAGGCCTGTGCCGCCACCTGCAACCTTAAGTAATGCTACAGAGTAGGACGAGATCTTTCGGTCTTCTGGTTTGAATGTGAGGCTGATGTAGCCTTCCCACAGGTCTCCAGTCACATCAAGCATGACTTTGAACTCGTTCTCCTCAGAGTAAAGCTCCATCATGCATGTGCCTTTCAATGTATGCGCAGACTGTTTCAAATCCATGCTAAATCTGATTGCTGCGGTTTCATTCAGGTCGATGGCTGTCCATGGGCCAGAGACGTCCAATCCCCTATAGCGGACCTTGCTCCAATATGGCTCTATGGACTTTGTCCACAAGGAATTAGCTGCCCACAGCAGCCCGCTAGTCAGAACGCCGGTCACAACGCCTAGGAAAACCTCGAATTCCATAGATCCCTACCATGATGAATTTGCTTCCTCGCCGGAACGATGGGTGTCCTCAGTCATTTGGCCCGCCCTACTGCTTCACAGTCATTAATTAGGCGAGTCGGAGCCTGGCGGCAGGCGAGTTGGCTTTGAATCAGCGTTTTTTCCCTTCAATTCCATCTGTCGAGCGTATAAGTTGCTCCGGCCTGTACGCTTATCTTCTTGCTCGGGCCGCCTCTGCAGGAAATGGTGTGGTCACCTTTTGAAATCGGTGCGATTGTGCCAGGTGGATACTCCCAAGGTTTTCCATCAACCAAGACATCCGATCGGTCGCTGCAAGTCACCGCATGCCCGATAGATAGCTGCGAAATAAGTGTGCCCGACGGTGTTTCATTGTCGCTACAGGAGGATGCGGCGACTAGTGCGAGAAGCGTGATGGCTGGTGCTCGA
This sequence comes from Stenotrophomonas sp. FW305-3-2-15-E-LB1, assembly GCF_058787375.1. NCBI lineage: Bacteria > Pseudomonadati > Pseudomonadota > Gammaproteobacteria > Lysobacterales > Lysobacteraceae > Stenotrophomonas > Stenotrophomonas sp. FW305-3-2-15-E-LB1. Next base: position 156,631 of record NZ_JBYSZR010000002.1, read on the forward strand.
TAAGTCATAGAGTTCTCGTGCGCGCGATCAATTGGACGCCAATGATGGACGGCGCGAATCATCCACGACAAACGGCGATATGCCTACATAATTTTGGGTGATCTTAGGTTGCCGAGCTCGGGCTATCAACCCGGCCCTGTGCGTAGTGCATCTGGCGCATGCCAATACAATGTACCCGAGGGCGCTTTGTGTGTCGGTTTTGGCCCTCTCTCAAGACTCTCTCGCCTCATTGCGTGGCAATGGGTCCGTGTGGACAACGGCCACAAATGGCCTGCACCACAAGGCCTCCGCGTTGTTAGCTACTGTGCAACAATGCCAAAAGCGTCAGGGTAGTTGGCGGATTTGACCCCTACCCCTTGGCATGTCGCGTAACCGGGCGTAATCCTAGCCGGGCCACCGAAAAAGGGTGGTCGGGGCTCGAAATCCCGGGAACACGACTGTAGTTAGCGCTTGCCAGCCGGCACCACTCTTTGTGGTACCGGCTGGCAATCCGTCGGCCGGTTATGGCGGGCGGTGCGTGGGGGCCTTGTGCCCGCCCGGGCTTAGTCGTGTTCCGGATTTCGAACCACGCATCGTCCGCAACCTTTATCGGTGGCGGCTTCTGTCTGCACGCAAGGAGCTATGCCATGACCAAGTCCTACTCCCCTGCCCCCAAGCCGACTCCGGAAGCTCCCGCTTCAGAGCCGGCGCAGGATCCCAACAGCCTTATCGCTCTCCTCCACAGCATCGGCGCCGGTGGTGCGTCCGATGGCCAGCCCTGGCCTGAACGCCATCCCCTGCCCTGGCGCAGGATTGCCCTTGCCGATGCGGATTGCGCGTTGGCTGGCCAGCGCGTCATACAGGAAATCCTGCTGGCGGCCGAGCGCGCTCGCCAGAACGGCGATCCGGACCAGTACGTGGGCGATCGGGTGATGGAGGGCCTTGCGATGGCCTGCCTTGCCCTGACGGTCTTCATCCAGGAACGGGTACGGCCCGCGACCTGACCGGGGTACTCGATCTGGCTGGGCCTACGCTCGCGCGGGCCCGGCTGGTGGAGCAGTCGAGCAAGCTCGACGCTACTTGGTCGGCTCCTGCAGGGAGGCTTCCAGCAGCGAGACGTAGGTGTCCAGGCGGGTTCGTTGGGCGATCAGGATCCACCCGACCAGGTACAGCATCACCATGGCGAAGATCAGGATGACGCCTGCCCAGCCGATGTCGAAGACCCCTGTCCAGTCGCCCCAGTGCCAGTTGCGGAACTGCAGGTACAGTGCGACCAGCAGCGGGAACGGGCCAAGGCGCTGCAGCCCCCCGTACATGAGGCCCATACGGTCGACCATGCGGGCTTGTCGGATGCTGACGTACCGGAGGCGCTGCTCGCGATCGGCGCGCGGATACGCTCGGAGTTCGGCAATGACGTCCTGCCACTGCAGAAACTCGCTGTCCATTTCCAATGCGTGGGAGAGCCTGGGCTGGAAGTACTGGCGGTACTCCCGGCGCAGCGTCAGGAAGCCGCCGAGCAGGAAGCCGCCAATCTCGACAACGAGACAGGCAAGCGCCACGAGCAGCAACACACGCTCAGGTATCCAGCGGTCAAGAAATAGGCCGCAGATGAGCCCCACCGCCGCCGCGGCAATGCCGACGCGGAATGACCATTTCTCAGCCTGGCCCGCCTTGGCGTAGATCGATTGGCCCGACAGTTCCTGTATCCGGGTATGGAGCCCGTGGAACGTCAGGGCATCATCGCGTGCCCGCTTTGGCTGCGGAGTGCCGCTGCTCATCTGCATATCCATTGCCTGTCTCGTTCCCGTCCCGGTAAGTAGCTCTTACCAAGCCATCTTAGCGTTTACGGGCTGGCGTTCAGCCCGTGTCGGGTTGTAGCTTACGGATCAGGAAGATCAACAGCGAAGGATGTTGCATGGATGCTGGCGGTATTGGTAAGCGTGGTTATGCGCTGGCGCAGGCCGCCCCGGCGGAGGTTGAGCGACTGTGCGACTCGCTGCAGACGTTCAATCAGCCTTTCATGGGTGACGCTGCGGAGACTCACATCCGTTTGGTGGTGCGGAATCGTGACGGTGCTCTGCTGGGCGGCATTCTTGCCGAAGTGGCGTTGGGCTGGCTGGAGATTCAGGTGCTGTGGGTCGAGCCCGGTGAGAGATCGAGTGGTGTGGGGGCTACCCTGCTGACGGCATGCGAACGCCGGGCGTGCGCGCTGGGTGCGCATGGTGCGCGGCTGGATACGTTTGATTGGCAGGCAGAGGGGTTTTACGCGCGGCACGGGTATGTGTGCTTTGGCCGGTTGCAGGATTACCCGCGTGGGCATGCGAGAGTTTTCATGAGCAAGCGGTTGTAGGCGAACGGCAGTCGAGCAAGCTCGACTCTACTCAGTCGGAATCCCAGTAGCGATTGAACCGCCCTGTCTTCTGATCGTAGAGATAGAACGAGGAAGCGCTGCCGACACGGAAATACTCAAGTGCCTGTGCGCGGCTGCAGACCCTTCCGCTGGCGTCAACAAGGTCATTCACGGTGTTATAGAGGTGGCAGCCTGGAGCGCGCACGTCCAGCCCCATGATGTCGTAGCCGTCTTCCAGATTGTCATCGACGAGAATGTGGCACCGGGACGGCAACTCCGGTCCCTTCGTCCCAAAGCAGACTCTCAGCCCTGAGTGGTGCCTGGCGCGGTCAACGACCAGCGTCGCCTCGTCCTTCAACCCGTCGCCGTTCATGTCGAGGCTTACTTTGGCGTAGGCGGTGGGCGACGTTCGTCGCCATTCGTCCTGCTTCTTGAGGTCTTCAATGCTGACCGCTTTCCAGCCCGCCGAAGGTTCAGCTGACCTGGTTGCCAGCGGTGCAGCGAGCGCCACTGCCAAGGCGGCTGCTGCGCTCAGGGGAGTAAATCGACTCATGGCTATCCGTGGCCTTCTTGAGGGATTCTGCTCCTGCCACCGTATACATTACGGGCCAAGCCAATGCCAGCATGCGGGCATTGGCCTGCTGGAGAAAAGCAGGCGAGCAAGCTCGACTCTACAGTTTGCGGGCGATAGGGGATTAATCGGGTGATGCATGCGGGCCGGTTGCGTAGCGCCAGGCAATGGTGCTACGCAGGTGGCGCTGCAGGTGGTCGAGGAACACGCGCACCCGGGGCGCCAACTGCTTGCCGGGGCCATGCACGGCACTCAGGGGTGAGGTGGCCAGTGCGTGGTCGGGCAGCACCTCCACCAGCCGGCCGGCCTGCAGATCCTCGGCCACATCCCAGATGGATTTCCGCGCAATGCCGGCGCCCTGCACGGCCATCAACTGCGCCACTTCGCCGTCATCGCACAGGGTCGTGGCGTTGACCGGTACGGCAATGGTCCGGCTGCCTTCCAGGAAGCGCCAATGGCTGACAGGCGGGTTGCCGCTGGCGATGCAGTCGTGGCCCTGCAGATCAGCAATGCGGCCCGGCACGCCCCGCCGCTGCAGATACTCGGGCGACGCGCACAGCACCCGCCGGTTCGGGGCCAGTTGCCGCGCAACCAGGCGCGAATCGTCCAGCGTGCCATAGCGCAGGGCCAGTTCGATGCCCTCCCCCACCAGGTCCACCACTTCATCGCGCAGTGAGAGATGTACCCGCACACCCGGATGGGCCTTCTGGAAGCTGCGCACCGCCGGCACCACGTGGCGGCGGCCAAACCCGTTGGGCGCGGTCAACCGCAGCACGCCGGCCACCACATCCTGGCGCTGCTCCAGGGCAGCTTCTGCGGCCTCCACGGCATCCAGCACGTTCTGGCAATGCACCCGGAACAGCTGCCCCTCATCGGTGAGTGAGGCGCGCCGCGTACTGCGGTTGAGCAGCCGCACTTTCAGCCTGCGCTCCAGCGAGGTCAGCCGCTTGCTGACCACCGCCAGGGACACCCCCAGGTCGCGCGCAGCGGCAGACAGGCTGCCGCCGTGGACGATGCGCTCGAAGGTGCGCAACTCGTGGAGGTCATCGATCACAGCACTTCTTTCCGTTGGGGCAATAGTTCCTTTCCCATATTGCCATTACGGAAAGTGTGCTGCATCCACACAATGGGTTCATCAACGGTGTCGGGTTCTGCCTGGCCCCGCTCTGTGAATGCGCACGCGGTCGCGACAGCAAGCGCGCGATGCTTCACAACAGCCACCCTGCAGGTAGCCAGACAATGAAAGACGATCCCGACAATACCTTGCCGGCGCTCACGCGCCGTCGCTTTTTCCAGGGCCTCACCCTTATCCCCGTTGCCGCAGCGCTGCCGGGCTGCGCCCCGGGTGACGCCCCCGGCCAGGCTGCGCCCAGCGCCGATGCGGGCACGCCGTATGCCCCGCAGTTCTTCACGACGGCAGAGTGGGCCTTCGTGGTGGCGGCCTGCGACCGGCTGATTCCCTCGGATGAGGTGGGGCCAGGCGCGGTGGAATCGGGCGTGCCCGAGTTCCTCGACCGCCACATGCAGACACCCTACGCCGCCGGGGATATCTGGTACATGCAGGGCCCCTTCCTGGAAGCGCCCAGCGAGTTTGGCTACCAGGGCAAGCTGGCGCTGCGCGACATCCTGCGCGTGGGCATTGCTGCATTTGATGCGCAGTGCCGACAGCAGCACCAGGGCAAGACCTTTGCGCAGCTGGACCACGCCGAGCAGGAAACGCTGCTGAAGGCGGCCGAGGGCGGCAAGCTCGAGCTGGAGGGCATTTCCAGCAAATTGTTCTTCTCCAACCTGCTGGGTGAGGTGAAGAACGGTTACTTCGCCGATCCCAAGTACGGCGCGAACAAGGATATGGGGGCCTGGAAGATGATCGGCTACCCCGGCATGCGCGCTGATTACCTGGATTGGATTGGTGTACGGGACAAGGCCTACCCCTTGCCGCCCGTGGATCTGGCTGGACGGAGAGGCTGAAGCAGATGGCACTTGTGAAACCGAAGGTCGACGCGGTCATCGTCGGCATGGGCTGGACGGGCGCGATCCTGGCCAAGGAACTGACTGATGCGGGCCTGCATGTGGTGGCACTGGAGCGCGGCGGCGACCGCGATACCCAGCCCGATTTTGCCTACCCCAACGTGGTGGATGAGCTGGAAGGTTCGGTACACCGGCGTTATCTGCAGAGCCTGTCACAGGAAACGGTGACCATCCGCCACAAGACTTCCGATGCGGCTGTGCCCTACCGGCAGATGGGCTCGTTCAAGCCGGGTACCGGTGTGGGCGGTGCAGGCAGCCATTGGTCGGGCGCGCATTTCCGGCCGCTGCCGGAAGACATGAAGCTGCGCAGCAACGTGGAGGAGCGCTATGGCAAGGCCTTCATTCCGGCCGACATGACCATCCAGGATTTCCCGGTGACCTACGCCGAGCTGGAGCCGCACCTGCATATGTTCGAGCTGGTGTGCGGCACCTCCGGCAAGGCCGGTGTCATCAACGGTGTGGTGCAGCAGGGTGGCAACCCGTTCGAGGGCTCGCGCTCGGCCGAATATCCGCTGGGCCCCAATCCCAACTACCTGGGCGGCGAGCTGTTCTACAAGGCGGCCAAGGAAATGGGCTGGCACCCCTACCCCATCCCGGCCTCCAACGCTTCAGGCCCGTACGTGAACCCGTATGGCTGCCAGCTGGGGCCGTGCAACGCGTGCGGTTTCTGCAGTGATTACGGCTGCCTGAACTATTCCAAGGCCAGTCCGAATGCCTGCATCCTGCCGGTGCTGCGCCAGCGCCCGAAGTTCGAGCTGCGCACCCATTCGCAGGTGCTGAAGGTGAATCTGGATGGCAGCCGCAGCAAGGCCACGGGCGTGACCTATCTGGATGCGCAGGGCCGCGAGGTGGAGCAGCCGGCGGACCTGGTGCTGCTGTGCGCGTTCCAGCTCTACAACGTGCACCTGATGCTGCTGTCTGGTATCGGCCAGCCCTACGACCCGGAAAGCAACACCGGGACGGTGGGCCGCAACTATTCCTACCAGAACCTCAACCGGGTGGTGCTGTTCTTTGACGAGACGGTGCAGGCCAACGGTTTCATCGGCATTGGCGGTGCGGGCACCACCATGGACGACCTCAACGGCAACCAGCTGGACAACGCCAAGGCGGGCTTTGTGGGCGGCGGTCTGGTGTGGGCGCGGCAGCCCGGTGCGGGCCCGGTGCGTGGCATCAACGTGCCCAGCGGTACGCCCGCCTGGGGCGCGAAGTGGAAGAAGGCGGCGGCGGACAACTTCCGCCACAACTTCTATTACGAGGTGCAGGGCGCGTGCATGTCCTACCGGCAGCACTACCTGAGCCTTGACCCGACCTACAAGGATGCTTTCGGCCGGCCGCTGCTGCGCATGACCTTCGATTGGCGCCCCAACGAGATCAAGGCCTCGCAGTTCTTCGTGGACAAGGCCATGCAGATGAGCAAGGTGCTGGACCCACTTTCGATGAGCGGCGATGCCAAGAAGGACGGCGAGCGCTACAACATCACCAAGTACCAGAGCACGCACACCTGTGGCGGCGCGATCATGGGCGCGGACCCGAAGACCTCCGCGCTCAACCGCTACCTGCAGAGCTGGGATGTCTCCAACGTTTTCGTGATTGGCGCCAACGCCTTCCCGCAGAACAACGGCTACAACCCCACCGGCCTGGTGGGCGGACTGGCGTACTGGGCGGCCACAGCCATCCGTGAAAAGTACCTGCCCGACCCGGGCCCGCTGGTGCAGGCCTGAGGACGCGACGATGAAGAAGCTGTTCCTCTGGATGGTGGCGGTTGGCCTGGTCGTGCTGCTGGCGGCCCTCGCCTACGCGTTTGTGCCAACCAAGACCCGTGTACTGGCCGATGGCCCTGCGCCCGATGCGGCCCTGATCGAACGCGGCCGCTACCTCGCGGCGGCGGGCGACTGCACCGCCTGCCACACGCGGCCGGGCGGAAAACCGTTTGCCGGCGGGCTGCCGGTGGCCTCGCCGCTGGGCAACATCTACAGCACCAACATCACCCCGGACAAGGACACCGGCATTGGTGGCTATTCGCTGGATGATTTTGATCGCGCGGTGCGGCATGGCATCGCACCCGATGGCCGCACCTTGTACCCGGCCATGCCCTACCCCTCGTATGCGCGCATCACCGATGAGGATGTGCGGGCGCTGCATGCCTACTTCCTGCACGGTGATATCGCCCCGGTGAAGGAAGCGAACAAGCCGGTGGAGATCACCTGGCCGCTGTCGATGCGCTGGCCGTTGGCCATCTGGCGCAAGACCTTCGCGCCACAGGCCGATGCGGTGGCCTTCGATGCCAGCCGCTACAGCGATGCGCAGCTGGCACGGGGCGCCTACCTGGTGCAGGGCCTTGGCCATTGCGGCAGCTGCCACACGCCGCGCGGGTTTGCACTGCAGGAAAAGGCACTGGACGAATCCGGCGCTGCATACCTCAGTGGTGGCCAGATCATCGATGGCTGGAACGCGGTGAACCTGCGTGGCAACCCGGCCGATGGCCTGGGCCGCTGGAGCGAGCAGGACATCGTGGACACGCTGCAGACCGGCCGCAACGCGCACAGCACCGTTGTGGGTACGCCGATGGCCGACGTGGTGGTGCACAGCACGCAGAAGCTGACCGAGGAAGATCTGCGGGCCATGGCCGTGTACCTGAAGCAGTTGCCGGGCAGCGGTCATGACCCCTCTTCGTTTGCTGCCAGCGATGCCACCGCGCGCAAGCTGCAGGCGGGTATCAACGACAGCCGCGGTGCCGAGCTGTTCGTGGACAACTGCGCGGCCTGCCACCGCACCGATGCCCACGGTTACAAGGACGTATTCCCGGCCATCGCGGGCAACCCGACCGTGCTGGCGGACGACCCGACCTCGGTGGTGCGCCTGCTGCTGCACGGCAGTGCGTTGCCCTCCACGGACAAGCGCCCCTCCAATCTGGGCATGCCGGGTTTTGCGGAGCGCCTGAGCGATGAAGAGATCGCCCAGCTGGCAACGTTCATCCGCCAGGAGTTTGGCAACACGGCGTCTGCAGTGGATGCGGGCCAGGCCAGGAAGGTCCGGGCGCAGTTGCAGAAGGAGCAGACACACGCAGCGGCAGCGCACGACCCGACCGATGCTTCTGACGATGAGGCGCCTGCCAAGTAAGCAGCGCGCCAGAGGTGTGGCGCGCCGGGATCAGCCCCGGCGCGCCTCAGAAGTAGAAGCCGATGTTGACGTTCAACCGGGAATGCCAACGCGAGGGGCCACCGCCGTTGATGCCGATGCCTTCGCCACCTGAAAACCACATGTCACGCCCGGCAATCCAGTCGACGTACGTGGTCATGATGCCCTTCTGCAGGCTGCAGCCGGTGACGTTCTGCCATGAGTTGCGTGTGCCGGCGCTGTGCCCCACCGGGCGCGTCATGCTGAGGTTGTTGTAGCAGGTCAGGTCATCGAGCCGGCCCTTCCGCGCAAACGAATAGGCGATGTTGGCACTCGGCACATCGGCCTGCGCCGCAATCTCGAACGGCGCCTGGAAGGCCGACATGGCGATGCGCTCACCGGGGATGTCGTAGCGGTAACGCGCCCACTGCAGCTGCGTCGTCCAGCCATCGCGCTTCCACTGTGCATGCACTGCGGCGCCCTGGTGGCCATGATGGCGACGCGTCTGCGTGTTCTGCACCTTGCCCGCGAAGGCGGATGCGCCCAGCAGCAGCTTGCCCCCTGCCCAGGCATGCGCCTGCTCTACCCGTGCATGCAACCGCTGCCGCTCGCGATATGGCAGCGCGTCGGTCTGCGCCACATCGAACGAGTAGCGGTCATAGCGGGCACCGGAGCCGTACTCGTCGCCGGAGAACCAGCCAAAGTGCCACGTGGTATCGCCCCTGTTGTGGATCAGCACCAGGCCAGGATCGTAGTCATCCTCGATGCCCAGGTAATAGCCGGAGCCGAACCAGAAGCTCTGCGAGGCGGTAGGCAGAAGCCCGAAGGGCACCTGCTGGATGCCGGCCTTCAGCTGCGTCTGGTCAGTGAACTGCCAGCCTGCGTAGGCGTGATGCACGGCGTGGAAGCCGTCGTACCAGCGGTACTGCGCGGAAAAGGAGAAGGGCCCTGCCCCGGCATCCAGGTCTGCCTGCAGCAGTTCCAGCTGCAGGCGGCTGGTAGGCGCGTAGTCCAGCCAGCCGTAGTTGAATCGCACGGCGCCGCCGGGCTCGAAGTAAGGTGCTGCATTTTGGGCGCGTTCTGATGCGCTGGCCTGGAGCGTGATGCCTGCCAATACCGTGGCAACAACAAAGGAAATGGGTCTCACGAGGGCGCCGCACGCCTCCCTGTTCTGCGGGGAAAGCGCGCTAGTGTGCCGTTGCTGCGATGAATGAGGCGTTTGCTGGGCGCGCCGTGACGGCGCTGCGGCACTCATTCAAGCGCGTTTGATGCCAGCGCCGGGCGTGGGGCGCTCAGAAGCGCGGCGGCTGCCATCGCGATGGCGATCATCACGCATGCCACCGCGAAGGCCGTGCTGACCTGCTGGGGCCCTGCCCCATCCGGTGCAAGCGCAAAGAACACCCCGCCCACCAGTGCGACCGAAAGCGCAGCACCCATCTGCATGGCTGCGGTGACCATGCCGGCGGCGAGCCCTGCCCAGTGTGGCGCCACCCGATCAACGTTGAGGCGTACCAGCGCGGGCAAGGCAATGCCCTGCCCGATGCCGAGCAACAGCAACGGCACAGCCAGCCCGCCGGGTTTGCCGGCTGCAGCGAGGCCAGCGGCTGAAAGGAGTGCAAGTGCTTCCAGGCCCATGCCGAAGGCTGCAAGGCGTTCGCCCAGCCAGCGCGACAGGTACAGCCCGCAGCTGGGGCCAAGCAGTTGGCCAACGCCCAACGGAAGGATGGCCAGCCCTGCGGCAAGTGCGTCGTGCTGCAGGCCTGCCTGCTGATACACGGCAAAGACCAGGAAGAAGGCGGCCAGGGCGTAGAAGCACACAGCGGCCAGAAGGCCGCGGGGCAGGCCCGACGAAAGCGTGAGCGCCGACGGCGGCACCAAGGGTGACCGGCCCGAGTCCTCCAGATGCCTCTGGTAGCGCCAGAAGGCCGTGAGCAGCACGGGGCTCGCCACCATCAGTGCCAGGCTCCACCAGGGCCAGCCACGCTCGCGACCTTCAATGAGTGGCACCACCAGCGCAAGCGCACCCGCTGCCAGCAGTGCGGCACCCCGGTAGTCCATCGCCCTCGCCTGCGCTGCCCGCGTCTCACGAACCAGCAGCAAGGCAGCGGGAAGCGCAAGCGCAATGACGGGCAGGTTGATGAGGAAGACGCTGCGCCAGCCCAGGTCCAGCACGTTCACCGAGACCAGCCACCCGCCCAGCAACTGCCCGCCCACGGCGGCGATGCCGAAGGTGGCCCCATACAGGCCCAATGCGCGCCCTTTCTCGGCCGGCGGAAACAGCGCATGGATGGACGCCAGGGACTGCGGTGCCATGACGGCGGCAGACACGCCCTGCAGCAGCCTGCCGGCCACCAGCGTGCCGGCAGAACCCGCCAGCCCGCAGATGGCCGATGCCAGGCCAAACCCCAGCATGCCGCCGACAAAGGCGCGCCGCCGCCCATGGATGTCGCCCAGGCGGCCGCCGAGGATGAGCGTTACCGCGTAGGCCATGGCATAGACCGACACGACCAGCTGGGTGACGTCTGCCGATGCCTGCAGATCGCTGCGGATGGCGGGCAGCGCGACGTTCACGATGAAGAAGTCCAGGGGTGGCAACAGCGTGCCGGTCAGCAGCACCGCCAGTGCCGGCCAGCGGCGCGCATCATGCCCGCCCGGGTTCTGATCGTGATTCATCGGCCTCTCCTGGAGCATTCATTCGGGTCGCAAGCGGGTCTCAGCGCATACCGCCCGAGCCGAGCATGTTCTCGCCGGTCACCCAGCCTGCATCCGCAGAGACAAGGAAGGCCACGACCGAGGCGATGTCAGCCGCTTGGCCGATGCGGCCCAGCGGTGTCTGCTGCTCATTCCAGGCCTGGAAGTCCGAGCCCATGACACCATTGGCGTGTGTGCCTTCGGTCTCGATCAGGCCGGGGTTGACCGAGTTGACGCGGATGCCGCGCGGGCCCAGTTCACGGGACAACACGCCGGTGATCGCGTCGATGGCGCCCTTGGTGCCGGTGTAGATGGCGCTCTCGGCAGGCAGCACGCGGGTGACGAAGGAGCTGACATTGACGATGCTGCTGCCTTCGCCAAGCAGCGGCGCGGCGGCGCCGGTGACCAGCAGCGTGCCCAGGACGTTGAGGTCGAACTGTTGGCGATACAGTTCCTCGGTGGTGTCCTCGATTTTCGCAAACTGGTACATGCCGGCGTTGTTGACCACGATGTCCAGCCTGCCGAAGTGGTCCAGCGCCGCCGCGACCAGCGCATCCACGTCGGTCTTGCTGCGGACGTCGGCGCGTACCGCCACTGCCGTTCCGCCGTTGGCCTCGATATCCGCGACAAGGGCCGCGGCCGCATCTTCAGCGGAGGCGTAGTTGACCACGACGCGTGCGCCATCGCGGGCGAGGCGGCGGGCAATGCCTGCGCCGATGCCCTTTGAAGCGCCGGTGACCAGCGCGACTTTTCCATTCAGTGAGCCCATTGCGTGCAATTCCGGTTCTGGCTGCCCCGGTGTGGGGCGGGAAGTGCATGGTGGGCCTTGCAGGATTGTTTGGGCACTGACACTACTGCATAGTTCACGTTCAATTTTGAACGGGTGGGCCTTGCCGTGGAATGGAGTGACATCCGCGTTTTTCTGGCGGTGGTCCGCAGCCGCTCCCTCGGGGAAGCCGCCCGCAGCCTTGGCGTGAGCCATCCCACGGTCGGGCGGCGGGTGAAGGCCTTGGAGGATGAGGCCGAGCAGCCGCTGTTCCGCAGAACGAAGGACGGCCTGGTACTGACCGATGCCGGCGATGCAGTGTTGTCGCTGGCAGAATCGATGGAGGCATCCGCACTCGCCATGGAACGGCGCCTGGCGGGCAGCCAGGATCGATTGGAAGGCATCCTGCGGATTTCCTCGGCGGACTGGTTTGCTGCCCACGTGCTGGCACCCAGCCTGGCCGAGCTCGGCCGGCAGCATCCAGGGGTGGTACCGGAAATCATTGCCAGCTACCGCCTGCTCGATCTGGCCCGGCGCGAGGCGGATGTAGCGTTCCGCATCGTTCCCTTCAGCGAGCCGGATATCGTGCAGCGCCGCCTGATGGCCATGCCGTACGGGCTGTATGGATCGGAGGCGACGGTACGCGCGGTAGCGGATGATCCGCGCTCGGCCAGGCTCATCCTGATGAACGCGGCGCAGGCGCACTTTCCCGACGTGACCTGGCTGATCGAGACCTTCCCGGAGTCGAAGCCGGCCTTCAGCAGCACCAGTCGCAGCGTCCAGGCGCAGATGTGCGCGCGCGGCGTGGGCGTTGCCGTCCTTCCGCGTCCGTTGGGTGAGCAGGTGGACGGGCTGCATCGCATCGACGCATTCGGGCAACCGCCGGGGCGTGATGTCTGGGTGGGCTACCACCAGGACCTGCGCCATATGGATCGGCTGCGGGCATTGCTGGAGATCGCGGAACGGAGGCTGCCGCACGCCAGTGCGATAGAGCAGCGTTCTTCCAGGGCATCCTGACGCGTGCCGACGCCACGCCGCCATCACGGGCTGGCGCGCATAACACTGCCGGCCTCCCCTTCCGTGCCCTGGCAGCCGCCCTGTGATCGACCCCACCCCCGATGCGCCCGGGCGCCGGCGCGCCGAGCGCGGCCTGGATGGCCTGAATTTCTTCCTGGCAGACGTGCGTGATGGGCTGGGCCCCTACCTGGCCATCTATCTGCTGTCGGTACACCACTGGCAACCGGCCAGCATTGGTGCGGTCATGACGGTGTCGGCCATCATCGGGTTGCTGACCCAGACGCCCGCCGGTGCACTGATGGACCGCATCCATGCCAAGCGGATGACCCTGGCCATCGCTGCCCTGCTGGTGACCACCAGCTGCCTGCTGCTGCCGTGGACGCAGGGCTTTGCGGTGGTGGCCTCGACCCAGGCGTTGAGTGCCGTAGCGGCCTCGGTGATCGCCCCGGCCATTGCGGCCATTTCGCTGGGTGTCAGCGGGCCGCGCGCGTTCGCGCGTCGGATGGGCCGCAACGAGACCTTCAACCATGCCGGCAACGTGGTGGCGGCCCTGCTGGCCGGTGGCCTGGCCTACCTGTGGGGGCCGACGGTGGTGTTCTACCTGATGGCCGTGATGACACTGGCCAGCGTAGCCGCCGCGGGCGCGATCCCGGGGGCGGCCATCAATGATGCGCAAGCGCGTGGCCTGGCTGCCCAGCCGCAGGGGGCAAATCCACCCTCCCCCGGGCGCCTGCTGTTGCGGGACCGCCGGTTGTTGCTGCTGGCCGCGTGCAGCTGCCTGTTCCACCTTGCCAACGCGGCGATGCTGCCCCTGGTGGGGCAGAAGCTTTCGGTGAGCAGCCCTGCCTTGGCAACCACACTGACTGCCGGCTGCATTGTTGCCGCGCAGCTGGTGATGATCCCGGTGGCGTGGCTGGTGGGCGCGCGTGCAGATCGCTGGGGCCGGCGACCGCTGCTGCTGGCGGGCTTTCTGATCCTGCCGGTGCGTGCCGCCCTCTACCCCTTGTCCGATGCCCCGGCGTGGCTGCTGGGCGTGCAGCTGCTGGATGGCGTCGGCGCGGGCATCTTTGGTGCGCTCATCCCCATCATGGTGAGTGACCTGAGCGAGGGGACCGGGCGCTTCAACATCACCTTGGGTGCGGTCACCACGGTATTCGGGGTGGGCGGTGCGCTGAGCCCCGCCCTGGCGGGCTTCATCGTGCAGCGCGAGGGTTATGATGCCGCCTTCCTGGTGCTGGCGGTGATCGCCACGGCGGCATTGCTGCTGGCGTTGAAGGTGCCGGAGACACGGCGTGGGCTGGCAATCGAGCGCTCCCCGTAGGGAGCGCAGGCGAGCTAGCTCTCCGTTACCCGGCCAGGGTGAAGACTGAGCCTGAGTCAACGCGGATGTTGGCGCCATTGATGAAGCTGGCGCGCTCGGAGCACAGCAGCAGCACGGCGGCGGCAACCTCTTCCGGTCGCCCACGACGCTTGAGCACCATACCGGGGCGCTCTTCATCCAGGAAGGTGCGGATGGCCTCGTCGAACGACATGCCCTTTTCCTTGGCACGCTTGTGCATCATGGCGTCGGTCATGGGTGTATGGATGAAGGCCGGCGACACGGTGTTGATCATGATGTTGTCCTTGCCGTACTGCTTGGACAGGCCCTTGGCCAGGCTCAGCACGCCCGCCTTGGACGCGCAGTACGGAAGTTCGTCGGTATACGGCTGCACGGCATCTTCCGAAGCAAACAGCACGATGCGACCCCAGCCCTTGGCACGCATCGCAGGGATGGCCTGGCGGCACATGCGTACAGCGCCCATCAGGTTGATGTCCAGGGTGCGCAGCCAGCCCTCGTCGCCCACCTCAAGAAAATCGCCGGTGGCCCCGGTGACGCCGGCCGCGTTGACGTAGATATCCGGGTCGCCCAGCGCGCCGCGTACGGTGGCCCAGATGCGCTCGACGTCCTTGGCTTCGGTCACGTCACCGGCGACGGCCATCACCTCGCCCAGCGGCGTCAGCTCCTGCAGGGCCTCATCCAGCGTGCCGTCGGGCACGTCGGTGATGGCAACGCGCGCGCCGGCCTGCAGCAGTTCGCGTGCGGTCTGTTTGCCCATGCCCGAATCAGCGCCGCTGACCAGCGCGATGCGCCCTTCTATTCCGAGATCCATGATGTGTCCTTCTTGGGGGAGAGTGTGGTGCGGCGCGGTGGCAGCGTCTGCAGGAAGCGCTCGGCGGTGCGCAGGCCCAGCGCCATCTGGGTCAATGCCGGGTTGGCGGCCAGCGCGCTGGGGAAGGTGGAGTTGTCGCAGATGAAGAGATTGGGGATGTCGAAGCTGCGGCCGTCGCCATCCACGACCGCGGTTTCAGCCGAATCGCCCATGCGGCAGGTACCGAGGGTGTGGGCCGAGCGCGCGGCGGCGAAGATGCCGGTAGCACCTGCGGCCTGCCAGATGCGGGTGAGCTGGACCTGCGCGTGCGCGTCCAGTGCCCTTTCGTTCGCGCCGTAGCTGAAATCGACCCGCGCGCGCCGCATGCCAAAGGCATCACGCTCGTCGCTGAGGGTCAGCTGGTTGCCGTCCTGTGGCAGGCATTCGCCGTTGATGCCGATGCCGGCCAGATGCCGGTAGGAAGAGAACGCATCCACCAGTGGCTGGCCCCACAGGCCGGCGCCCCGGGCCAGTGTATTGGCCAGTGTGGCTGGCTGCACGCCCAGGCTCTGTACCAGGTAGCCCCCAGCGAACGAGGCGTCGTGCGGCCGCACGAAATCTTCTGTGATGAGCGAAGACGGGTAGCCGCGGTTCATGCACATGTCAGCTGCGAAGAACCCCCACACCTGGGTGGCCACGTGGGCCATGAAGTTGCGGCCGACCTGGCCGCTGCTGTTGGCCAGCCCCAGGTTGAGCAGAAGGCGCGGTGTTTCCACGCCGCCGGCGCACAGGAAGGCAGCGGAGCATTTCACCCGGTGCAGGCGATGCTCGCGTTGATAGACGACTGCAGTGATGCGGCCGTGGGCATCGCGCTCCAGATCCACCACCCGGCTCTGATCGCGAATCGCGGCACCGTGTGCCACGGCCCACGGCAGCCAGGAGGTATCCATGGTGGCCTTCGCGCCGTTGCTGCAGCCCTGGTGGCATGCGCCGCAGTGGTTGCAGGGCTGGCGCAGACCCCAGTGCGGCTGCTGCCGTGCCTGGCTGACCAGCGCGGCAGGCGCATCCGTGGCGCGCACGCCCAGTGCATCACAGCCACGCTGCATGGCCTGGGCGGAAGCGTTGCGCAGCACGGGTGGATAGCCGTATTGGCGGGAGGCGTCCCACGGATAGTGGGCAGGGCCGGATACACCAATGAACGCCTCGACGCGCTGCACGTACGCCTGCAGCTCTGCCGCTGCGATGGGCCAATCGGCCCCCTGCCCTGTCAGCGAGCGCAGGCGCAGATCGCGCGGGTCCGGCCGTGGGCAGAATGCACCCCAATGGAGGGTGGAGCCACCCACCCCCTGGCCGGAATTGTTGGCCCCGAAGGCGGTGGGGGTCTGGCCGCCACTGAGCCGCTCTTCCATCCAGTAGATGTCGGTGGCCAGTTCGTCTGCGAGGTGGTCATCGGGCGTGAACGTTCGACCCGCTTCCAGCACCAGCACCGATACGCCGGCTTCGGCCAGACGGGCTGCCAGCGGCGCGCCGCCTGCACCGCTGCCGATGATGACGGCGTCGAACGACTGATCTGCGCTGTGATCTGGCATGGCGTGACTCAGCATGGCAGCTGCCACGCGTCGATCATGTCCGCCTCTGTGTGCTCGTAACCGGGGCTCCGCGCACCTTTGCCGCCGACAGCGAAACCGTCATAGCCGATGGCGGCCCAGGTCGAGGGAAGACTCGTCCAGGTTCTGGCAAACAGCGCTCTCGCATCCTCAAACCAGTGCGCCAGTTGGACGGGGTCCAGCATGGCGTTGTCTGTTGTGGGCGCGCTCTGCTGTTGCACCCGATCAAGCAGTGCGTGCTGTTCAGCCGGGGCAAGCGTGGCGAATCCGTTGGCGGCCGCATCCAGTTGATCCAAGGCCTGCGCCCACGCCTCGGCGTCGGCAGGCAGATCGGCAAAGCGCCAGCCATCGCTTTCGTGGTTCACAAGCGAGTGAGCGACGCGCAACGCCAGATCGTTGTGGTCTGCGCCGGGTACGAGGCATGTCGCCAGGGCAGCCAGCAGTTTCAGGTGCCCTGCCGGCATTGCCGACGTCGGCAGCGGTAGCGGTCTCGCATGCCGCGCCAGCAGGCGGGCGCGCATGCGCGGTGCCACGCGTTCGGCGTTGAGCAGCTGAATGAATGCCGGTGGCAGTGCGATTGCGGCCAGCGGGAGGGCCCACGCGGCGATGTGCTGGGCAAGCCATTCGGGCTGTTCCACCGGGATCAGGTGCGCGGCGGCCGGCGCGACCTCGACGGATGCATGCAGATAGTGCGGTGCGTTCAGTACGCGTTGTGCCGCTTCGCCCAGGTCACCGTCCTCGGCGCCGGCCAGTATCAGCGCGGGGATGTGCAGATGCGCGGCCTCTTCCTGGCGATGCTCGCGGCTGCCCTGCTGCAGCCAGGCACGCCAGGCTACCGGGTCGGCGCGCAGCACATCGAGGATGGCGACTTCGCGGGTCGCACCCAGCAGGGGCCGATGTGTATTGGCGTCGATGAATGCTTCAGCATGGACGCGCGCGGGTGCGCCGTTGGCGAACCAGCCGAGCATCTTTTCGCGGCGTGCCTCGTCCATGGGCTCGGGGCACGGCGGAGATGCCGCGACCAGTACCACCCCTGCCAGGCCTGCCAGGCCCTGCGCGCCGTCGCGGGCGCGGGCTGCGAGCAGCGTGGCGATCTTGCCACCCATGCTATGGCCGACGGCAAGCCAGCACGCGGGTGCACGGGTCGCGACTTCGTGTTGAAACCAGTCCACCAGGGCATCGATGTCGGTCGCGCCGTCTGCGGTGGTGCCGCCGAAGCCGGGAATATCCAGCGCGACACATTCGAACGCGTCGCCCAGGGAGCGTTGCACAGCACTCCATTCCCGATGGCTGGCGCCCAGGCTGTGCAGAAGGAAAAGAACGGGACGTTGCATGGTGACCTCGGGATGTAGCGGCGCGAGCATGGGCGTCGGTCTGTCCACGTGGCGTGCAAGCACGCGTCAACGAGGTGCAACGATCACGTGGCGTTGAGCACTGCCTCACCCTGCCTGCGCATGTGCCTCTCTAGGTTCAATCCACCCCACGTCTGGACATCCATCATGTGCACCCCCACCGCTGTTCCGGCAGCCTTGCATGCTCGCCGGAGGGTGCGTTGATGTCGACGTTGCCCGAAGCTGCTTCCCCCGATGCGTCTCCGGTGAGCGATGCCCCGGTGTCCATCGAGCGCAGGAAGGACGGTGCGCTGCCCATTGAACAATACTCGGCGCTGGGCGAAGGCCGCTCCGTTGCCTTGACCGGCTGCGATGGTTCCATCGATTGGTGGTGTGCACCCAACATGGACAGCCCGCCGTTGTTTGATCGGCTGCTGGACGGCAGCAGTGGCGGCTACTTCAGCATCGCGCCTACCGAGCCCTGCACCGTCGAACGCCATTACCGCGCGGACAGCAACGTGCTGGAGACGGTCTTCACCACGGCATCCGGCCGTGCGTCGCTGACGGAATCGCTGAACAGCGGCAACGCGGGCCGCCTGCCCTGGTGCGAGCTGGCGCGGCGCATCGAGGGCCTGGAAGGCGAAGTGCGTTTTGCTGTGCACATCTGCCCCAGCACCCGTGCGCAGTCCGCCAGCCCCTACTGCTCGTCCATTGGCGAACACACGGTCTTCCATGTGCAGCGGTTGCTGGGCGTGGCCATCCATCATCCGGCATTGCAGCTGCGCTGGACCGATGAAGGTGCACGCGGTGAATGCACGGTCGCTGCCGGCGAGCGGGTGACCGTTGCGCTGGTGGTGGGTGAGGATGAGCCGCTGGTTGCGCCGTCGGTGGAAGAAGTGGATGGCCGCATCGACCTGACCGACCGTGAATGGAAAGCCTGGGCGCGCAATGTGTCCTACGACGGCTGGGATCGCGCGACGTTCGTGCGCAGTACGCTGGCGTTGAAGCTGCTGCTGTACTCGCCCTCGGGTGCCATCGCAGCGGCCGCCACCACGTCGCTGCCCGAGCGTATCGGCGGTGACAAGAATTTCGATTACCGTTATGCCTGGGTCCGCGACGCCGGGTACACCATCCAGGCCTTCCTGGCCGCCGGTCTGGAAGCGGAATCCAAAGCGGCGTTCACCTGGCTGCTGCGACAGCTGCGGCGCCATGGGCCGAAGGTGGTCTTCACCCTGGATGGCGAAAAGGTGGAGCCGGTGCAGGAACTGCCCATGCGCGGCTACCGCGATACGCAGCCGGTGGTGAAGGGCAACCTGGCCGGTGACCAGCACCAGCACGGCATCTATGGCGACATCTTCGAGACCGCGTTCTGTTTTGTGGCGGCTGGCAACATCCTGGATGGTGCCAGCGCGGAGCTGCTTTCCCGCATTGCCGACCTCTGTGCGGACCACTGGCGCGCAAAGGACTCGGGCATCTGGGAGCTGCCGGAGCTGGAGCATTACACGATGTCCAAGATCAGCTGCTGGCAGGCGCTGGCGCGGGCGGTCGAGCTGGCCGACCAGGGGCAGCTGCCGACGACCTGCCGCGACCGCTGGCAGCGCGAACGCGACCGTATCAGTGACTGGATCGAGACCCATTGCTGGTCCGACGCCCTGCAGGCGTTCGAGATGTACCCCGGCAGCGGCAAGCTGGACGCGTCCGTGGCGCTGGCGGTGCGCTTCCGCTTCGACGGCAGGGACCGCCTGCTGGCCACCCTGCGCGCCCTCGACCGCGAACTGGGCCAGTCCGGCTTCCACTACCGTTATTCGGGCATGCCCGAAGAAGAAGGCTGCTTCATTGCCTGCTCCTACTGGATGGCCGAAGCCTATGCGCGGCTCGGCCTCGTCGAGGACGCCCGGGCGCGCGTGGATGCGCTGAACGGCGCACTGGGCCGCTGCCAGGGCGTGCTGAGCGAAATGGTGGACCCGGCCACGGGCGATTACCTCGGAAATATCCCGCAAGGCTTGAGTCACCTGGCGCAGGTGATGGCCATGGCCACGATTGCAGATACCCAGGGCTGCCCTTGAGCCGCCCACTCTCCCCCGCCCCACGATAAGGATCGACCATGAATGATCGTCTGAAAATGCAGGACCCGCGCAGCCAGTATCCGCAGCCGCCCTTCCCCGCCCAGCCGCAGCCTGTGCCGGGCAAGGCGGCAGCCATGGACCCGGTGCCGGACCACGGTGAAACCAGCTACCAGGGCTCGGGCAAGCTGAGCGGACGCCGTGCGCTGATCACGGGCGCCGACAGTGGTATCGGCCGCGCTGCGGCAATTGCCTATGCACGCGAGGGTGCCGATGTCGCCCTGTCCTACCTGCCCTCCGAAGCCTCAGATGCCGAAGAAGTGTTCGCGCTGATCGAGGCCGAAGGCCGCAAGGCCCTGGCGCTGCCGGGTGACATCACCGACCCGGAATGGTGCAAGACGATGGTGGAGCGCACCGTGAAAGCCTTCGGTGGCCTTGACATCCTGGTAGTCAATGCGGCCCGCCAGCAATACCGCGAAAACATTGCCGAGCTGAGCGCGGAAGACTTCGACAAGACAATGAAGACCAACCTGTACGCGATGCATTGGATCTGCCAGGCGGCGGTTCCGCATCTGCCGGCAGGCGCGTCTGTCATCACCACTGCGTCGGTGCAGGCGTATGACCCTTCGGCGATCCTCTTGGATTACGCCACCACCAAGGCGGGCATCGTTGCCTACACCAAGGCGTTGTCGGCACAGCTGGTCGAAAAGGGAATCCGCGCCAACGTGGTGGCGCCCGGCCCGTTCTGGACCGCGCTGCAGTCCTCCGGTGGCCAGCCGACCGAGGCGGTGACCAAGTTTGGGACACAGGTACCGATGAAGCGCCCGGGCCAGCCGGTGGAGATCGCGCCGATCTACGTGCTGCTGGCCAGCCAGGAAGGCAGCTATTTGACCGGTGAAGTGTTCGGCGTCACCGGTGGCGCGGGCATCGCTTGAGCCTGCGTACGCTGAATCTGAATTATTCAGGCTGAACGCGGTCATTTTCACGCGCGTTGTGGCAAGGTGCCGGGCTTTGACGAGCCCGGTGTTTACGCTGGCACCCGTCGCATCCAAGCAGGGAATGGCGTGTCGAACGATCAATTCAAGGGATTCCCCTCACCCGCTGTCAGAAGCCACCAGCAAGCCGGCGTGGGTGACAAACGGTCGGATATCTTCTTTAGCGCGGTGGAAACCACGCGGATGCCGATGATCATCACCGACCCGCACCAGCCCGATAACCCCATCATCTTCGCCAACCGGGCCTTCGTGGAAATGACCGGCTACGAGCGCGAGGAGTTGGTTGGCCGCAACTGCCGCTTCCTGCAGGGTCCGGACACCGACCCTGATGCGATTGCCGAGATCCGTGAGGCCATTGCCGAGACCCGCGAGGCGGCCACCGAGGTGCTGAACTACCGCAAGGACGGTTCGACCTTCTGGAACGCCCTTTTCGTGTCGCCGGTCTTCGACGATGACGGCACGTTGGTGTACTTCTTCGGTTCCCAGCTGGACGTGTCGCGGCGACGCGATGCGGAGGATTCGCTGCGCCAGGCGCAGAAGATGGAAGCGCTTGGCCAGCTGACCGGCGGCATCGCGCACGATTTCAACAACCTCCTGCAGGTGATGTCCGGCTACCTGGAAATGATCACCGGCACCTCCGAGCAGGAGCTTGGGCCGGACAGCTTTGTCAGGCGCGCGGCGACGCAGGCGCAGTCGGCGGCCAACAAGGCGGCGGTGCTGACCCAGCAGTTGCTGGCGTTCTCGCGGCGGCAGAAGCTGGAAGGCCGCACGGTCAACCTGAACTCCCTGGTGTCCTCCACGGTGGAACTGGCCGCCCAACGCGTGGGCGCCGAGGTGGAACTGGAGATGGATCTGGCGCCGGGCCTGTGGAACTGCAGGATAGACACCACCCAGGCCGAAGTCGCCATCCTCAACCTGGTCATCAATGCGCGTGACGCGTTGAAGGGACGTCCCGATCAGCGGGTGCTGCTCGCCACGCGCAACGTGGAGGTTTCCAAGGGTGCCGCCTCCGGTGACCTCGACCATCTGCCTTCCGGGCGCCTGGTCTGCATTTCAGTGCAGGACAACGGCAGTGGCATGTCGCCGGATATCGTGCGCCGGGTGATGGATCCGTTCTTCACCACCAAGGACGAAGGTGAAGGTACCGGGCTGGGACTGTCCATGGTGTATGGCTTCGTCAAGCAGTCCGGCGGCACCGTGCGCATCGCCTCCGAGCCAGGCGTGGGCACGACCGTCAGCCTGTATTTCCCTGCGACGACCGATGCGCTGACCAAGGATGTTGCGCCCTCCAACATGGCCATGGACCGCGGTGGCAGCGAGCGGATCCTGATTGTCGAGGACCGCGATGACGTCGCTGAACTGGCGCAGATGCTGCTGGAGGCCGGCGGCTACCAGACCCGCGTTGCCAACGATGGGGCATCGGCGCTGTCGCTGCTGGAACAGGGCGAGGTGTTCGATCTGCTGTTCACCGATCTGATCATGCCGGGCGGCATGAATGGCGTGCTTCTGGCGCGCGAAGCGAAGCGCCGGTTGCCGAGAATGAAGGTGCTGCTGACCACGGGCTACGCCGAAGCCGGACTCGAGCGCACCGATGCGGGCGGCTCGGAGTACGAGGTGCTGAACAAGCCGTTCAACCGGCAGCAGCTGCTGCGCAAGGTGCGGCTGGTGCTGGAGGGGCCCACGGGCGTTGGCTGAGCGTTGCGCTGCCCTGCGGCGGGCAACCTGGGCTGAATCCCGTCATGGCATTGCATTGCACGCGCGGCGCGCAGCTCCCACCTGATCTCTGCGCCCACGCATGGGCGCTCTCAGGAGAAATACATGCCGCACCATGAAAAAATCGCCTTGTCCGGCGTCGTTGAACACGTGTTTGCCCACCGCTTCACGCTGCTGGCAGATGGCCAGCCCTATTTGGCCGATCTGGGGCCCAAAGGTGCCGACGCCTTTTCCATCGAGCCGGGTCTTGCAGTCAGCCTGGAGGGTGAACGACGTCCGTCGGAGATCAAGGTGCTGAGCATTGCCCGCACTGGCGGCACGCGGGTGGAGATCGAGCACAAGAAGCCGCACCATGGGAAGGCGCATCATGCGGGGAAGCACGCAGACGCAGATCCCGCCGCAGCACTGGACGCCGTGAAGCAGGCGGGGTGGACACCTGCCGGTGAGCCGCAGCGTCACCCCAAGCACTTCGAAGTACTGGCCCGGCAGAAGGGCGGCGACTGGATGGAACTGCACGTTGATTTCGGCGGGACCATTTACAAGCAGAAGCCCGCAGCCACGCACAAGTGGGATATTGCGTAAGTAGATGAAGCCCCGCATGAGCGGGGCTTCTTTGTATTGCTCAGCCTGCAGCCGCTGCCCCGCACCGGAAAACAGTCAGGCTGCGTGGCGGGGCCAGGAAGTGGCCAGCGCCCTTCACGGCCTGTTCGCCGGTGAGACCCGCATCGGTGGTCAGCAGCATCGACCAGTCCAGCGCCGCACCTTCGTCGTCCGGCAGCGCAAACTCGACGCCCTCATGATAGGCGTTGATGACGATCAGCAGGCTGGCATCGCTCGCATGTTCACGCACACCGGATGCCTGTGCCCTGCCCTCCAACAGCAGCCCGACCGAACGCGCGCCGGCGTCATTCCAATCGTCATCGGTCATTTCCCGGCCGGCCGGGTTGAGCCAGGTCAGATCGCGCACGTCGGCCTGCTCGTTGTACTGGCCGTTGAGGAAGCGGCCGCGGGTCAGGATCGGATGGCTCTGGCGCAGCGTCAGAAGGTCACGCACGAACTGCGCCAGCCTGCCTCCGGTGGTATCGCGTCCCCAGTCGATCCAGGCCGTTTCGTTGTCCTGGCAATAAGTATTGTTGTTGCCGCCCTGCGTCTGCGCCCGCTCGTCACCGGCCAGCATCATCGGCGTGCCCTGCGAAAGCAGCAGGCTAGCCAGCAGATTGCGCATCTGCTGCTCGCGCAGCGCGTTGATGCCCGCGTCGTCGGTCGGACCCTCGGCACCATGGTTGCAGGACGAATCGTTGTTGGAGCCGTCCTGGTTCCCTTCGCCATTGGCGTCGTTGTGCTTCTCGTTGTAGCTGACCAGGTCGTTGAGGGTGAAGCCGTCGTGCGCGGTGATGAAGTTGACCGATGCCCACGGGCGGCGGCCGCGTCGGTCGAACAGGTCCGCCGAGCCGGTCAATCGGGTAGCAAACTCAGCCAGCTTGCCTTCATCGCCTTTCCAGAAGCCGCGCGCGGTATCGCGGAACTTATCGTTCCACTCTGCCCAGCCCGGCGGGAAATGCCCGACCTGATAGCCGCCGGGGCCACAGTCCCAGGGCTCTGCAATCAGCTTGACCTGGCTGAGCACCGGATCCTGGCCAACCGCATCGAGGAAGCCACCTCGCTGATCGAAACCGGTCGGTTCCCGGCCCAGGATGGTGGCCAGATCGAAGCGGAAGCCATCCACGTGCATGTCATGTACCCAGTACCGCAGGGAATCGCAGACGAAGCGGATGGCCTGCAGGTTGCTCAGATTGAAGGTGTTGCCGGTGCCGGTATCGTTGATGTAGTACCGCTTGTCTTCGGCCAGGCGGTAGTAGCTGGCGTTGTCGATGCCCTTGAACGACAGCGTCGGCCCCAGTTCGTTGCCTTCGGCGGTGTGGTTGTAGACCACGTCCATGAAGACCTCGAGCCCTTTCGCGTGCATGGCCTTGACCATGTCGCGGAACTCGTCGCGGTGCCCGCTGGCCAGGTAGCGGCGCTTGGGCGCAAAGAACGCCAGCGTGTTGTAGCCCCAGTAATTGCGCAGGCCCTTGTCCAGCAGATAGTTGTCATCCAGATAGGCATGGACCGGGAGCAGCTCTACTGCGGTGACGCCGAGGCCGCGGATATAGTCCAGCACGGCAGGCTGGGCAAGGCCGGCACAGGTTCCGCGCACGTCGTCGCTGACCTCGGGGTGGCGCTGGGTAAAGCCGCGCACGTGGGTTTCGTATACGACGGTGCGGTTCCAGGGCGTGAGCAGGCGCTCATCGCCTTCCCAGTCATAGGTATCTTCCACCACCACGGCTTTGGGCATGAACGGTGCGCTGTCGCGTTCATCAAAACTGAGATCGCCATCGGGGTGGCCGATGGTGTAGCCGTAAAGTTCATCGGCCCAGGTCAAGTCACCATCGATTTCACGTGCGTAAGGGTCGAGCAGCAGCTTGTTGTGGTTGAAGCGGTGCCCTTCCGCTGGCGCATAGGGGCCATGCACCCGGTAGCCGTAGCGCTGACCGGGCTTCACATCGGGCAGGTAGCCATGCCAGATCTCGTTGGTGTACTCGGGCAACTCGATGCGCTGCTCGTTGCCGTCCTCGTCGAACAGGCAGAGTTCAACCTTGGTGGCGTGTGCACTGAAGAGCGCGAAGTTCGTACCTTGCCCATCGAATGAGGCGCCCTGCGGGAACGGGCGGCCTTCGCGGATGCGGGACGGGGTGGCGTAGCGGGAGGATTTGACCTGGTCGCGCATGGGGGAGGCTCTGTATGCCGGCTGCGGGCTTGCAACCGGGGAGCGCAGAGCATCCCTTTCGTGCTGTAGAAGCCGCGTGGCGGCGGCATCACACAGAATTGCGGCGGCCGGAGCTTGGCAGGCTGTCAAAGACTCCTTGGCCGATCGCCTGGCGATTGCTGCAATGGGTGCAGCTCAATACGGCGCCGCCGGAAATCGCTGTCAGTCCTACCGGCTCGCGCGCGACGAAGTCGCTGTCGCAGGTGTGGCAGTGCGCGTGCACCTTGACGATGCTCGGCCCGTCCGGTCGAGCGACGTCCAGGCATTCAACCTGGTCCAGTCGAAAGCGGCCGGTTTCGCCGGCGGCACCGCAGCTGTGGTGTTCCTCTCGCTCGCACATATGGTTTCCAGCCGTGGCGTTTGGTGCAGCATCCTGCTTTGCCGGGGAACATGGCGTGCTGCGCCCCTGATCCCCGCGTGAAGACGGGTGAAAGTCGGGAAATCCACTGGGCGGAAATGGTCAAGCGGACCACGGCTGGAAGGAGTACCTTGTCTGCAACCCATGACCGGACCCCTCCATGCTGCGTGCTGTCGCCTACCGAAGTGTTGCCGTGCAGGGAATTGATGCGCTACGCCTCGAGCGCATCGTGGAGGGCGCCCAGCGCTTCAACCGGATGGCGGGCGTGACCGGTGCCATGCTGTTCGATGGGGCACGCTTCCTGCAGTACGTCGAGGGGCCAGCGGACGGCATCGAGGGGGCGATCGGGCGCATCCGCGCCAGTTCCGACCATGATCGGTTGCACATGCTGGGCGACGCCGTGATCGATGCGCGTCGATTTCCCGCGTGGGACATGAGCTGCCTCATGCAGCCCAATACCGTGCTGGACCGGTTGTTCGTCGCTCGCTGGGGACGCGTGGATCACGCGCTTGATGATGCCGGCACGCCTGCCGGTGGGGTGGTTCTCCTTCGCCGATTGTTGGAGCGACCAGACGCGTAGCCGGTAAAAGGCGCACAAAGCGCTCGGTGCATCGGACCGATGAGCCGAATAGCTGGTCTATTCGGCTCACTCAATGAGCCGAATAGCCGCCTTTCGTGGCTCGGTGCAGAAAAGGGCATAGGTCTGCACCTCATTGGATCTGGCACCGCCCCGGCTGGCCTGCCTTCACATGGGACGCAACAGCAGTTGCGGGACGGCTGCGCGAGCGTCAGCAGGTCCAGGACCAGCTGCTCGGCATGGCTGGGGCTGCTACGGGCGAGCAGGTCAAGGTGCTCAGCCGCATGCTCGACGGCGGCGAGCGAGGCTTCGAGCACGGCATCAGTGCGGCTCAATACCAATCAGCGGCCAAAGTTTCCAAGACCACAGCTACCCGCCACTTGGTGGACCTGCTGGAAAAGGGCTGCATGCGTCGCCTGCCAGGTGGCGGCCGTAGCACCCGGTATGTGGTTGACATACCTGCGTCGGACATCGCGTTGCCTGAGCGCCTGGCCCGAGGCAGCGCCACCTGAGAAGCGGGGCCAAGGCCTCAGTCCAGGACCACGGTGAACCGGATGGCCAGCGCTGACGGTACTACGGCCACCCCTCGCCGCTTCAATTCCACCAGGCCGTAGCGTTCCATCATCTTCAGGGTGCGCGAGAGACTTGGCACCTTCCGTCCGGTCAACCCGGCAAGTTCGGTCAGGGATTGCGGCTCGCGCTGGTGCAGCGTGTGCAGGAGGCGACGGTTCTCATCGCTCAACACCGCAGCCAACGAAGACAACGATGCGAAGGTGATCGTATCTGGCTGCTGATGATGCTGCGGCGGCGCGGAGCGCCCTTCCCGTTCGCCGCCGATGATGCAGCGGCGGCAGGCGGTCGTTGGGTGGATGGGAGTGCGGTCTGGCTCGTTCATCAGAGCAATCGGTTTGAGCAGCGCTGTAGTTTCGCGTTCCGCCCCGGGGTGGGATTGAACAAACCGCGCAATCGCGTGCTTCTGGCCGAACGTGTGTTGATGGTCTGCCGGCCAGCGGCCGGCACTACCGAGCATCAGCCGGAAAGAACGCCGACGCAGATCCGGCAGCGGGGCTTCACTTCACAAGCAGCTGCTCGGCCAGGCCGCGATAGATCGGCACCGGGCAGACCAGCCCGGACACCGCGCGGGCGATCAACACCGTCGCCAGGATGGGCAGCAGCAGGTCGCCGCTGTCGGTCAGCTCAAGCGAGATGACTGCCGATGTCAGCGGCGCCTGGGTCACGCCGGTGAGGTAGGCGCACATGCCCAGCAGCACGAAGGCGCGCGGGTCGACGGCGGGCATCAATGCGGCAAGGTTGTGGCCGATGCCAGCGCCCACGGCCAGTGCCGGCGAGAACAGGCCGCCGGGAATGCCTGCAATGTACGAGGCCAGGTTGGCGAGCAGTTTCATCAAGCCGAACTCGTGCCCCACCTGGGCGTGGCCCTGCACCAGGCTGCGTGCCTGCTCATAACCGGTGCCGTACGCCCCATCCCCGAATGCGGCGGCCAGGCCGACCACCACCAGGCCGCACCCTGCGGCGAGCAGCACCGGGTGCCGTTGCCGCAGCGTGCCCAACCAGCGCGGCCGGCCGGCAACACTGGCCAGCACCATGCGTGCGAATACCCCGCCCAGCAGGCCGGCGACCACCCCGCACATCAGGATGGCCAGCCAGGCCTGGCCGAGCGGCATGCGCGCGGTCACGTGGCCGAAGTAGGTGTAGTTGCCGAGCAGGCCCAGCGAGACTACGCCGCCCACGATGACCGCGGTCAACAGCGTGCCCGAGAACCGATGCTCGAAGCGCCCGCTCAACTCCTCAATGGCGAACACGATGCCGGCCAGGGGCGTGTTGAACGCCGCCGCGATACCGGCTGCACCGCCTGCCAGCAGGAAGTGCGACAGCTCTTTGGGATCCTTGAAGCCGAACCAGCGCCCGAACAGATACATCAGGCTGGCGCCGACGTGGACGGTGGGGCCCTCGCGGCCGACTGATGCGCCACCGAGCAGCGAGAGCGAAGTCAACAGGAGTTTGCCGGCAGAAACCCCGGGCGAGAGATTGACCTGGCGGAAGGTTTCATCGGGCTTTTCCAGCGCGGCGATGACCTGGGGAATGCCGCTGCCCCGGGTCGGGCGCAGGGCGCCGCTGGTCAGCCAGGCGAGCAAGGCGAAGATACCCGGCGTGAGCAGCAGCGCCCACCACGGCGAGTGGTTGATGGCGCGCTGGAACAGGCCGAACGCTGCGTCGCTGGCCTTGGCGAACAGGATGGCGACCAGCGCGACGGCCACTGCGCCGATCCACAGCGCGGCGCGGCGACGCCAGGCCTCGCTGCGCAGGTGGCCGGCCAGAGCGGCCTGGATGCGGCGAAACGGGTTCATGGGCACCAGTATGGTCAGTCTGGCGGGCGTGCGAAAGCAGCCACCGTGGCGGCCCACCTTGCGGCATGCGGCGGCTGGGCCCGGAAAAAGCGGGTGCCGAAGTCGTCCAGCGCGCAGGTGTAGCGCCGAGCCAACGCTCGGCTGCTCTCCGCCAAATACAGCCGAGCACGGGCTCGGCTCTACCCGCTGATCAGTCGAGCAAGCTCGACGCTACAGATGATCAGTCGAGCAAGCTCGACGCTACCCGGGCGGCGAGCCACTGCTCCAGGGCGTCTTTCGGCATCGGCGGGGCGAACAGATAGCCCTGGAAGTGATCGCAGCCCAGGCCCACCAGCAGCTCCCACTGCGCGGTTGTTTCCACGCCCTCGGCCAGGGCGCTCATGCCCATCACCTGCGAAATTTCCAGGATCTTGCCGAGCAGGTGCTGCGCGTTCTCCTGGCTCACGGCTTCGACGACAAACTGCCGGTCGATCTTCAGCTTGCGCACCGGCAGCGTGCGCAGGGTGGCCAGCGAAGAGTAGCCGGTGCCGAAATCATCCAGCGCCCATGTCAGCCCCAGGGACTCGAGCGCCTTCATCTTCTCGATCACGATGCCAGCATCGTGCGACAGCGCGGATTCGGTCAGTTCCAATTCGATCAGCGCCGGATCGACCTCGGCCTGGGCGATGACTGCAGCCACCGAGGGCACGAACGCCTCGTCGAGCACCTGCACCGGGCTGATGTTGACCGCCACGCGCAGGTGGCGAGCATGCGCTGTGCTGGACCATTGCTTGAGTGTTTCGCAGGCCTGCCGCAGGACTTCCAGGCCGATGTCCCGGATGGCGCCACTCTCCTCCGCCTGCGCGATGAACGCGCCCGGCGGCAGCAGATCGCCGGAGGGTCGCCGCCAGCGCGCCAGCGCTTCCACCCCGGTGACCACGCCACTGCCGTGTACCTGCGGCTGGTAGTGCACTTCGATCTCACCATTGCGCACCGCACGGCCGAGCTCGCGCTCAAGCCGCAGGCGGTTGCCGATGTCCTTGCGGTAGATCGCAAAGATCGCGGCCAGCAGGATCATCGAGATGACCGTATTGGAACGCGCGCCCCACACGCGTACTTCGATGGGCGGCGACGTGCCGGGCGCGAGGAAATCCAGCGCGCCGATGGCAAACGCGGCGAACGTGGCCAGGCAGACCAGCGGGAAGACCAGGGATCCGTAGCGTTCGCGCGCATCGAAGGTAAAGGCGGCACCGGCGGCCAGCGGCAGCAGGAACAGGTGCCCCGAACGCGGTACCCAGGCGATGGGAGCGTCGATGATGGCCACGCCCACCACCGAGAGGAAAACGCCATGGGCAACGATCAACAGGGACGTGCCATCGGCGCGGCGGCTGCGGACAACGGCCAGCACGCCCACCGCCATCACCCCGAGGAAAGGCGCGGCCAGCTCGGCACGGTCGACGTACAGGTAGCATGCCGTCCAGCCCAGGCCCAGCAGGATCGAGGAAATGCCTGCCAGTGACAGGATGGTGCCGATTTTCCTGCGGCGTGGTGCCTCCTGGAATTTCGGCAGGCCCTGCCATTTCCGTGCTGCTCTGTTGGGCATCTGCCGAAGCGTCCTCTTGGCGTCCGGGACGCGCGTGGTCGCGCCCCGGACGAAGGGTAGCAAAGCCCGCGCGCGGGCCAAATAGTGCCGTTTTTCTGGCGCGTGCCGGGTCTACGGCGCCTGCCCTTCGTCACGCCTCGTCAACGTCGTTGAACCATTCAAAAGACGGTTGCAATCGGCCGCATCCAAGCGCCCTGCATCACTCGTAGAGATAGGCACAACGCGCTGGCAAGGTTCCCATGGGCGCGTTATCCGCAGGCATTCCTGCATTCATGAAGAGGCCGAAGGGTCTCGTCCAGCGAGGACACGAACATGCGTAGCCAGATCCAGCGTCTTGCCATTGCCGCGGGCATCGCGGTTGCTTGTGCCGCACCCGCAGCGTTTGCCGCCGATAACCCGATGGTGGGCGGCGTGCCGATGTATGCCAACAAGACCATCGTGGAAAATGCCTCGACGGCCAAGGACCTCAGCACCCTGGTGGCTGCGGTAAAGGCCGCCGGCCTGGTGGACACGTTGAGCGGCAAGGGCCCGTTCACGGTATTCGCGCCCACCAACCAGGCCTTCGAGAAACTGCCCGCCGGTACGGTGGACACCCTGCTGAAGCCTGAAAACAAGGCCAAACTGAGCAAGCTGCTGACGTACCACGTGGTATCAGGCACCTACACCTCCACCCAGCTGACGGCGGCCGCCCGCAGCCATGGTGGCACCAGTACCCTGAAGACCGTGCAGGGTGAGCCGCTGACGGTGAAGCTGCAGGACGGCAAGGTCTGGGTGATCGATGCCAAGGGCGGCAAGGCGTCGGTGACGACTGCCGATGTGATGCAGTCCAACGGCGTGGTGCATGTGGTGGACAGTGTGCTGATGCCGAAGTAATGGCTGCTGGCGGAACCCGTGGTCAGCCATGGGTTCCGCGCTGCTGCGCTCGCTCAGTGCACCTGCGGCTGGCGGCGCGCATCCAGCGCTTCCTTGATGCGTGCAATATCGCGGCCGCCCGCGTCGGCCAGCCGCCGCACCTGCTGTCGCTCGAGGGGCGGCAGCGGCGGCGGTGGTGGCGCTGCCTGGGGAGGCGGTGTTGCACTGACCAGCCGTGCCACGGCATCGCGCAGCCGCAGTTCCGGGTAGAGACGTGCTGCGCACCAGCGCTCGGCAAAGCGTTTGCCCTGGCGGATGCTGGCAGCACGCACATCCTTGGTCTGCCACATCTTCTGCCCCTTCATCCAGAGACGAACGCCCGGCCGCCCGTCCGGGGCGACCGCGGCGATTTCGCGTGCGTTCCACCACAGCGCCCAGCGCTCACCGGTCTGCACCCAGCCGGAGACGATGCGTGCGCGATTGACGTCTTGATGTGCGGAGGGCGTAAGCATGGCCCAGAGGATACGGAGGGCGGTCTCACGGCCTGCGACGTTGGGGTTATGGCTGCGCTTTCCGCTGCAGTGCCTTTCGGACCCGCTGCGCCGGAACGGCATCCACGCAGGTCTCCAGGGTATCGGCCAGCTCGGCCAGCGCGTCCTTCCCTACGCCGATGTTCATGCTCATCCCGATGTGGGCGATTACCTGTGCATCCGCCCCCTCGATCATGGACAACATGCTGAGCGTGGCCAGTTCGCGGCTCTGCCAATCCAGGTTGTCGCGCGCGAAGATGTCACCGAAAAGATGGGTGCGCAGGTACGTGTTGGCCACGGGTGCGAAATCAAACAGTGGACCCGCCACCGGGGCGCCAGCCAGCACCGTCTGGTTGTCCGTGCCGACTTTCAACAGAGCCTCGCCCTGCGGAGCAGGCGTGCTGGGTTGGCGCCCGGGGTCGTCATGCAGGCCCCGCGCCGCGCGCGCCTGCACGACATCCATCAACTGGCCCAGCGCGTTGAGGCTGCGCGGAAAGCCGGCATAGGCGTAGAGCTGCAGCAGGACCTCGCGCACGTCGCTGATGCTGAGGCCCGCATCCAGTCCTGCTTCCAGCGCCGGCTTCAGGCGCTCGAGGTTGCCTGAGGCCGCGAACGCCGCAATCGGAACCAGCGCCTGCTGCCGTTGGCTCAGCGACGCGAGGGCCGGCATTTCGTTACGGGGTGAAGTATTCATGGGCAAGGTTTCCCGTGCGTTCGTGGCGGGCAGTCCCGCCAGGATGAGTGTGGCCAGCAGCAGCCACGACCTCGTTCTAGCGGGCGTGGTACTGCGCATCGTCCACCTTCTCCATCCACTCCACGTTGCGGCCATCGATCGTCCCGGTCACGGCAAGGTGGGTCATGGCGGTCTCGGGGGCGGCGCCGTGCCAGTGCTTTACGCCCGGTGGGCACCAGACCACGTCGCCCGGGCGGATGACCTGGACTGGCTTGCCCCATTCCTGCACCAGCCCCACCCCACTGGTGACCAGCAGGCGCTGACCGGCCGGATGGGAGTGCCAGGCCGAGCGCGCGCCCGGTTCGAAGGTGACCAGGCCGCCGGAGGCTGGAATGCCGCCCTCGGCCGGCCAGACCGGGTCGATCCGCACGCGCCCGGTGAAGTACGCCTCCGGCCCGGGCTGCGATGCCTGCTCGCCAGCGCGGGCGATGGTCTGCTGGCCTGTGTCGGCTGCGGCAGCAGTCGCGGTAGGCAGCGCGGTGGCGCCAAGGGCGAGCATGAGGAAGGAAGTGTTCATGGTGTTGGCTCCTGCGTGGAGGGTTCGGGCTGATGTGTCCAGGTGGGTTCGGATTGGCTGCGGATTACACGGGGTGACAGCGGGCGTTGGCCCGCCGCGGTGCGCCAGGCCAGGACGGCGGCCACGCCTAGTACGCCTGCGCTGGCCGCGAAGGTGCTGCCGTGGCCACCGTGGTCGTACAGTGCGCCGCCCAGGGTGGAGCCCACGGCAATGGAGCACTGCACGACCGCCACCATCAGGCCGCCGCCGGCCTCGGCGTCGTCCTTGAAGGTGTCCGCCAGCCAGCTCCACCAGCCCACGGGGGCGGCGGTGGCGAGCAGGCCCCACACCGAGAGCAGCACCGCGACCGGCCAGAGCTGGGTGCCGAACGGCACCAGCAGCAGGGCAATGGCTGCCATCAGCATCGGGATGCCCACCAGCGTGCGGTACAGCCCGTGCGCGAGTGCGCGGCCGACCAGTACGGTGCCGATGAAACCGGAAACCCCGATCGCCAGCAGCACCATGGAAAGCGCGGTGGCACCCGCGTGTGTCACGCTTTCGAGGAACGGGCGGACATAGGTAAACAGTGCGAACTGGCCCATGAAGAAGGCACCGCAGGCAGCCATGCCCCATCGCACCGGCCGCCGTCGCAGCAGGGCCAGCACGTTGCCTGGCGCGGCGGTGGCGCGCGCAGGCATGCGTGGCAGGCTGGCCCACTGCCAGGCGAACGCCAGCGCCGCGACCGGAAGCAGGCACAGGAACGCACCGCGCCAGCCGATGATCCCTCCGAGATAGCTGCCCAGCGGCGCCGCGACCACCGTGGCCAGCGCATTGCCGCCGTTGAAGATGGCCAGGGCACGCGGGACCTGCGAGGGTGGCACCAGGCGCATGGCGGTTGCCGCCGACAGTGACCAGAAGCCGCCGACGACCACGCCGATGAGGGCGCGCCCGGCCATGTACACCGCGTAGCTGTGCGCGGTGGCCACGACCACGCCGGACACCGCCATCAGCGCGGTGAGCAGCAACAGGACCGTTCGCCTGTCCAGCCGCCCTGCCAGGCGCGCAATGGACAGGCTGGTGAGCACGGCAAACGCACCGGAGATGGCGATGCCGTAGCCCGCCAATCCCTCGCTCACCTGCAGGTCGGCAGCGAGCGGGGTAAGCAGGCTGACCGGCATGAACTCCGAGGCAATCAGCGCAAACACGCACAGGGTCATGGCGAAGACGCCGCCCCAATGTGCGCGCGCCGGTGCGTTCTGGTCGTCGGTCATCACGGCGCCGCCAGTCCCTTCTGGAAGAACGCCGCCAGCCGGCTGAAGGGAATCAGCTGGGTGCGATCGTAGAGATCCACATGCCCCGCCCCTTTCACCCAGTACAGTTCCTTCGGCTGGCCGGCGCGGCGATAGGCATCTTCACTGAACGCGCGCGAATGGGCGTGGTCGCCACTGATGAACAGCATCGGGCGCGGCGCGATGGTCTCGATGTCGTTGAACGGATGGAAGTTGAGGAACTTCACCAGGCTGCTGAACAGCGGCATGGTGGTCTGGTCCGCCTGCTGCCCGGATGGGGTGTAGGCGCCGCGCGGGGTCCGGTAGAAATCGAAGAACTCGCGCTGCACTTCGGGCGTGTCCGCGCTGAGTTCGGTGACCGTGCCCGGCACATAGCGTGGTGCGGCACCATTGAATTCCGCCTGGCGCTGCTCGATGGCGGACTGGATCATCGCCTGGCGTTGGGCCAGGCTCTGCGAGGCATTGAGGCCGTTGCGCATGGCTGCCCCCATGTCGTACATGCTGACGGTGGCGATGGCCTTGATGCGCGGGTCGATCTTCGCCGCGCTGATCACGAAGCTGCCGCTGCCGCAGATGCCGAGCGCGCCGATGCGGCTGCCATCGACGATCGACTGGGTCGCCAGGAAATCCACGGCGGCACTGATGTCGTCGGCGTAGATCTCCGGTGCGACCATGTGGCCAGGCGTCCCTTCACTCTCGCCCCAGAAGGAAAGATCGATGGCGAGGGTGACGAAACCCTGCTCGGCCAGTTTCTGCGCATGGAGATTGGAACTCTGCTCCTTCACCGCCCCCATCGGGTGCCCGACCACGATGGCCGGGTACTTCGTGCCGGGTGTGCGGTCCTTGGGCAGGAACAGGTCGCCGGCCACCTTCATCTGGTACTGGTTGCGGAACGTCACCTTCTGCGAGGTGACGCGCTCGCTGCGGTAGAAATTGTCGGCTCCGCGGGAGAGGTCCTGCGCGGACGCCGTCGTCGAACCGGCCAGCAGGCCGGCAAGGAGGAGGAAGTGCTTCATGGTCGGGGGTCTCTTCAGGCCGAAAGCGTGGCGGTGTCCATCACGAAGCGGTACTTCACATCGCCCTTGAGCATGCGTTCGTAGGCGTCGTTGATCTCATCGGCGCGGATCAGCTCGATGTCGGCCACCACGCTGTGCGCGGCGCAGAAGTCGAGCATTTCCTGTGTTTCGGCGATGCCGCCGATCATCGACCCGGCCAGCGTGCGGCGCTTCATGATGAGGTTGAACACCGCCGGCGACGGATGCGGCGTTGCCGGTGCACCGACCAGCACCATGCCGCCATCGCGCTTGAGCAGGACCAGGTAGGCGTCGAGATCGTGCGGGGCCGCCACGGTGTTGATGATCAGATCGAACGATTTCGCATGCGCGGCCATTTCGTCCGCCGAACGGGACACGACCACTTCATTGGCACCCAGCGCCAGAGCCGCTTCGCGCTTGCTTTCCGAGGTGGTGAATGCCACCACGTGTGCGCCCAGCGCATGGGCCAGCTTCACGCCCATGTGGCCCAGGCCGCCGATGCCGACGATGCCGACCTTGCTGCCCGGGCCGGCGTTCCAGTGCTTCAGCGGCGACCAGGTGGTGATGCCGGCGCACAGCAGGGGCGCGACGGCGGCCAGCTGGTCTTCCGGGTGGCGGACGTGCAGCACGTAGCGCTGGTGCACGACGATCTGCTCGGCGTAGCCGCCGAGGGTATGGCCCGGCGCATCGCTGGTGGGGCCGTTGTAGGTACCCACCATGCCGTCGCAGTAGTTTTCCAGGCCATCGCCGCAGTCCTGGCAGTGACGGCAGCTGTCGACGATGCAGCCGACACCCACCAGGTCGCCGGCGTTGAAGCCCTGCACCTGGGCGCCCACGGCGACTACGCGGCCGACGATCTCGTGCCCGGGCACGCAGGGAAACAGGGTGCCGGCCCATTCCGCGCGGGCCTGGTGCAGGTCTGAATGGCAGATGCCGCAGAAGGCAATGGCGATCTGCACGTCGTCCGCGCCGGGCGCGCGGCGGGTGATGTCGATGGCTTCAAGGGGGCGGTCGCCGGCATGGGCGCCGTAGGCTTTGACGGTCAGGGACATGGCCGATGCATCCTGGGGTGGGAGGTGGCGGCCATTGTGCCGAGCCCCTATTGGCTTGATTAGCCAATTGAACCTTTTAGGGTCTATTAGCCCTGCTAATCAATCTGCCGTGCCACACTTCGCCCCATGGCCAGACGCAACCTCAACGATCTCCTTGCCTTCGTCACGGTCGCCCGGGAAGGCAGTTTCACCCGCGCGGGCGCCGTGCTGGGCGTCTCCCAGTCGGCGCTGAGCCAGGCCATCAAGGCGCTGGAAGAGCGGCTGCAGATCCGTCTGCTGACCCGCACCACGCGCAGCGTCTCGGCCACGCCGGCTGGCGAGCGCCTGCTGGAGGCGATCGGAAATCGCTTTGATGAAATCGAGGCCGAACTCGATGCATTGACCGAACTGCGCGAGAAGCCTGCGGGTACGGTGCGCCTGACCTGCGGCGATCACGTACTGCGAACCGTGCTGCTGCCGCGGTTGTTGCCTGTGATGCAGCGCTACCCCGACGTGAACATCGAGTTTGACGTGAACTATGGCCTGCGCGACATCGTCGCCGACCGCTTTGATGCCGGGGTTCGCCTGGGCGAGAGCATCGACGGCGACATGGTCGCGCTGCCGATTGGACCCCGGCTGCGGATGGCCGCCGTGGCAACACCGGACTACTTCAGCCGGCACCCGGCACCGAAGGTGCCGGCCGATCTGACCACGCACAACTGCATCAACATGCGCTTTCCCACCACCGGCGGCCTGTACGTCTGGGAATTCGAGCGACGCGGCCGGCAGGTGAATGTGCGGGTGGATGGACAGGCGACCTTCAACAGTTCGCCGCACATCGTGCTGGCAGCGCTGCAAGGCCTCGGCATCGCCTTCCTGCCCGAAGAGGAGTTCGCGCCGCACCTGCAGGAAGGGCGGCTGGTCCGCACGCTGCAGGACTGGTGCCCGCCGTTCTCCGGCTACCACCTGTACTACCCGAGCAGGAAACAGCACTCCCCTGCCTTCGCGCTGGTCATCGAGGCGCTGCGCATCCAGGCCGGATGACCTCCGGAACAGGGCCCCGGCACATGCCAGGGCCCCCGTCACTCACTTTTCCTGCAGGAAGGTCAGCAGGTCCTGGTTGACCTTGTCCTTGTGGGTGTCGGTCAGGCCGTGCGGTGCACCCGGGTACACGATCAGCCTTGCGCCCTTGATGAGCTTGGCCGACTGGCGGCCGGAGATGTCGATCGGCACGATCTGGTCGTCATCACCGTGGATGACCAGGGTCGGCACGTCGAACTTTTTCAGGTCGGCGCGGAAGTCAGTCGCCGAGAACACGGCGATCGAATCGTAGGTGTTCTTGTGGCCACCCTGCATGCCCTGCGCCCACCAGGCGTCGATCAGGCCCTGCGAGACCTTTGCGCCCGGGCGGTTGAAGCCGTAGAACGGGCCGGACGGAATGTCCTTGTACAGCTGCGCGCGGTTGTCCATCTGCGCCTTGCGGATGCCATCGAACACTTCGATCGGCAGGCCGTTGGGGTTGTCGGCGGTCTTCAGCATGAACGGCGGCACCGAGCTGATCAGCACGGCCTTCTTGACCCGGCCGGTGCCATGGCGGCCGATGTAGCGCGCCACTTCACCGCCACCGGTGGAGAAGCCCACCAGGGTCACGTCGTGCAGGTCCAGGGTGTTGATGACCGTGGCCAGGTCATCGGCGTAGTGGTCCATGTCGTTGCCATCCCAGGGCTGGCTGGAACGGCCGTGGCCACGACGGTCATGCGCGATCACCCGGTAGCCGTGGTTGGCCAGGAAGATCATCTGCGATTCCCAGCTGTCCGAGTTCAGCGGCCAGCCGTGGCTGAAGGTGACGACCGGGCCGTCCTTCGGGCCCCAGTCCTTGTAGTACAGCTGCACGCCATCGGCGGTGGTGATGTAGCTGGCGGTGCGCGCGATGCTGGTGACGGCCGCCGGCGTGGCCGGTTCGGCGGCCTGTGCGGACAGGCCAGCCTGGACAGACAGGGCCAGCGCGGCGGCGGCCAGGGTACGGGTGAAGGTGTTCATGGATGAACTCGCTTGGGTGGGTGGTGTGGGACGTACTGTGCGCCCGATTTCGGGCGCATCGGTGATGTATGGTCCGGAATACTTGATGGATCGTCTTGCACCGTTGTGCGGATCACGGCCGCACGCAGCCAATGGCGTCGCAGCCGCCGGCAGCGATGCGGCCCTTCTCCAGCACCAGGATCCGGTTGGCGGCCCACAGCGCGCAGGACATGGCGATGCAGTCACAGCGCGCAGGTTGCTTCTGCTTTTCCCAGAGCAGCTCGAAGTAGCCCTCGCCGATGCGGCCGCGGATGGTGCCCGCCGCCTCGTGGTGTACCGATCCGCTGCAGGTCAGCCCCCGGTGCAGTCCCCAGCGATGAAGCTCGCGCAGTGACTTCGAGCGCAGCGCCTCGTCGACCAGGCCCATGAGGCCTGCGGATATCTGTGTTGCCAGGTACTGCATTGGGGTTTCCGGAAAGGCCTGATGTGCGCAGGGCGCCGTGTAGGACGCCCTGCGGTGTAGCCACGTGCGGCAGACAACGGCGTTGTCAGATGTCCTGGTGGTGGCGTGCAGGCGGAGCCACCGGCGCATCGCCGCCGCCCACGAAATGGCGGACCACCGGGGCGCGCTCACCCCTGTGCAGCGCCCGCAGCGCTTCCTGGATCTGCTTGTCGTCGGCGGTGATGCGTTCGTGCTGGCGCAGGTGTTCCAGCCAGGACGCGGTGACGAAGTACTCAAGGTGGATGCCCGGGCTGGCCACATCCTCGACAACCCCCCAGACCACGGCACCGTCGCGGCGCCGGATGATGCCCAGCTGATGCATGTGTGCGTGGAATGCCGCGCGATCCGCTTCGTCGATGCGGTACTCGAGGGTGACCAGCACCGGCCCGCGGTCGTGCGAAACGGCCACCGACAGTTCCGGTGCAGGCCAATGTCCTGCCGGGCGCAGGTTCAGTTCTTCGGTACCGGCAATACGCACGCGCCAGACCAGCAGGCCACCGACCAACGCGCCGATGGCGGCCACCAGCAGGGCCAGCTCCGGCGACGTCCGCTGCGCCAGCGCGCCCCAACTCAGGCCACCGGCGGCCATGCCGGCCGAGAAGATCATGATGTACAGCGCCAGGGCACGCGCACGCACCCACGCCGGCACCGCGGTCTGCGCTGCGATCTGCAGCGAGGACAGCACGGTGATCCAGGCAAAACCATTGATCATCATCACCGGCGGCAGCAGGTACCAGCTGCGCAGCAGTGCCAGGCCCACCAGGCTGGCGGCCAGCGAGAGCGTGGCCAGCAGCACCAGCAGGTCGCGGTCGAGCTTCGCGCGCAGCTTGGGCAGCAGCAGTGCGCCACCGACGGCACCGATGCCGATGCAGCCCAGCAACATGCCGTACTGCCCTGCCCCGCCGTGCATCTGGCCACGGACGACCACCGGCAGCAGCGCGTTGGCGGCGGCAGCAAAGAAGAAGAAGCCGACCGACTTGATCAGCACCGCCTGCAGCTTGCCTGCCTTCGTGGCGTAGCGGATACCGGCCTTGAGGCCGGCGCCGAAGCCTTCCGGCGGCAGGCTCGAAGCGGTTGCATCGCGCTTCCACGCCCACACCACCACCAGCATGGCGGCAAAGGTGATGGCGTTGAAGGCAAACGCGTACATCGCGCCGAGCTGGGACACGATGACGCCACCGATGGCCGGACCAATCGAGCGCGCGATGTTGATGCCGATCGAGTTGAGTGCAACCGCCGAAGCCAGCATCGGCTGCGGCACCAGTTCGGACACGATCGCGGCCTGTGCCGGCATCGCCATGGCCGCGCCACAGCCCATGCAGAACGTCAGCAGCACCAGCAGTTCCGGGGTGAGCATCTGCAGGTGGGTCAGCACGGCCATCACCAGCGCCACCAGCAGCATCCAGCCCTGGGTGAACACCAGGTACCTGCGGCGGTCGACGATGTCGGCCAGCGTGCCGGCGGCCAGCGCCAGCAGCACGATCGGCACCGTGGTGGCCGACTGCACCAGGGCCACCATCAGCGGCGAGCCGGTGCGCTCGGCCATGACCCAGGCCGCGGCCACGTCATTGACCCAGGTGCCGATGTTGCTGGCCAGGATGGCCAGCCACAGCGACCGGAACATGCCGATCTTCAACGGGTACCAGGCACCGGCCTGGGAAGCGTTCTGTGATGGGGCTGCATTCACCATTGCCATGCTCCAACGATCGAGGCGAACAGCGTGTCCTGGCCGCCGGCCTGCTTCAGTGCAGGACCCGCATCCATCCAGGCCAGCTGCAGCTGCCATTGCCAGTGTTCGCTGGCCTGCCAGCGTGTTTCGGATTTGTATTGATTGCCGATGCGGCGGGGGCCGCCTGCCGTACCTGGCAGGGCCACCAGCGGCGCCGGCGTGGTGTAGACCGCATCGGCGCGGCGGTGCTTCCAGGCCAGCTGCACGCCCAGTTCGGTGGTCACCTTTTCATGCAGGCGCAGGGCCAGCGTGGGCTGGATGTCCATCAGGTTGGCCGGCGCCAGCAGGCTGGCTTCACTGAAGTAGGCCGACTTCGGGTACAACGCATTGAACGTGCCCAGGCGACCATCGTGCAGGTTGCCATCGCCACTGGCGATGTCCGCCTTGACGCCCAGCCGCGGCTGCAGGGGCACGTTCTGCCACTGCCAGCCGGTATCGGTGGCGACCGTCCAGGCACGGATGTCCAGGTCGGCCGCCGCCGTGCGCAGTTCGCCGCCCTGGGCGACCAGCTCGGTGTTCCAGTCCAGGCCGCCCGCGCGGCCGAACCAGCGCGCACCCAGGGTCTGGCGGCGCTCGATGCCGCTGCCGGCGGCAAAGCGGCCCGCCTCCCTGCGGTAGTCGAGCAGGTACAGGTCCCACTGGCCGGGCCCGTGGCCGCGGGCGGTGGTGGCATAGGCACCCCACAGGTGCGCGCCCCGTTCGCCACGGTCATCAAACGCGCCCGGGCGGTTCTCGACCGCGCGCAATGCCATCAGGTCCAGCGTGCCCAGGCGACCGGTCCAGCCGACACGTGCACCGTCGAACGCCAGGCGGATGTTCGGCCCGTCACGCACGGACAGCAGCCGCGAGCTGCCGTAGCCGGCTTCCTGCCGACCCAGCTGCACGTGCATGCCGTTGTTCTCCCAGCGCCAGTACGCCTGCTGGATGTCGAGCGCGCCACGATCGGTCCTGCCCGGGCCGCCGGCCTTGCCTTCCTCGGCATGGGCGCCCAGCTGCAGCATGGCCTGCCAGTTGTCCTGGCGGTACCGCGCCGATGCCAGGGCGCGCAGCAGCCCATAGCCATCCTCGCTTTCGCCGATGCCGAACCGGGTCGGGTCGTAGTACATGCCGCGCAGGCGCAGCGAGGCATCCAGCTGCAGCTGGCCATCGCCCACGTCGGTACAGGCGCCACCGCCGCAGGCCAGGGCCAGCGACGGCGTGGCCAGCAGGGCCAGGGTCAGAACGCGAAGCATGAGCATCCCATTGCACCCCAGAACGAGGTCAGTTCATTGTTCGGCGCGGCGTGCAGTGCCGCATGGCCGTGTGCGCCGTGGGCACCGCAGGGCGCGCCGTGGTGGTGGTGATGGGCCATGGCCAGGCCGGTAGCGGTGCCGCCGACGTGGTAGCCACCGAACGTGTTGACCGGTGACCAGTCCGGCATCGCCGGCGGCAGCGGTGCAGCGAGGCCTTCGAAATCGCCATCGGAGTGCACGATCTTTCCGCCGACCACGGTCAGCAGGCTGGTGATATCGGCAATCTGGCTGTCGTCGACGCGGAAGAAGTCCGAGGACAGGATGCTGAAGTCCGCC
This sequence comes from Stenotrophomonas sp. FW305-3-2-15-E-LB1, assembly GCF_058787375.1. Lineage (NCBI taxonomy): Bacteria > Pseudomonadati > Pseudomonadota > Gammaproteobacteria > Lysobacterales > Lysobacteraceae > Stenotrophomonas > Stenotrophomonas sp. FW305-3-2-15-E-LB1. Next base: position 198,463 of record NZ_JBYSZR010000002.1, read on the forward strand.
AGCTGGCCGACCTTCAGGGTGCCCTTGGTGTCCTCGTCACCCGAGAACCATGCGCTGCCCTGCGTCCACAGCCGCAGCGCCTGTTCGCGCTCGAGCAGGTTCTCTTCGCCATACAGCGCCAACCCACCCACGGTGCGTCCGGTCACCAGCCACGACAGCGCCACCCACGGGTTGTAGCTGGCCACGCGGGTGGCATCGGTACCGGCACCCACCGGCACGCCTTCGGCCAGCATGCGCTTGACCGGCGGCGTGTGCCGCGCGGCCTGCACGCCATAGCGCTCGACGAACGCCTCACCCTGGTAGGCCATGCGGTGCTGCACGGCGATGCCGCCGCCCAGCGCACGGATGCGCTCGATGTTGCGCGGGGTGATGGTTTCGGCGTGGTCGATGAACCAGCGCAGCCCGTCGAACGGGATTTCGCGGTTCACCTGCTCGTAGACGTCGAGGATGCGGGTGATGCTCTCGTCATACGTAGCGTGGATGCGGAATGGCCAGCGTTTCTGCACCAGCAGCTTGACCACGTCGTGCAGTTCGGGCTCCAGCTCCGGCGGCAGTTCCGGGCGCGGTTCGTTGAACAGCTCGAAATCGGCTGCCGAGAACACCAGCATTTCGCCGGCCCCGTTGTGGCGCAGCAGGTCATCACCCTGGCGCGGCGTGAGCATGTCCGTCCAGCGCTCGAAGTCGGCCATCTCCTGGCCCTGCTTCTGGGTGAACAGGTTGTAGGCGATGCGCACGGTCAGCTGGTCATCGCGGTGCAGCTGCTCGATGACCTGGTAGTCCTCGGGGTAATTCTGGAAGCCGCCGCCGGCGTCGATCACCGAGGTGATGCCCAGGCGGTTCAGCTCGCGCATGAAGTGGCGGGTGGAGTTGGCCTGGTACTCGATCGGCAGGCGCGGGCCCTTGGCCAGCGTCGCGTACAGAATCAGCGCGTTGGGCTTGGCCAGCAGCAGGCCGGTCGGGTTGCCCAGCGAGTCACGCACGATCTGGCCACCCGGCGGATCCTTCGTATCCTTGGTGTAGCCCGCCGCGCGCAGCGCCGCGCGATTGAGCAGTGCGCGGTCGTACAGGTGCAGCAGGAACACCGGCGTGTCCGGTGCGATGTCGTTGAGTTCCTGCAGCGTCGGCAGGCGCTTTTCCTGGAACTGGGTGGCGGTGAAACCGCCGACCACGCGCACCCATTGCGGTGCCGGGGTGCGGTCGACCTGGGCCTTCAGCATGGCCATGGCATCGGCCAGCGAGCGCAGGCCGTCCCAGCGCAGTTCCAGGTTGTAGTTCAGGCCACCGCGGATCAGGTGGGTGTGGCTGTCGTTGAGCCCGGGGATGAGCCGGCGCCCCTGGCCGTCGAGGATGGTCGCCTCGGCGGCCCAGCCCCGCATGACCTCTTCGTTGGTGCCCACGGCCACGATCCGGCCATCCTGCACGGCCAGCGCCTCTGCATGCGGCATGGCCGGGTCGAGGGTGGTGATGCGGGCGTTGCGGATGACCAGGGTGCTCATCCGCTTGCTCTGCTCGGGCGAGAACACCTTGGCGAAGCTGCGGCCGACGAAGCCCATGGCCAGGGCGGCGCCTGCACCGACGATGACGTTGCGGCGCGACGGCAGAATCGGTTCGTCACTCATGATCTGGCATCCAGGTTCGCGGCCCGCAGGCCATCAATGGAGAAACGACCGCCGCCGAGAAGCGCGACCGAGAGCAGTGCCGCCAGCCACATCAGCGGGTATTCCACGCCCGTGCCCATCCAGAACCAGCCGTGCGGCAGCGCGATCCACACCGTGGTGGCGATGAAGCCGGCGGCAACGATCGCGGAGATGCGGGTCCAGGCGCCAAGCAGCACGGTCAGGCCGAACAGGCTCTGCACCACGGCCAGCACCAGGGCGACGGCCGGCGTGGCCGGCAGGCCGAACTGGGCCAGCTCCTGCACGAAGCCGCCCAGGCCCGGGCCGCCGAACCAGCCGAACAGCTTGCCCAGGCCGTGCGGCAGCAGGAAGCCGCCCGCACTGAGCCGCAGAAGGAGCACGGCAGCATCACGTTGAAGGTTCACTTCTGCGGCCTTTTCCATCAGTGGCCGCCTTCCTGCGCGCCGAACATGGTCTTGGCGTACTGGATGCCGATGCCGTAACCGCCGGCGTGGTCGCGGGCGATGCCGGTGGTCAGGCCATAGGTCTCGCCGCGTGCCCAGTCGCGCTGCAGTTCCAGCAGGTACTGCACGCTGGTGATCGGGCGCGCGCCGGCCTGCACCATGCGGGTGATGGCACGCTCGTGCGCTTCGTCGCTGACATCGCCGCAGGCATCGGTGATCACGTAGACCTCGAAGCCCTGTTCCAGCGCCGACAGGGTCGGGCCGACGATGCACACGCTGGTCCACAGGCCCGCCAGCACCAGGCGCTGCTTGCCGATGCGGTTGATCTCATCGATCACCGGCTGGTCTTCCCAGGTGTTCATCGAGGTGCGGTCGAACACAGCCTGGCCGGGGAAGATCTGCGGCAGTTCCGGGAACATCGGGCCGGAGAACGACTGCTCGGCAACCGTGGTCAGCACCACCGGCACGTTGAAGCCCTTGGCGCCCTTGCTGATCAGCGACACGTTGTTGCGCAGCGCGGAGATGTCGATGGTGTGGGTGGCGAACGCCATCTGCGACTGGAAGTCGATCAGCACCAGGGCGTGGTCGGTCGGGGAAAGCAGGCCCTTGGCAGGCGTGGCGGTAGCAGTGGTCATGTCGATGTCCTTTGGGGGGTCAGGTGCTTCGTGCGGAATAGAGCGTGGGGGTGCAGCCCATTTCTTCGCGGAAACACCGCACGAAATGGCTCTGGTCGAAGAAGCCGAACTGGGCTGCGATCTGGACGATGGGCTGGCGGCGCCGGCGCAGCGCCAGGCTGGCCTGCTGGACGCGCGTGCGGCGAACGTACCGGGATGGCGTGGTTCCCAGCCCGGTGCGGAACAGGTGCGAAAGGTGGAAGCGGCTCACGCAGGCGGCGGCCGCCACGTCCTCGATGCGCAGTGGCGTGTCCAGGTGGCACGCGATGTAGCGCAGGGCGCGATCCAGTGCCGCACTCTGGCTGTGCGCCTTCGCTGGCCGCGCGGCATCGGAGGGGACGGTGTGGGCCATCGACCGCAGGGATTCGTGGGGGCAGCACAGCTTGCCGGTGCCCCGCCCAACGGCGTAGCCCTGTTGGTTGGCCGCGTTGGTTACTCTTTCGGGTTACGACCCACGCCTACCAGATCGATCACGCGGCGGCCGAAGGAGCAGGCATCAAGCGAATACGCGCCTGGCCCGAGCAGCAGCAAGCCCAGTGGGAGCAGCACCAGTGCGGTCAGTGGTCCGGTCCAGAGCATCACGCCGGTCGCCAGCAGCACCGCGAACAACGTCAGCCATCCGGCCGCGACGAGGGCCGAGACCAGCAGCGATGCCGCGGTGTGCCATGGGTCATCGCCGATCGACAGGCACAGCGATGCGGCCAGGCACAGGCGCATCCAGAGCAGCCCGATGCCGGGCGCCCTGTCAGGGAACATTACGTAGAGCCGCTGCAAGATCGCTCCCCCTGGGCCATGAAGCGCATTAGTAGCCGATGCAATCGGTTTCCACCTGCCCCGAACGGGGTATGTCGGGCCCCTGCGCAGCGCGGGCGACTACTGCCATTTCGTTATGGCTGCGCGGCGTGAACGGGTGTTAAGCTCGGCCCGCTCCCTGCTGGCTGGCCACTGTCCGCGCCCTCGGGGCCATCCCCTACCCCGCAGTATCCCCGCCGTATTTCCCGCATGATCCTCCGCCGCGCCTTTCCCCGCCGCTCGCTCCGCGGGCTCCTGCTGAGCGCGTTGCTGGCGGTGTGTCCGGTTGCCTGGGCCACGCAGAACCCTCCGGTGCACGTCGGTTTCAGTGGTTACAACCACACGGCATGGCGGGCGGGCCAGGGCGCACCCGGTGATATCTGGGATATCCAGCAGGACGAAATCGGCCGGCTGTGGCTGGCCACGGGTTCGGGGCTCTATACCTTCGATGGCCAGCGCTTCGAGCGCCAGGAAAGCGTGGCCGGTGCCGGCGCGCCCTCGCTGAACATGATCACGTTGTTTGCCGATCGCCCCGGCAGCATGTGGATCGGCTACTACCACGCAGGCATCGGGCACCTGACCGAGGGCCGCACGCTGAAGAGCTACCAGCGCGGCGAAGGCGTGCCGCCCGGCGTCGTGTCCAGCTTTGCCTATGACGACCAGGGCGTGCTGTGGGCGGCCGTGGAGCAAGGTCTTCGGCGCTTCAGGAACGGGCGCTGGGAGAAGCTGCCGGCCTCGATGGGCGTGCCCGAACGGCGCGGCCACTGGCTGCTGAAGGATTCGCGCGGCACCTTCTGGGCGCTGGTCGGCCAGCAGGTCCGGTACATCCCCAAGGGCGGCGCGACGTTCATTGCGACCGGCATCGGCGTCGCACAGATGTCCACACTGGCCGAGAGCCCTTCGGGCGAAATCTGGCTGGCCGACCGCGGTCGCGGCACGATGCCGATCGCCGATGCGCACGGCATGCTGCCCGAGGCCGAGCGCGAGGCGCGTCGCCTGCCCGGCATCATCGCCAGCCGTCTGCATTTCACCGCCGATGGAGTCATGTGGGCGCCGATGCGGGGCGTCGATGGAGTCGGCGGCGCGGCGCGGGTGATCTTCGACGGCAAGACGGCGGTGTCGATGGAAACCTTCAACGTCGCCCAGGGCCTGACTTCCCCGGCGGCGGTACCCGTGTTCGAGGATCGCGAAGGCAACATCTGGATCGGAACCAATCTTGGCCTCAGCCGCTTCCGCGCGCAGAGCGTACGCACGCTCAGCGAGGGGCCAACCGATCCGTACCGCGTGGTCGGGCGCAATACTGCGGGCGAACTGCTCGGTTATGGCGAGGATCCCGTCCCCTACGCCCTGCAGCGGCAGACGCTCGGCCTGCCGCGTGCCGGCCTGCAGGCGGCGGCCCTGCGCAACAGCACGCCGTTCTGGCAGTTTGAATGGACCAACCTGGTCATGCGGCGCGGGCGCGAACTGCAGCGCATCCAGTTTCCCGGCTCGGCTGAAGGCCTGCAGCCGCAGGCGCTGTATTTTCCCAATGCCCACGAAGCCTGGGCCTGCGTGCAGGGAACCTTCCTCAGCCATTACGACCATGGTGCGTGGCGCAGCCCGGTGGACCTGCAGCGCAACAGCTGCAGCGCGCTGGCCGCGGATGGTCGGGGCGGCCTGATCGCCGGGTTCGCCGATGGCGCCGTTGCGCTCTACGACGGCAAGCGGCTGCACACGCTGGGAAAGGCCGATGGGCTGGACGTCGGGCCGATCACTTCGATCCTGGCGGCGGGCGACCTGCTGCTGGTTGCCGGTGAGAAGGGCCTGGCCATTCGCCGTGGCACGAAGGCGTTCGGCGAGGTCAGGGCCGATATCGCCGGCGTGCTGGAAGGCATCACCGGCATCGTGGTCGATCGCTCACGGCAGCTCTGGCTCAACGGCGGCCGCGGCCTGGTGCGGCTCGATCTTTCCACCGCCCTTGAGAGCGCGACCCAGGGCATCGTGGTCTCCCCGCGCCTGTTCGATGATGTCGATGGCATGCCGGGCGTCGCACTGCAGAGCGGGCCGCTGCCCACCGCGCAGCTCTCGCCGGATGGCCTGCTGTGGCTGGGCACCAACCAGGGCCTGGCGTGGCTGGACACCCTGAAGCCCAACCGCAGCCGATCCGCACCGGTCACCAGCATCGGCAACATCCACTATGGCGATGAGCAGGAGCCGCTGGCGGACGGTGCGACCATTCCGGCTGGCATCACCCAGCTGCAGATCGATTTCATCGCCCAGTCCCTCGCCCGGCCGGAACGCAATCGCTACCGCTACCGCCTGTCCCGCGTCGATGCCGGGTGGCGCGATGCCGGCAGTGCCACCACCGCGTACTACACCAACCTTGGGCCCGGCACCTACACCTTCGAGGTCATCGCGGCCAGCGAGGATGGCGTCTGGGGTACTGCACCAACCACGGCGAGCTTCACCATCGAGCCGCTGCTGACGCAGACGTTCTGGTTCCGCAGCCTGGTGGCCATTGCCATCATCCTGCTGATTGCAGCGGCCGCACGCATGCGCGCGAGAAACATCACCGCGCTGGTGAAGGCGCGCTACGAGGAGCGCCTGCACGAGCGCGAACGCATCGCGCGCGACCTGCATGACACCCTGCTGCAGGGCAGCCAGGGGTTGTTGCTGCGGCTGCATGCGATCAGCGTGATGCCTGCCCTGCCCCCCGGTGCACAGGAGCGCCTGGAATCGGCCATGCGGGCCGCCGAAGACAGCCTGCGCGAGGGCCGCAACCGCGTCACCGCGCTGCGCCAGGAAGCGGACCACCGCGCCGATCTTGCTGCTGCCCTGTCGGACGTGTTCCGCCAGGACACGCAGCCCGATGACCGCCGGCTGCGCGTGACCGTGGAGGGAGAGCCGACCCGGATCCGTACCGAGGCACTGGAAGAGATCTACCTGATCGGCCGCGAGGCCATCCGCAACGCCATCGAGCACTCGGGCGCCTCGGCCATCGAGGTGGAGATTGCCTACGGCACGACGTTCCGCCTGCATGTGCGTGACGATGGCCAGGGCATGGCGCCGGACCGGGTGCGGGAAGGCCACTGGGGCCTGCAGGGCATGCGCGAACGTGCCTTGCGCCTGGGCGCGGAGCTGAAGATCTGGTCGCGCCCCGGGCTGGGTACCGAGGTTGCGCTGTCCATTTCCACGCACCGATTGAACCATTCCCGGGCGGCGGCGCCGTGGTCGCGCCTGCTGAAACGGCTGAGGAGCTGACATGAACCTTCCGATCCGCATCCTGATCGTGGACGATCATCCCCTGCTGCGCGAGGGCCTGCTGGCCCTGCTGCAGAGCAGCCCCGACATGGAGCTGGTGGCCGAGGCCGGCGATGGCGTGCAGGCCGTCAGCGCCTACTTCGAACATCGCCCGGACGTGGTGCTGATGGACCTGCAGATGCCGCGCATGGATGGCATCGAGGCGATTGCACGGATACGTGCCACCGCGCCGGAAGCGCGCATCATCGTGCTGACCACCTACAGCGGTGATGCGAAGGCGGTGAAGGCACTGCACGCCGGTGCAAGCGCCTACCTGCTGAAGGACATGCTGCGCCACGACCTGCTGTCGACCATCCGCCTGGTGTATTCCGGCAGGCGTGTGCCGTTGCCGGCCGAGGTGGCCACCAACATCGCTGCACATGTCACCCACGACGCGCTGTCGCCCCGGGAGATCGAGATCCTGGTGCTGGTTGCCGCCGGCTGTTCCAACAAGCGCATTGGCGACCAGCTGGGCATTTCCGAGCAGACGGTGAAGGCGCACATGAAGAATTCGATGGGCAAGCTGGGCGCGCGTGATCGGACGCATGCCGTGACGTTGTCACTGCAGCGCGGGATCCTCAGCCTGGGCGAGGACGGCCTGGATCCGCACTGACGTGCCTGGGTAGATTTACTGACGCCGCAGGCGCATGCCTCCACGCCGCATTCATGGCTGCCGCGCAAGGCTGCTGCAGGTCATCCCGACCCGGTGCGCTGCCATGTTGCCTGCCACTGTTCGACGCTTTGCCATCCTGTTGTTCGAGCGCGGCGTGCTGCAGCAGGTCTTCGAGAACGCGCGCAACCTGGCCGTGGCCTCGCTCATCACCGCAGCGGGCCTGGAGGTCGTGCGCTCCAGCCCTGGCGAGCTCGATCTGGCCAATCCCACCATCGTTGGCTATTTCGTGACCGCGATCGGTGCGGGCCTGTTGCTGCTCAATCTCTCGGACGGATTGTGGCGGCTGGGCAAGCTGAAATCGCACCTGACGCTGCAGCTCCTGCTCTGCGCGGCGTACGTGTTCATCACGCTGCGTGTTGCCCAGCTGGTGCTGAGCCTGAAGGCGACCAGCGGGCTGCTCTAGCACCGCCCGGCGTGAAGGGATCGGGCCGGTTCCTGCGTACTTTTCCTGAGCGCGCATGCCGGCCGTTGGCGGCATAGTAGCCGGGTACGGCTGGCACTGGATCCGGCTCTCATCCTGGGGACGCGCTCATGACTGTGCTCTCTCGCCTCGGCAACGATCCCACTTCCATCGGCGTGGCCATGCAGGCCCGGTGGCGGCTCATGCTGGTACTCGGCGCCGTACTGGTGGTGCTGGGCATCCTTGGCCTGTACGCATCCTCGCTGGTGGCGCATGCCATGACCCTGCTGGTGGCGGCATTGCTGGTCATCGCCGGTGCGTTGCAGCTGTCGCAGGCGTTCCTGCTGCGCGGCATGCTCAGCTTCGCCATCACCATCGCGCTGGGTGCGGCCCAGGTGATTGCCGGCGTGGCGATCTACACCCATCCCGAGTGGGCGGCCTATGCGATCGCGCTGACGGTCACGGTGGTACTGGCGGTGCAGGCACTGGCCCTGATCGGGCTGGCGCTGCGCTTTGAAGCAGGCGGCAAGCGCTGGGTGCCGCTGGTATCCGGCCTGGCGGCACTGGTGGCGGCCTTCCTCTCGGTGGCTGGGGTGGCGTGGGCCGGGCGCGCGTCGGCGTCCTGGGGCGTAGGCCTCGCGCTGCTGTCGATGGGCCTGGCCTATATCGGCATCGCCCTGCTGTTGCGGCGTGACCGTGCGCGCGGGCGCGGCGGCCCGGGGGGTCAGAACGCGCCTTCCAGGTAGGCATAGATGTAGTTGGACCCGCCATCGACGGTGCCCAGCATGCGCGCAGAACCGAAGATGCCCGAGCGGTGCGAGATGCCCACGCCGAAGTAGAGATCGTGCAGGCGCGGGTTGCCAATGATGTCGCCTACGCTGACATCGAGGCTGGGATCCAGGTAGTTGAGCAGTTTGGAGGTATTGCGCTCGCGGCGCGCCTGCGATTGCACCTCGGTGTGCGGCACGCGCTCGGCATACGACAGGCCGAAGCCGAAGCCGATGCGGGTATTCACCCGGTGCGACCATGGGAAGCCGTAATAGAAGGCTTTCATGTAGGCATCGATCTGCCAGGCATCGGGCTGGATGCCGCGCTCTTCGTGGCGCAGGATGCCGACATACCCCACCAGGTCCAGCGGCCAGCCGTTGAGTCGCGAGACGAAGGGCCGTCCGATGTGCACGCCCCAGATGTCGGTGGGGTCGTCGGAATTGAGGCGGGTGCAGCTGAGGGTCATGATCTTGATCATGTGGCAGCCCTCGGCCGAGTCGCGCCCGTAGAACACTTTCACCCAGGTCGGCGTCTGCGGCTTGTTCCAGGCGACGTTGCCGTTGCCGAAGTCGTAGGCCGCGCCGAGCATGGCGCCCCATTGCAGGTCATCGCGCGCGAGCGGGCTGTTACCGATGGCGCTGGCATGCCGGGTCAGATAGGCGCCACCGAGCACGCTCCAGTTCTGCAGCACGCGACGGCGACCGTAGAGGCCGGCGGTGACATCCAGCCCGGAGCCTGCGGCGTACGCCGGCCGCAGGTCGTCGGCCTCATCCTGTTCCACGCCGAAGTAGTAGTCGTTGAGGCGGGCGCTGCGCCACTGCAGGCTCAGCATCGGTTGCAGGGCCCAGCGTTCGCCGCGCCAGGTGTAGCCGTAGGACGAGCGCACCTCACTGCCCTTGGAGGTGCGCGAAACATCCTGGCGGACAGTCAGGTCCAGCAGGTGTGCATCGCGCTTCCAGTAGACGCGCACGCCCAGGTCAGCCTCGCTGTTGCGGGTGCGCAGGCCCTCCAGGATCGGCGGTGTCTCATCCTCCGGATAGCCCTCCAGGCGGCGCTCGACGAACAGCTCGATGCCCTGGTCCTCGCGCTGGGTCAGCTTGATGCCGGCCGTGTTGGAGCGCAGGAAGAAACGATCGCCTTCGTACAGATACAGCGGCAACAGGTCGACACGGTCATCGGCGCCTTTGTAGGGCGATGCTTCGATCCGCATCAGCCCACCCAGTCCCGCGCTCTGCGGCTGCTCGAGCAGCGAGCCGAGGGTCGCGTTCTGGGCCGCTGCCAGCGGCGAAGCGCATATCGCCGCAGCCAGCAGGCCAGGGCGCAGAAAGCACGGACGGAGCACCGGATTCATGGTCGGTCACCGGATGAAGTCGTACTTCAGCGCGGTCTGCACGCGGAACACATCGCCGCTCGCACCATCCTGCTGCTCCAGCTTTCCATACAGCACTTCGGCACCCCAGCTCCAGCTCGGGGCCGGTTGCCAGATCAGGTTGACGGCCGCGTAGTCGCTGCGCCGGAAGATGCTCGGTGCAAGCAGGCTGTCGCGCTCCAGGCGCAGCTGGCTGTAGGTCAGGGTCGAACGCAAGCGGCCGGACCACAGGTGCGTGTAGCCGACCCAGCCACCGTACTGCTGCAGGGTCTGCAGGTCACCGCGTGCATCGACCACGCCATCCAGGTCCAGGCCTCCCAGATCACCCAGGTAGGAGGCAATGCCCTCGCCGCCCACGGCGCCAAACACGAAGTAGTCGCCGCTGTCGATATTCCACGAGCCACTCAGGGCCAGGCCGCCGGCATAGGCGCCATCCCTGCCCTCGCCACTGTCGCGGGCCGAATCGTAGGCGAGGTAGCGCATCACCCCGGACAGCTGCAGGTGGCCCCAGTCGGCCTCATGCCTTGCAGCGGCGACGAGGCTGGGCGCGGCATTGCGTGATTGCTGGGTCGCGCCGGGCAGCTGCAGTTCGGGCGAGCGGTGCTCGGCCGCCACCAGCAACTGGTTGCCCTTGCCCAGCGGGAAGTACTGGCGGATGCTGGCCACGCGCGCCGATGGCGAGGCGCCCGGGCCGGCGAAATCAATCAGGTCCGGGCCCGAATCGAGGTCCATGAAGGCCGACCAGCCGAAGCCCGCATAGGTATTGCCGAGCTGGCCCCAGGCGTGGCGCAGGCGGTAGCCGTAACTTCCCCCGGAACCGAAGAAATCGTTCTGCAGCAGCATGCGCAGCTGGCCGCGGTCGGTATCGCGGCGCGCCTCGAAGGTGAAGCGGGTCTGCCGTGCATGCATGTTGAAGCGACTGCTGTCGCGGCCGCCATCGACGGGAATGTCCGAGGTGATGAACTGGTCGCTGTCGCCGGCATCGCCGTTGTCCCACATCGCATCCAGCTTGGCGTAGCCCCCCAGGCGGATCCACGTCGCCGTGCCGGGCACCTGGAAGAAGCCGTCCAGGTCCGAGCCCGCCGGCACTTCGTTGTCGGCACGGGCCGAGGCCTGATCGTCCTCGTCGAACGATTCCCGCGCCGGCAACGGGGAGATGATCAGCTTCAGTGCCGTCGGCATCGTCAGCGCGGGCGCAGCGGAAGTGCCGGCCGCCTGGGCGGTGGCGCCAGCCAGTGCAGGCGTTGCCGCGCCCGGTGGCGTGGCGGCCTGGCTGGCTTCCAGCGCCTGGATGCGTGCGGTAAGAACCTCGACGGTTTCGCGCAGCTGTTTCAGCTCCGCGTCCTGGCCGGCATCGCGGCTCTGGGCCAGTGCGTATGCGGGTGTCAGCGAAGAAGCAAGGCAGATGGCGCGAAGAAGCACGTGCATGGCAGCAGCCTCCGGGGGATGGAAGGTCGATCGGTCAGCGTGGCGCATCGGTTGGGCTGGCCTGGCCGCCTCCGAGGGCGGCGTACAGGTTCACCGCGTCCTGCAGGGCATTGGCCCGCAGCTGCAGCAGGTTCTGTTCGGCACTGAAGTGGTTGCGCTCGGCATCAAGCACCTCCAGGTACGGCGTCAGGCCGACGCCATAGCGGTCCTGCGCGGTGGCCACCAGCGCGGCCTGCACGGCTACGGCCTGCACCTGGGCGGCAATCTGCACATCGTTCTGCTCGGTGGCCTGCAGGCCACCCGCCACTTCACGGAATGCGTTCTGCACCGTCGACTGGTAGCTCAGTTCGCGTTCTTTTCGTGCTGCGTGCGCGGCGTCGACACGCGCACGGCGCGCGCCCCAGTCAAACAAGGGCAGCAGTGCACCCGCGCCGAAGGACCAGACCCGATTGCTGTCGGACACCAGGCCGGACAGCTCATTGGAGGCATAGCCGCCTGCGCCGGTCAGAGCAATCGTGGGGAAGTACAGCGCACGCGCCGCGCCGATGTTGGCATTGGCCGCACGCAGCTGCTGTTCGGCCATGCGGATGTCCGGCCGCGCCTCCAGCAGTGCCGAGGGCGTTCCCGCGGCCAGCCGGGCCAACTGGGCGTCGGGTTGCAATGGCAGGCCCTCGGGCAGCGGCGATGGCAGCGGCGCACCCACCAGGAACTGCAGCAGCTGTTCGGCCAGCGCACGACTGCGGCGCAACTGTGCCAACTGCAGTTCAGCCTGCAGCACCAGGGCCTGCGACTGGTTGAAATCGATGGACGAGGTCAGTCCCGCGTCCATGCGCAGCTGGGCCAGTTCCAGCGTCTGCCGGCGGCTGTCCAGCGAGCGTTCGGCCAGGTCGATGCCCTGCTCGCTTGCCCGCAGCGCGTAGTAGCTGGCGGCCACGTTCGCCACCAGGCTCAGTTCGCCGATGTTGCGCGCTTCCACCGTGGCCAGGTACTGGCGCCGGGCAGCCTCACTGAGGTTGGCGACACGGCCCCAGAAATCCAGTTCGAAGCTGGGCACGGCCACCTGCACCGCGTAGCTGTCCACGGTTACCCGCGGCGCGTCGTCCGCCGCACTGAGCGGGGTGCGCACGCGCTGGGCCGAGCCCTGCGCATCCAGTGATGGCAGGCGTTGGCTGTCCTGGATGCGGTACTGCGCGCGGGCTTGTTCGATGCGGGCCGCGGCAGCGCCCAGGTCGCGGTTCTGCTGCAGCGCCTGGCCGATCAGCCCGACCAGTACGGGATCCTTGAAGTACGCCTGCCACGGGGGCGGAGCCACGGCCGTGGCGGCCGCGTCGGCCTGCGGATAGTGCTCCGGCACGCTGCCGTCAGGGCGCAGGTAGGCCGGGGCGAGGTTGCAGGCGCCCAGCAGCACCACGAGTGTCGCGCTGATCGCCAGCACGAAGAGACGGTCAGGCCGCATCGTCGGCTCCCTGCTCCTGCCCCCGCCGGCGCTGCCCGCGCCAACGGCGCAGCAGGTAGTAGAACAACGGGGTGAAGAAGATGCCGAGCACGGTGGCGCTGAGCATGCTGCCCAGCACGCCGGTGCCCACCGCCTGGCGGCTGGCCGCACCGGCGCCGCTGGCGATCACCAGCGGCACCATGCCGACGATGAAGGTCAGGCTGGTCATCAGGATCGGCCGCAGGCGCTGGTACGCGGCCTGCAGGATCGCCTCGCGCACGGGAACCCCGCGCGCCTCCTCGTCCAGACCAAACTGCACGATCAGGATCGCGTTCTTGGCAGCCAGGCCGATGATCGTCACCAGGCCCACGGTGAAGTACACATCGGCGGACATGCCGCGCAGGGCGGTGAACAGCACCGCGCCGAGAATGCCCAGCGGCACCACCAGCAGCACGATCACCGGGGTCAGCCAGCTTTCGTACAACGCGGCCAGCAGCAGGAAGGCGACCACGAACGCCAGGCCGAGCAGCAGGCCCACCTGCCCGGCTGCCTCGCGCTCCTCGCGCGCCGTCCCGGTCCATTCAAAGCGCATGCCCGAGGGCAGCACCTCGGCGGCGATACGTTCCATCTCCTCCAGGGCTGCACCACTGGAGACGCCCGCCGCGCCTTCGCCGGAGACCGTTGCCGAAAGGAAGCCGTTGTACCGTTCCACCTGCTGCTCGCCGGTGGTCCAGCGCGTGCGTGCGAATGCCGAAAGCGGTACCGACTGCCCGCCACTGCCGACCACGCGCAGATCGCTCACATCCTCGGCACGCATGCGCTGCTCAGCATCGGCCTGCACGAACACCCGCAGCACGTTTCCCTGGCGCACGAAATCATTCACGTAGGCCGAGCCGAACAGGATGCCCAGCGCCTGGTTGGCCTGCGACAGCGGCACGCCCAGCGAACGCGCCTGCGTACGGTCGATGTCCACGAACAGTTGGGGCGCGCGTGGCATGCCTTCCGGGCGCACGCCGGTCAGTCTGGGGCTGGCGGCGGCGCGGGCGGTGATGCCCATCGCCGCCGCCGCAAGCGCCTGTGCACCGGCGCCGCCACGGTCCTCGATCTTCATGGTGAAGCCGGAGGCGTTGCCCAGCGCCTGGATGGCTGGTGGATTGATCGCAAACACCTGTGCCTGCGGAGTGCGCGAGAACGCCATGTTCATGCGGTTGGCCAGCGTCATCGCGCTGTGTGCCGCGCCACGCCGCTCCGCCCACGGATGCAGATCGACGAAGGACATGCCCACCGACTGCCCCTGGCCAAAGAAGCTGAAGCCCACCACGGTCACCACGTTCCGCACCTCGGGCTGCTGGTGCAGGATCGCCTCGGCCTGCGCCGCTGCCGCGCGGGTGCGCTCCATCGTCGAGCCCGGTGCCGCGTTGTAGGCCACGAACAGGTAACCCTGGTCTTCGGTGGGCAGGAAGCCGCTGGGCAGGCGGACGTACATCGCCGCCGTCAGCAGCACCACGCCCAGGAAGATGCCGATCCACAGCCAGGGTCGCACCAGCATGCGGCCCACCCAGTCGGTATAGGTCCGGCTGCTCCGCTCCAGGCCGCTGTTGACCGCCGTGTACAGGCGGCGCAGCGGGCCGCCACGGCCTTTTGTTTCGTCCCTGGGGCGCAGCACCGCCGCGCAGATGGCTGGGGCCAGGGTGAGCGAGAGGATGGTCGAAACCACCAGCGAGATGCTCAGCGTCACCGCGAACTGCCGGTAGATGCCGCCTGCCGATCCGGGAAAGAAGCCCATCGGAATGAACACCGCCAGCAGCACCAGCGTGGTGGCGATGATCGCGCCGGTCAGCTGGCCCATTGCCTTGACGGTTGCCTCATGCGGCGGCAGATCTTCCTCGCGCATGATGCGCTCGACGTTCTCCACGATCACGATCGCGTCGTCGTTGAGGATGCCGATGGCCACCACCATGGCGAACAGGGACAGCAGGTTGATGGAGACGCCGAAGGCCAGCAGCCCCATGCAGGCACCCAGCAGCGAGACCGGCACCACGATGGTGGGCAGGAACACCGCGCGCCAGCTCTGCAGGAACAGCAGCACGACCACCGACACCAGCACCAGTGCCTGCACCATGGTCGTGGTCACCCCACGCACCGATTCGGTGATGAACGGCGTGGTGTCGAACGGGGTCACCCAGGACATGCCACCGGGGAAGCTGGCCTGCAGGTCGTTCATGCGCGCACGCACGGCGTTGGCGGTGGCCAGTGCGTTGGCACCGCTGGCGAGCGAGACCGCCAGGCCGGCCGTTTCGCGGCCATTGAGGCTGAGCGAGAAGGCATAGTTGTCGCGCCCCAGCTCGACCCTGGCGACATCGGACAGGCGCACCGTGGCAGCGCCGGGGGTGGCCCGCAGGATGATCTGGCGGAACTGCTCGGGCGTGCTGAAGCGCCCACGCAGCACGATCTGTGCGGTGGTTTCGGTGCCTGGCGCGATGGGCTGCAGGCCCAGGCCACCGCCGGCGGTCTGCGCGTTCTGTTCGCGGATGGCGGCAATCACTTCGCCCGGGGCCAGCCCATAGCTCAGCAGCTTCTCGCGGTCCAGCCAGATGCGCATGGCGTAGCTGGAGCCAAACAGGGAGACATCACCGACGCCAGGCACGCGCCGCAGTTCGTCGGCCACGTTGTTGGCGGCAAAGTCGCCCAGCTCCAGCGCCGAAAAGCGGTTCTGGTCCGAGGTGAGCGCGACCAGCATCAGGAAACCGCTGTTGGCCTGGGTCACCCGCACGCCCATCTGCCGCACTTCATCGGGCAGGCGGGGCTCGACCCGCGCCAGCCGGTCCTGGATCTGCGACCGGGCGATATCCAGGTCGGTGCCACTGCGGAAGGTGACGCGGATCTGCGCGGTGCCATTGGCACGGCTGGTCGAGCTCATGAACAGGAAGTCATCGACCCCGCTCAGCTCGTTCTCGATCACCGAAGTCACCGTGCGGTCGAGCGTCTGTGCATCGGCACCCACGAACGTGGCCGAAATGCTCAGCGAAGGGGGAGCTACGTCCGGGTACTGCTCCACCGCCAGCTGCTGGAAGGCAATGCCGCCAAACAGGATCGCGAACAGGGCGATCACCCATGCCAGCACCGGCCGGTAGACGAAGACGCTGTTCACGGCGCCGTGCCTTTGCCCGGCGGCGCCGTGTTGATGGCCACCGGTTGGCCGGGTTGCACCTTGTGCCAGCCGTCCACGACCACGCGGTCACCCGCTTCCAGCCCGGCACTGACGATCCAGCGGCCACCGGCCTGGCCGGCCAGCGTGACCGGCCGACGCTGCGCAATGCCCTCCGCCGTCACCACCATCACCGAGGATTCGTCCTCGCCGATCTGCACGGCGCGCTCGGGCACGCTCATGCCATTGCGCAGGGTGCCGACCGCCAGCTGGCCGCGCACGAACTGGCCGGGCAGCAGCCGGCCCTCCGGGTTCTTCAGCCGGGCCCGCAGCACCCGGCTGCCGGTGGAGGGATCGATGGCGGTTTCGCTGAAGTCCAGCGTGCCGACCATGGGCGGGCGGGCATCGCCCTCCAGCAGCAGGGTGACGTCCACCCGCTGGTTTGGCCCGAGCACCACCCTGCCCTCGCTGACATCGCGCTCCATCGCGTCCATCGCCACGTGCGAGGGATTGAAGATCACGAACGCGGGGTCGAGCTGGTCGATGCGGGTGAGCAGCGTTGCCGTGGCGGCGCTGGCCAACGCGCCCTCACTGAGCTGGGCGCGCCCGGCGCGGCCGGCAATCGGCGCGCGCACCAGTGCATGGTCGAGCTGCAACCTGGCCCGCGCAACGGCGGCCTGCGCCTCCTGCAGCGCGGCATCGGCCTGGCGGAAGCCGGCCTGCGCGGACTCGAACTCCTGCACGCTCACGGCCTTGCGCTGCACCAGCTGGGCCAGCCGGGCCCGCAGTGCGGAGGTCTGTGCGCGTGCAGCCTGGGCCGAGGCCAGCGAGGCGTTGGCCTGCTGCAGCCGCGCGCGCAGATCGCGGGGGTCGATCTGGAACAGGGGCGCATTCGCGGCAACCGTGGTGCCATCCACGTACAACTGCTGCTCGATGATGCCGTCGGCGCGTGCGCGCACCTCGACCGAGCGCCCTGCCTCGACCCGGCCCGGCAGCTCCACCAGGTTCGGTACCACCTGCGCCTGCACGACTTCCACATCCACCAGCGTCGGCGGCCGCGCGCCACCGGGGGCGTTGCCGCTGCGGTCGCACGCAGCCAGCAGCGGCGCGGTCAGCACCAGCCAGGCCACACATCGCAGGGTAGGCATCATCGTGACCTCCGCACCGTGGCGCGCCGGGCTGCCCGGCCGCGCAGGAAAGCCAGGCAGGGCCCGGCCGGCCTAGAACTGCACCGGGTCGCGGATCAGCGGGCAGGTCATGCAGTGCCCACCACCGCGGCCACGGCCGAGCTCGGCGCCGACGATGCTGATCACCTCGATGCCTTCCTTGCGCAGGCCCGTATTGGTAGCGGTGCTGCGGTCGTAGGCCACCACCACGCCGGGCGAGACCGCCACCAGGTTGTTGCCGCTGTCCCACTGCGAGCGTTCGGCGGCGTAGCGGTCGCCGCCGGACTCGACGATCCGCAGCTTCTGGAAGCCCAGCGCCTCGGCCACCACGTCATTGAAGTGGCGCTTCTCGAACACGATCTCGAAGCCGGGTTCCTTGTCGCTGGGGTACAGCGAAACCGGATGGATCTGGTCGACGATGCCGGGGAACACGGTCACCACGTCGCGGTCGGCGAAGGTGAACACCGTATCCAGGTGCATGGCCGAGCGCAGCTTGGGCATCACTGCGACGATGATCCGGGTGGCCGCGCCGTTGCGGAACAGCGACTGTGCCAGCTGGGTGATGGCGGTGCGCGAGGTTCGCTCGCTCATGCCGATCAGGACGATGCCGTTGCCGGCGATGAGTACGTCGCCCCCTTCCAGGGTGGCATTGCCATGGTCGACGGTGGGGTCGCCGAACCATATGGGGAAGTCCGCCTTGGCGAAATCCGGATGGAACCGGTAGATCGCCGTGGTCAGGATGGTTTCCTCGTGGCGTGCCGGCCAGTACAGCGGATTGAGGGTCACGCCCTGGTAGATCCAGCAGGTGGTATCCCGGGTGTACAGGGTGTTGGGCAATGGTGGCAGCAGGTAGCCCACCAGCTCGGGCATGGCGCGCATGGCCTGCAGGGTCGGGCCGGCGAAGTCCTCGGGCAGGTCGAGCACGCTCAGGCCGCCGATCAGCGTCTCGGCCAGGCGCCGTGGCGGCAGCTCCTGCAGGTAGGCGCGCACCTCGGCCATGAACTCCAGGCCCACCTCGTTGGCATTGATCTGGTGGTCGAGGATCCAGTTGCGTGCCTCGTCGATCTCCAGGGTCTCGGCCAGCAGGTTGTGCATCTCGACCACGTCCACGCCGCGGTCGCGCATCTTGGACATGAAATCGAAATGGTCGCGCTTGGCGTTGTCCACCCAGATCACGTCATCGAACAACAGGTCGTCTTTGTTGCGCGGCGTCAGCCGCATGTGTGCCAGGCCCGGTGAACACACCATCACCTTCCTGAGAACACCCACTTCAGAGTGGACGCCATACACCGGTGCGCTGGACATGGAAGACTCCGCATCAACGAAAGGGGTGATCGCATCCTAGTCGCCGGAATGCGGGAAATGGCTTGTTTTAGGTAGAAAACAGTAGAAATACCTACCCCGCTGGCGGCGCGTTCGTGCGCGTATTTCAGTATCGTTGGACCTGAGGTAGCGCTGCGCCAATCGCACGCAGCGAGGAAGGCTCCCTGCATGCCAGGGATGCTCGGCTGGCAATCGATAGTTCCCTCACTCCCTGCTGGAGAAGCATCATGAGCTTGCGAAACGTGAGCGCCGCATCGGCGCTGCTGGCGTCGTCCCTGCTGATTGGCGCCTGTGCCACCCACACCACCCCCAGCACGTTCAACCGGTCCGAGGTGGGCCGCGCGCAGACCGTCGAATGGGGCACGATCCAGTCCATCCGTGACGTGCAGATCCAGAACGATTCACGTGGTGTGGCGACCGTCACCGGCGCCGCCGTGGGCGGCATTGCCGGCAGCACCATCGGCGGTGGCCGGCGCGCGAATGCCGTCGGTGCGATCGTCGGTGCCGCTGCGGGCGGTGCGGCCGGCAATGCACTGGCGCGCGGCGCGCGCAATGGCGTGGAAATCACCGTACAGCTGGAAAACGGTCGCACCGTTGCCGTCGCGCAGGATGGCAATGCCGCCGACTACCGGGTCGGTGATCGCGTCCGCGTCTCCAGCGATGGCGTAACCACCCGCGTCAGCCGATAAGCCCGCCTGAAAGGAGAGGTCGCCATGCGTACCGTCCTGTTGTCCGCCCTAGCTCTGGCGCTGGCATCCAGCTGCAGCACCACCCCCACGATGACCACCAACGAGCGCATCGCGCTCTACTTCGAGCATGCGGGCGACCCAGTGCCCTCGTTCCGGCTCACCCGCTTCGTGCGCCAGACCCAGTGGACGCCGCTCGGTGACCGCGCGCTTGCAGTGTGGACCACACAGAGCCGCGGCTACCTGCTGCAGCTGCGCGGGCGCTGTACGGGCCTGTCCTTTGCCCACACCGTGCAGATGACCAACTCGTTCGGCATCGTCAGCGCCCGCTGGGACAGCGTCATCCCACGCACGGCCAGCATGCCCATGGCGCAGCAGTGCCGCATCATGCGCATCCGCCCGCTGGATGCCACCGGCCTGCGTGACGCGCGGCGCGAGATGCGCAGTACCACCCGCAGTGATCGTGCGACCGATGTGAGCCAGGACAACGGGCCGGACGTCAGTGATCGGCCGGCGGACTACATCGGCGAGCCGGCCAGCTGATGTCCCGCCTGCGCAGCCTGCTGGCCCGCGGCGTATCGCGCAGCCTGTTCGATGCGCGCTGGATCATGGCGCCGTTCTACTTCGGCCTGGTGGTGGCCCTGGTGCTGCTGCTGGTGGTGTTCCTGCGCGAGCTGGCGGAGGGTCTGCTGGCCCTGCCCCAGCTCTCGCCGGTTGACGCGGTGCTGCTCACCCTCAGCCTGATCGACCTGTCACTGGTGGCAAACCTGCTGCTGATCGTCACCCTGGCCGGCTACGAGAACTTCGTCGCGCGCATCGATTCGGGCGAGGAGCGGCGCCCGTCGTGGATGGGCACGGTCGATTTCGCGGCGATGAAGATGAAGCTGATGGGCTCGATCATCGCGATTTCGGCCATTGCCCTGCTGCGTACCTTCATGAAGCTGGAAGAAGGCAAGCACGTCGAGCCGGAACTGCTGCGGATGATGGCGGTCATCCACGGCCTGCTGCTGGTGTCTGCCCTGGTGCTGGCCATCACCGAGCGCCTGGCGCGTACTTCGAAGGCCCCTCCCCCCTAGGGTCTGCTTTGGTGTGGCAATCGATCAGGCCGTCCGGCCCGGACCTCCCCTCCCCGCGTGCCGGACGGCTCCCTTTTTCAGGGAACGTGCCTTCACAGCCGCAGGTGCCCGCTTGCCAGCGCGGCCAGGCCGATCAGCGCCATCACCGTGAGCAGGGCCAGGGTGAACCGTTCGCCGCGCTGCAGCCTTGCGCCGCGGCCACGCTGCCACGCCCAGTACATCAGCGAGCCGGGCACGTACAGCAGGCTGGACAGCAGCAGGTAGCGGGTGCCACCGGCCAGCAGCATCGCCGCGGCGTACAGCGTGGCCAGCGCCGCCACCCAGCGCATGGAGGCACCCTCGCCGCCCAGCGACAGCTTCAACTGGTAGGCGCCCACCAGCAGGTACGGCACCAGGGTCATGGCGCTGGTCATCATCAGGGCCAGGGTAAAGGCGTACTCGGCGAACCAGCTGACCAGCAGGAACAGCTGGATCACGCCATTGGTCAGCCACAGGGCGGCGGAGGGCACGCCGCGTGCGTTCTCGCCCGCCAGCTGCCCCGGCATCGCATCGTGGCTCGCGGCCGAATGCAGCACCTCGGCCGCCAGCAGCGACCACGACAGGTAGTTGCCCAGCACCGACACCAGCAGCCCCACGCTGATGAACAGCACGCCCCAGCGCCCGACCATGGCTTCCATCACGCCGGCAACGGACGGGGTGCGCAGCGCCGCCAGTTCGGCACGCGGCAGGATGCCGTAGGACAGCAACGTGACCATCACCAGCAGGCTCAGCACACCCAGGAACCCAGCGACCGTGGCAATGCCCACGTCCTCGCGGCGGCGCGCATGGCGCGAATAGACACTTGCCCCTTCGATGCCAACGAACACGAACACGGTCACCAGCAGCGTGCCGCGCACCTGCTGCCACAGCGGCTCGGGAGCACCGTCACTGCCGCCGGCCAGGTTGGCGATGAAGACATCCGGCTGGAAGTGCAGCAGCAGGAAGAAGACGAACACCCCCAGCGGCACCAGCTTGGCCACGGTGGCGACGGTATTGATCAGCGCCGCTTCCTTGATGCCGCGCAGGATGAGGAAGTGGAAACCCCACAGCAGCAGCGAGGCGGACGCAATCGCCAGCACGGTGGTGCCATCCCCAAACGCCGGAAAGAAGTGACCGAGGGTGGCCTTGATGAGGATGAGGCAGGCCACGTCGGCCAGGCAGCAGCCCAGCCAGTAGCCCACCGCCGAGAGAAAGCCGGCATAGGGCCCGAAGCCGGCCCGCGCATAGGCGTAGATGCCCGAATCCAGCTCCGGCTTCAGCCGCGACAGCGATTGGAACACCAGCGCGAGCATCAGCATGCCGCTGCCGGCGATGGCCCAGGCGATCATCGCCCCCTGGCCGCCGGTGCGCAGCGCAAAGGCCGCAGGCAGCGCGAACATGCCTGAGCCGATCATCGAGCCGACCACCAGGGCGGTCAGCTCCAGCCGGGAAAGCTGCCGTGTCTGCGCCGGGTTCATCGTGCACCCCTCTCCGGCTGCGCTCAGATCTCGATGTACCCGGTCGCGATCCAGTAGACGCCCACGAGGGCGGCGATGATGGCAAGCACCAGGATCGCGGCGTCGGAGGGCCGGGCGATGAATTTCTGCCCCTGCTCGCGCCGCGCCCACAGATACAGCAGGCTGCCCGGCGCATACAGCACGGCCGAAAGCACGATGTACTTGATGCCGCCGGCCCAGAGCAGGAAGGCGGTGTAGATGGTGGCAGCCACGCAGAGGAACAGGTCGCGCCCCCTGTCCTGCGGCCAGACGTCATAGGTTTCCCCTTTGCGCGTCAGCTGCAGCCCGTAGGCGGCCACCAGGAAGAACGGAATCAGCGACATCGCGCTGGTCAGGTTCAGCATCAGGCTGAAGGCATCGCGCGACCAGTAGGTGCTGATGACGATCAGCTGGATGATGATGTTGGTGGCCCACAGGGCCGCCGAGGGCACGCCGTTGGCGTTCTCGCGGGCGAACACCTTGGGCATGTCCCGGGTGCGCGCGGCCGCGGACAGCACTTCGGCGCAGATCAGTGACCAGGTGAGATAGGCGCCCAGTACCGATACCAGCAGGCCGACGCTGACGAAGATCGCGCCCCATTGCCCGACCACCGCCTCCAGCAGCGCGGCCATCGACGGCTGGCGCATCGCGGCGATGTCTGCACGGGGCACCACCGCATACGGCAGCAGGGTCACCAGCACCATCAGCGTGGTCACCACCAGGAAGCCCGTGATGGTCGCCGAGCCGACATCGCGTCGGTCCTTGGCATAGCGCGAATAGACGCTGGCCCCCTCGATGCCGAGGAACACGAACACGGTCACCAGCATGGTCGCGCGGACCTGGGCGAAGATGCCGCCCTCCAGGTCACCGCCGTAGAAGTTGAGAGTGAACATCTCCGTACGGAACGCGAAGACCATGATGGCCAGGAAGACCAGGATAGGAATGACCTTGGCAATGGTCACGATCTTGTTGATGGCCGCTGCCTGCTGCACGCCGCGCAGGATCATGAAATGGAACAGCCAGATGCCGATCGACGCGACCAGGATGGCCACCACGGTATTGCCATCGCCGAACACCGGGAAGAAGGCACCGAGCGTGGACTTGATCAGCACCCAGTAGGACACGTTGCCGATGCAGCTGCCGATCCAGTAGCCAAACGCCGAGAGGAAGCCGGGATAGTCGCCGAACCCTTCCTTGGCGTAGGCAAACACGCCCGCATCGAGGTCGGGCTTGCGTTCGGCCAGCAGCTGGAACACGCGCGCCAGCGTGTACATGCCGAGGCCGGCGATAAGCCAGGCCACCACCGCACCCAGTGGCCCGGTGGCGCCGGCAAACGTGCGTGGAAGGGAGAAGATGCCCGCACCGATCATTCCGCCGACCACCATGGCGGTGAGCTGGGTGCGTGTCATCTTGATCAGGTGGGAGGAAGACATGGCAAACGCTCCACCGGCTGGCAAGGTCAGTGGGCGCATAGTGGCCCATTCCCCTTCGCTGCGCCTCAGTACTTCTACCGGTTATGCCGCGTCTTCTGCGCTGGCCATCACTAAAAGTGACGCGTCGCGCTTTCCACCAGCCCAAGCTCGTGTGCGCGGCGCACCAGCTCGATGGTGCCGTGCACGCCGAAGGCCTGCATCAACGCATACTTGTGCGATTCCACCGTGCGCACCGAGATGCCCAGCGAATAGGCGATCTGCTTTGAGCGCAGGCCCAGCGCGACCTGGCCGAGAATCTGCCGCTGCTTGTCGGTGAGCGGTGGCGTGCGGCACGACCCGCCTGCGATCACCGGTGCCGCCAGCGCCGGGCTCACGTAATGGCGGCCGTTGATCACGTCCTCCACCGCGCGCAGCAGTTCTTCGCCGGCCGCGGATTTCAGCACGTAGCCCATCGCACCTGCGCGCAGCGCATCCCTGGCCAGCCACGGATCGGCGTGCATGGTGAGGAAGATGAAAGGCACCTGCAGGCCCGTGGCGTACAACTGGCGCATCGCATCCAGGCCGTTCGCGTGCTGCATGCTGATATCGGAGATGACCAGTGCGAAGCTGCCGGACTGCACCTGCTGCAGCAACCGCTCAGCGGAATCGACGCGCACCACCGGGTGGCCTGCTGTACGCAACAGGCTCTCCACTCCTTCGGCGACGAGCACGTGGTCGTCCGCAACAAGTATCCGCGTTTGCGCTTGGGGGCTGGACATCGTGGCTCCGCACAGAGCTTCCGTTCCGCGTTACGCGGGCGCGCCATTCGTGCTCGATCATTGGTGCCAACTCGTGAAGGAGGTGTCAGTTCGCCGGCTGCAGGCGCCTGCTTCGGTAGATTTACTTAGCCCCTGCCCGGCGTGCCCTGGCCGCGGCCAGCGTCTCCACGGGCGACTCCTCGAACAGATGCCGGTAGTCAGCGGAGAAGCGCCCCAGGTGGCTGAAGCCCAGCTCCATGGCCACGCCGGTGACACCGTCGGCAGGCGCGCCAGTGGCCAGCCGGCGGCGCGCTTCATTCAACCGCGCCAGCTTGTACCAGCGGCACGGGCCCATGCCATGGACCTGCTTGAACAGCCGCTCAAGCTGCCGGGGTTGTGTATCCAGTCCACTGCACAGCGCCTCCAGTTTCATGCCCTCGGCCAGGCCCTCCTCCATCATCCGCTCGGCCTGGGCCAGCGCACGCAGGCGGCGCTGCAACAGCTCGTTGACGTGGAAGGGCTCGGCCGTGCACTCCACCACGGCGTCGACGAAGGCATCGATCAGGTACTGTTCGACCGTGGCAAAGGCGGACTGCTGCGCCGTTTCGTCCCAGCGGGATGCACTGTCGAGGACGGAAAGAATGCGCTCGCACAGCATCAGGCAGCGCTGGGTTGGCGGTGCCAGCAACTGCCAGCCGATCCGTGGCAACCGTGGTTCGACGCCCAGGCGTTGCTGGGCCGTGCGCATCAGCAGTTCGCGCTCGATGCGCAGCACGCACCAGCGCCAGTGCGCAGGAATGGAGACATCCACGGCGTACTGCTCGGCAAACACCATCAGGCGGCCGCGCTCGACCACGTGGCCGCTGGCCCAGAGTGGCTGATCGCAACTGACGGCCATCGCGATCGTCATCACATCGCGATCGAATTCCCCACGCGCAAGGACCGGCAGCGAGTACACGCCGCAATCCAGGCTGCACCGCTGCAGGCTCAACCGCTCCACCCGCGCGGTGAAACCGCCGCCGGCCAGCAGGCGCTGGTCGAAACAGCTGTGCTGGACCACGCCCCGCAATATCTCTGGATCAAAACCACTCAGCGTAAAGGCGCTGAAACGTGAGACTGAGGCACAGGTTTCCATCTGCAACACCTGTAGATGTCGGGAAATGGATAGCGCAGCTTGAATGGTGTCTTAACATCATCGGCGGTCCAACACAACCGGACTCCATGAGCGAGTTCATCGACCCTGTGCGTCCGGCCTCCCCCGCTCCCCCACGCCTGGACGCTGGTGCGCTGACCCAAGGCAAGGCAGACCCCGGGTCGGCCGTGCTGCTGCCGGCCGTGCTGATTGCCGTGTCCGCCGCGCTTGGGCAGCTGGCCACGATGGACGTCTGGCATGCCTCCTCCAGCCCGCAAGGCCTCTGCCTGCTGGGTGCAATGTTCCTGTGCGTCCTGCTGTCCACCCATGGCACGCGCGCCATCGTCTGGTCCAGTGCCGTCTGGGTCGGTGGCATATCGGCGCAGATTGCGACGGACGTCGCGTTTCCCGCGTACCTGCCGCTGCACATCGCCTACTGCCTGCTGCTGCTCCCCGCTGCCCGCTACCTTGCCCTGCCCGCACGCGGCGCCAACCCACTGCAGAGCTCGGCATGGGTGCTGCGCTTCGTGGTGTGTTGCGGGCTGGTGCTGCCGCTGCTGATCGCCACGCTGTACTGGATGGTGGGCGGCGCGCTGGGCCTGCCGCCATGGCAGACCTACTGGCATTCCAACTTCCTCGCGCAGGCGCTGGGCTTCCTGCTGTTCGTTCCAATCCACGTCGGCCTCACGCATCGCGGCGCGGGTGCCGGCCCCCGGCTGTCGCTGAGCCAGGTTGCGCCGCTGGCCATCTTCATCGCGCTGGCGGCCACCGCGTGGGCCAATCTCAGTTCCAGTGCCGCCCTTGCGCACACGCTGCTGGTGGTCAGCCTGCTGTGCACCTTGCTGGTGGTGCTGTTCCTGTGCGGTGCGGGCACCGCGTTCCTGTCGCTGCTGATGCTCACGCTGGGCTGCCTGCAGGTGAATTTCGCAGAAGGTGAGACCACCACGCCATGGGAAGGCAGCACGGCAGTGACCGTCATCCAGATCGGCGCACTGGTGGCGGTGATGGGCCTGCTGATGATGGTGGTGATTTCCGAGCAATGGCGGCATCTGCGCGCCACGCTGGAAGAGGCCGATGCGCGCATGGCGGTGATGGCCGGGCAACTCATCAAGGTGCAGGAGGAAGAACGCACGCGCATTGCCCGCGATCTGCACGATGACATCAACCAGTCCATCGCTGCCGTGTCCATCCAGCTGAGCAGCGTCAGGCGGCAGTTGCCGGGGCCGTACCAGGACAGCCTTTCGGTGTTGCAGTGGAAACTGACCGATGTTTCCGAGCGCGTGCGGCAGATCTCGCACGATCTGCATCCCAGCATCCTGCATTTCAGCACCCTCGCCTCTGCATTGGAGAGCCTGTGCCAATCGCACTCCGGGCCGCCACGGGTGACCTTTGTCGGCTGTGCCGAAACCGAGGACGACCTGACGCGGGAGCAGAAGATCAATCTGTTCCGCATCGCCCAGGAAGCGCTGCATAACGTGGTGCGTCATGCCCAGGCGGAGTCGGCCACGATTTCATTCAGCACCGACGCGCATCTGGCGGTACTGCGCATCTGCGATGACGGCGTTGGGTTGCCCCGGCAGGCACGGCGCTCGCGCGGGCCCGGCCTGGGGGTGATCACGATGGAGGAGCGGACGCGGTTGCTGCGGGGCGTGCTGGTGCTGGGGGAGGCGCCGGAGGGTGGGGCGTGCGTGGAGGTGCGTATACCGCTGGAGGAGAGTGTTTTTCTGGGGGTTGATGAGTGACTGTGCTGCCGCCCTGTTGAGCAGATCGCTACGTGCCGCGGCATAGGAAAAGCGCTTGCCGTAATGTAGGGATAGCCTGATCCATGTCATCGAGAGAAGGCGGACGGTGCGATCCCGTATAGTTCCCTCCCTCAGACGGAACTGCTGGCGCACCATGCCCTACCTTGGAATAGGACTCCACTTCATCGCCGCGATCTATTTCGCGGTACACGCCATCCGCTCAGGCCAGAGCCTGTACTGGCTCCTGCTGCTGTTCTCCTTCCCGCTGCTGGGCAGCGTGGTCTACGGCCTGGCGATCTACCTGCCGGAAATCCGCCATTCGCGCGGCGCGCGCCAGGTGGTCAGTTCTGCGAAGCAGTTCATCGACCCAGGCAAGGACCTGCGCAATGCGCGGGCCGAACTCTCCCGCACGCCGACTGTGCAGAATCGCGTGCGCCTGGGCATGCAGCTGCTGGGCGCGGGCCAGGCCGAGGAGGCCCGGGAACTGCTTGAACTGGCCGCCAGCTCGCCGCTGGGGGATGACCCGTACATCCTGACGGGCCTTGCCCGCGCGCGTTTTGAATCCGGGCAGGCCGCGCTTGCGGTGGAGACGCTGGAAGGTCTGTTTGCCCGCCATCCGGACGTTCGCCGCAAGCCCGAGCAGACCCTGCTGTATGCGCAGGCGCTGGCTGGTGCCCGTTCGCCTGGCGCCCGGGCCGCCTTCGAGCGCGCCGTGGAGTGCGGCAACGATGCCGAAGCACGCTGTGTGTACGCGGAGTGGCTGCTGACCCAGCCTGATGCTGCGGACCGCGAGCGGAGCCACGGCCTGTTCGCCAGCATCCTGGACGATGCCCGGCACTGGTCGCGCCATGCCCGCAGCCACAACGCGCTGTGGCTGGACCGCAGCAAGGCGAGGATGAAGGAACTGGAGCGGGCGCGCTGAGCGGGCCCTATCTGCGGCCCCGATAGGGCTCGCACCCTACCCCATCGTTGTCGCGGTCCAGGTGTGGGCCGTAGCCCGGTTCGCCCCGGCGCACGGGGGCGGCGCCTGCGGCGCGCGCTTCGGCACAGTTGGCAAACGGGCGGTTTGTGCCTGCAGGCCCAGGGGCCAGATTGTTGCGGGGTGGCTCGATGCTGCGCGGCGCGATGGGTGCGCCGCGATGGCAGTGGTAGTCACCGGTCTTGCGATTGGTGTGGCAGCCGTTCTTGTCCAGTCCGCCGCTGTGGGCGGAGGATGTCAGCGGGACCGCCAAGGCGATGAGCGCGACTGCCAGATGCGCGGTACGGATATCCATGCCCTCCCCCTGTCAGGCGTGCGTTCCCGACGCGGAGGCTAGCACGGAGATGCCGGTTCGGAGGCCCTGGTCGAGCAAGCTCGACCGCTACCAAAACCATGCGCCAGTGCGGAAACATGTTGCCGCCGCACTGGCGATGGTCCCCCAAGCCGACTGGTCAGCGCTGGTTGTCCTTGAGGAACAGCCAGGTGATCAGGGTGGCGTCCGGCCCCTGCGGGTCGGTGAACGGCAGGCCGGATTGGCTGCCGCTCCAGGCGTGGCCCATGCCCTGCACCACGTAATGCTGGGCCAGGATCCTGCCGTTGTAGGCGTAGGTGTCCACCGTGTACGCGCGGCCGCCCGGCACCTGGCCGTGGTAGGTGCTGGTCGGCACGTACTTCACCGAGTCGTTGTCCACGCCGTCGTCGGCCAGGTCGTTGGTCTGCAGGAACTGGCGCACGGCCTGCTGGCCATTGATCGGGTTGACCGTGGAATCGGCCGTGCCATGGAACACCAGCACCGGCAGCGGCCGGGGCTTCGCCGAACCCGAGCACTGCCACGCCAGTCGGCCGTTGCTGTCCGGCGAATAGATGCTGCCGGCCAGCAGCGCATACGCACTGCCGGAAATCGTGGTGGCGCCCTTGTACATGCCCCCGGAATGGATGGCGCCGGCGGCGAACACATCCGAGTAGCACGCCAGCATGATCGAGGTCATCGCCCCGCCGGCAGAAATGCCGGTGACGTAGACCCGGTGCGGATCGACCGCATAGTCCGCTTTCACTTCATCCACGATGCCGGCCAGGATGGAGGCTTCACCGCTGCCGCGCGCCTGGTTCACCGGCAGCTGCCAGTTCCAGCAACGCGTGGGGTTGGCGGTGACGTTCTGCCGCGGGTACACCACGATGAAACCCTCGGTGTCGGCCACATCGTTGAAGCCGGACGCCTCACCCATCAGGTTCGGGCCGGTCACGCAGCCGTGCAGCACCAGCAGCAAGGGCAACGGCTGGCTGGGCTGGTAGTTGGCGGGCACCCAGACCTGGTACTCGCGGGCACCATACGCGTTGCCGTACAGGCCGAAATCCCAATGCCCCGGGGTGTCTGCCGCGGACGCCGTGGCGCTCATCGCCAGCCAGGTGCACACCCCCAGCAGCAACGTCCTGATCGAATCGATTCCAGAGTTCATGCCCAGATCCTCATGCGTGAGTCGTGGATGAAGTGGTACCGGGAGGCGGTGCCATACGGCACCGTCGTGTGGGGATGGGGCCAGTATCCGCATCTGCACGGCCGTGCCGACTGGACCTAGGTCCACTCGCGCCCGGCACCGGGGCGCGGCTAGCCTTGGGGCCATGGGTGGCAATGGGCCATCTGCAATGGACATGCCCTCTGGGGGGGAATGAATGAAACGGAATTGCTTGAGCCTGATGATCGGCGTGCTGCTGGCCTCCGGGCCGGTGCTGGCACAGGACGCGCCGCAGCCCGCATCGACGGCCGGCAAGGCCGCCTCGGCCACCAACCTGGACAGCATCATGGTGACCGCGCGCAAGCGTGAGGAAACCCTGCAGGAAGTGCCGGTGGCCGTCACGGCGTTCACCTCCGAGGCGCTGGACAAGTTGAACGTGCAGGACATCAGCGCGCTCGGCCCCCAGGTGCCGAACATGACGATCTATGCGGCGCGCGGCGCCAGCAGCACGGTCACCGCGTATATCCGCGGCGTCGGCCAGTCCGATCCCACCTGGGGTTCCGACCCGGGCGTGGGCATCTACCTGGATGACGTCTACATCGCGCGACCGCAGGGTGCCCTGCTGGACGTGTTCGATGTCTCCCGCATCGAAGTGCTGCGCGGCCCGCAGGGCACGCTGTACGGCAAGAACACCATCGGCGGTGCCATCAAGTACATCTCGCGCGGCCTGCCTACCGAAACCGAGGGCTTTGCGCAGATCACAGTGGGCAACTACAGCCAGCTGGATGCCAAGGCCGCCATCGGCGGCCCGATCGGTGGCGCCGACAGCGGCCTGCGCGCCCGCGTGGCGGTGGCCAGCCTGAACAACGATGGCTTCGGCGAGAACACGCTCAACGGCCAGCCGGTAAGCGACAAGCAGATCAAGGCGGCGCGCTTCAACCTGGGCGCCTATGCCGGTGATGACTTCGACGTGCAGTTCGCGCTGGACTACACCGACGATACCTCGGGCATGCGTGGTTCGAAGATGCTGGCGCCGAACCCGTTCCTGCCCGGTTACCCGCCGATGGGCAGCCGCTATGACATCCGCTCGGGCATGCGCAATCTCAACAACGTGGAGAGCAAGGGCGCTTCGGCCACGGTGAACTGGCGGCCGAACGAGGACGTCGCGCTGAAGTACGTGATCGCAAAGCGCGAATCGGACAGCCAGGGCAACGTCGATTTCGATACCACCCCGGTGAAGCTGGCCGACGTCAGTGGCACCTACGACGACAACCAGGTGAGCAACGAGCTGCAACTGAACTACGATGCCGGCGGCCGCGTGCGTGGCGTGGTGGGCCTGTACCAGTTCAAGGGCGAGGCCGGCGGCCAGATCCAGAACAACTACTTCAGTGCGCAGTTCGCCGACAACCAGGGCAAGGTGCTCACCGACAGCATCGCGCTCTATGCGGATTGGACCTTCGACCTCACCAGCAAGCTGAAGCTGGACGTCGGCGCCCGCTACACCGATGAGGACAAGCGCGCGATCGTGCTGAACCGCCTGTACGCCGATCCCGGCTTTGTCCGGCCGGTGGCGGTGACTGCGGACTTCGACAAGAAGACCAATTTCAGCAACGTCTCGCCCAAGGTCTCGCTGGATTACCAGATCACCCCGGACATCATGGTGTACGGGCTGGCCACGCGCGGCTTCAAATCGGGCGGCTACAACATCCGCGCCAATGCGGTGGCGGTGCCGCGCTCGGCCGAACCGTTCGATGACGAGACCGTCGACAGCTTCGAAATCGGCAGCAAGATGGCCTTCCTCGACCAGCGCCTGTTCCTGAACCTGTCGGCGTTCCACAACAAATACAAGGACATCCAGCTCTCGGTGTTCACCGGCATCGACACCAACGGCGACGGCATCGACGATTCCTTCTTCGGTGACTTCACCAATGCCGGCAAGGGCACGGTGAACGGCCTGGAGATCGAGTACCAGTACCTGCCGACCCAGCACTGGCTGATCTCGGGCAACCTGGCCTGGCTGGACGCGAAGTACGACGAGTACATGGACCGCGGCGTCAACGTGGCCAAACAGATGAAGTTCACCAATGCGCCGGAATATTCGGGTGCATTGAACGTGGAGTACCGCACCGACCTGGCCAACGGCGGCAACCTGTCCGCGCGGGTGAGCTACAGCTACCAGAGCGAAGTGTGGCCGACCACCGACCTGAGCCCGGTGATCCGCCAGGGCGGCTACGGGCTGGTGAATGCCGGCGTGGTCTGGCGCGTGGATGACACCTGGACGCTCTCGCTGCAGGGCACCAACCTGGCCGACAAGGAATACCGCACCACCGGCTACAACATCCCAGCGGTGGGCACGCTGATCGGGTTCTACGGTGCGCCACGCCAGTATAGTCTCAGCGCCCGTTACGATTTCTAGGAAGCTTCTGCATGACGCAGTCTTACGACGATCTCTACTGGAACAGCGATGACGGCCTGCGCCTGCACGCGCGCGACCATGCACCGGCCGTGGGACTCGCGCCTCGCGGTACGGTGGTCTGCATCCCGGGCCTGACCCGCAATGCCGCCGATTTCGATGCCCTCGCCCAGACGCTGACCGATGAGGGCTGGCGGGTGATCGCGGTCGACCTGCGTGGACGTGCCGGTTCGGAACGCGCGCATGACCCGACCAGCTACAACGCTCGCACCTACGCCGATGACATGGTCGCGCTGCTGCGCTCGCAGAGCATCGCCAGGGCGGTGTTCGTGGGCACGTCGCTGGGCGTGCTGGTCACCCTTACCGTAGCCTCGCGCGCGCCGGATCTGGTGGCCGCCGCGGTCCTCAACGATGCCGGCCCGCGGGTACCGCGCGAAGCGCTGGCGCGCATCGGCAAGTACGCGGGCAAGCCGGTGCCGCCGATGGACCTGCAGCAGGCGGCGGCCTATATGGGCAGCATCGGCCAGGCCGCATTCCCGCGCTACACCCAGGAAGACTGGCGGGCGATGGCGCTGCGCACTTTCCGCCACCGCAGCGATGGACTGATGGAGCTGGACTACGACCCGGCGATCATCCGCACCACGCGGCCGTGGGTGCTGTGGCTGCTGCGCCCGGTGCTGTGGCGTGCGGTGCGCAAGCTGACCGCACGGGCACCTGTGCTGGTGGTGCGTGGTGCGCTTTCGGACATCCTGCCGGCCGACGTGGCGCGGCAGATGGCTGCGACCTCGCCCAGCGCCCGCCTGGTGGAAGTGCCCGATGTGGGCCACGCACCCATGCTGTCCGAGCCGGAGGCGCGCGGCGCGATCCTCGGCCTGCTGGCGGCCGTGCGGTGAGCATGACGGACGCCGCTGAAGCGCTGCCGGCCGCCCTGCGCCCTCTCCAGCACTGGGCGGCCGGCGAGCGACTGGGTGCGCCCACGCGCATCTCGCAGGCACGCATCGATGCCTTCGCTGAGGCCACGGGCGACCACAACTGGATCCATGTCGATCCGGCGCGGGCACAGGCGCAGTTACCGGGCGGGCAGACCATCGCCCACGGCTTCCTGCTGTTATCGATGACCGTGGACGACGATGTGGCCGCGCTGACCGGCTTTGCAGGCATCGCCCACGTGCTGAATTACGGCTTGAACAAGGTGCGCTTCCTGGCGCCGGTGCCCAGTGGCAGCGAGGTGCGGGTGCGATCGCAGCTCGTTACGCTGGAACCGCGCGGACCCGGGCAGTGGCTGCTGACCCAGCGCAAGACCGTTGAACGACTGCCCGATGGCGAGGTGGCACTGGTGGCCGAGCAGCTCGCGCTGGTGGTGCTGGCCGGCTGACCGGACCCTGCCCCGCTGCACGCTGACGGCGGTTCTCTCTACACTGGAGCGATGTTGACGCCTTCCATCGTCCTGTTCGCCTGTATTGCGTGGACCGTTCTGCTGTTTGGCGTGGCCCTCTGGGGCGAACGCCAGGGGCACCGGCTTGCGCGCGTGTGGCCGGCCATCTACGCGCTGTCGCTGGCGGTGCACTGCACGGCCTGGACCTATTACGGTGCGGCCTCGCAGGGCGTGCAATGGGGCTTCCCGATTCCACCGACGCTGGTGGGCATGGCACTGATCTTCGCCTTCGGCCTGCCTTTCCTGGGCCGGCTGGGGCGCCTGGCCAAGCAGCACAACAGCGCCACCATTGCCGACCTTGTGGTGGCACGCCTGCGGGCCGACCAGGGCCTGGGCATCACCATTACCGTGGTTGCGCTGTTCGGCATCATTCCCTACATCGCCCTGCAGTTGAAGGCCGTCAGCCAAGGCCTGGGCGCGCTGCTCGGCGACCGCTTCACCCCGGCCGGCTGGCAGCTGGACATGTCGTTCTGGTTCGCACTGACGATGGCAGCGTTCACCCTGCTGTTCGGTGCGCGCAAGGCATCGGCCACCGAACACAATCGCGGCATCGTGGTGGCGCTGGGCCTGGAATCGGTGTTGAAGCTGGTGGCCCTGCTGGCCATCGGCCTGTATGCCGGGCTGTCGGTGCAGCAGGCCGGCGCGCCGCTGTTGGAAGAGATGGCCACGCTGCCACCGCCGGCGGTGGTGCCTGACTACCTGACCATGGTGGCGCTGGGCGCGATTTCCGCCTTCACCCTGCCCCATCAGTTCCATGTGGGCGTGGTCGAGCTGCGCCAGCCATCGGACCTGAAGACAGCGCGCTGGCTGTTCCCGGTGTACCTGCTGCTGATCGGCCTGCCGTCGGTGCCGATGGCGCTGTACGGTGCCTCGCAGCTGCCGGCTTCCGTGTCGCCGGACCTGTACGTGCTGGCCCTGCCGCTGGCCGGCGGCCACCACCTGCTGGGCCTGGTGGCCTACCTGGGCAGCCTGAGCGCGGCCACCGGCATGATGATCCTGTCCGGCCTGACCCTGTCAATCATGCTGGGCAACCATGGCGTGGGTACGCGCCTGCTGGGCGGCATCGATGGTGGCCTGTCCGCGGGTGACCTGCGCCCCCGCGTGCTGGCCTTCCGTCGCGCCGGCATCATCGCAGTATTCCTGATGGCCTGGCTGTACAGCCGCGCGATGAGCGATACCGAGGCGCTCAGCGACTTCGGCCTGATGTCCTTCACTGCGCTCTCGCAGCTGGCACCGGCGGTGCTGCTGGCGGTGTACCGGCCACGCACGCCTTCACCGGCGATCATTGCCGGCATCGTGGTGGGTTCGCTGGTGTGGCTGTGGCTGGTGCTGTTGCCGATGATCGTCCCGGCCGTGCCGCACGGTGCGGGCACGGACGGCGTGCATTGGCTGGCATTGCTGTCGATGCGGCTGCAGCCGGGGCATATCGCAATCAGCATGGGTGCCAGCCTGGCGGCCAACCTGCTGGCGGTGCTGCTGGTGGCACGCGCGGTGCGCCCGCCGCTGCCACGCCAGCGCGATGCGGTGGCCGCCGTCTCCCTGCGCAAGACCGCGGTGCGCTTCCTCGGCCCGGAGCGCGCACGGCAGCTGATGGATGGCCACGCCGGGCAGGTGCTGGATGACGAACGGGTCACCGCCATCGAGCGTGAACTGACGGCCGTGGTCGGTGCGGGCAT
This sequence comes from Stenotrophomonas sp. FW305-3-2-15-E-LB1, assembly GCF_058787375.1. Taxonomy (NCBI): domain Bacteria; kingdom Pseudomonadati; phylum Pseudomonadota; class Gammaproteobacteria; order Lysobacterales; family Lysobacteraceae; genus Stenotrophomonas; species Stenotrophomonas sp. FW305-3-2-15-E-LB1. The sequence continues at coordinate 233,275 of NZ_JBYSZR010000002.1, forward strand.
GGCGCGCCTGCTGGTGGAGGCCGCACGTGACGGCGGCGCGGCCCCGCTGGATGCGGTTACCCGCGCCGTGGGCGAAGCCACCCAGGTGCTGCGCTTCAACCAGCGCCTGCTGGAAGCGGCGCTGGAGAACATGAGCCAGGGCATCAGCGTGGTGGATGCACAGCTGCAGCTGGTGGCCTGGAACAGCCGTTACGCCGCGCTCTTCAAGTTCCCGCCCGAGCTGCTGCAGGTTGGCCAGCCGGTGGCCAACCTCACTGCGTGGGCGCTGGGCCAGCTGCGCATCGGCCATGTACCCGGCGACAGCCCGGACAAGGCCCTGCAGCGCCGCGTGGTGCATATGCGCCGAGGCACCCCGCATCTGTCCGAACGCATTTTCCCGGACAACACCATCGTCGAAATCCGTGGCAACCCGATGCCCGGCGGTGGCTACGTGGCCACCTTCACCGATGTCACCGCGTTCCGCCGCGCCGAAGATGCACTGAAGCGCAGCAATGAAACGCTGGAGCGGCGCGTGCAGGACCGCACCGCGCGCCTGGAACAGGCGGTACACCAGGCCGAGCGGGCCAACGTGGCCAAGACCCGCTTCCTGACAGCGGTCGGCCACGACCTGATCCAACCACTGCATGCGGCCCAGCTGCTGACCGATGCGATGTCACAGCACATCGAATCGGAGTTCCTCGACAGCTTCCTGCGCCAGATCCGTGGCGCGCTGGATTCCACCGACGACCTGCTCTCGGGGCTGCTGGATATTTCGCGGCTGGAAGCCGGCGGCCTGGTGGCCGACCCGCGGCCCTTCGCGCTGTCCAGCGTGCTCGATCCGCTGGCGCAGGAGTTTGCGGTACTGGCGGCGGCGCGCGGCCTGCACTTCGGTTACGTCGGCACCCGTGCCTGGGTGCACAGCGATCCGCTGCTGCTGCGCCGGGTGCTGCAGAATTTCCTGGCCAATGCCATCCGCTACACGCGCAATGGCGGCGTGCTGCTGGGCGTGCGCCGTCAGGGCGACCGGCTGTTGATCGGCGTGCACGACAGTGGCCCAGGCATCGCGCCCGAGCAGCAGGCCGTGGTGTTCGAAGAATTCCACCGCCTCGACCGCAGCAACGGCCAAGGCCTCGGCCTGGGCCTGACCATCGCCCATCGCATTGCCGGCCTGCTGCATGCGCCACTGCAGTTGCGCAGCGTGCCGGGACGAGGCTCGGCGTTCTCGATCAGCGTGGTGCGGGCAGCGCCGCCGGTGGCGCCACGCACCCTGCCGGCGGCCGGCGGCAGCAGCACCATCAAGGGCCTGCGCGTGCTGGTGGTCGACAACGATGCCGACGCGCTGGAAGCGATGCGGCAGATGCTGCTGGCCTGGGGCTGTGACGTGGTTGCGGTGGCCGACGCCGGTTCGGTGGGTACATCTGCGGAGGACGCTGCGCTGTGGCTGTTCGACTACCACCTCGATGACGGCGACACCGGCGTAGCGCTCTGGCACCGTCTGGTGGCGCGTCATGGGCCACGACCGACGGTGATTCTCAGTGCCGACACCGGCGGCGACACGCGCGACGCCGTGCGCGGCGCCGGGCTATCGCTGTTGAACAAGCCGTTCAAGCCATTGGCGCTGCGCTGGGCGATCAACCACCTGCTGGCAGCTCCGGGCACCCTGCCCGCCTGAGGAATCAGGCGTCCTGCGCGCCTTCGATCTGCCGTGAGGGGTCGCTCAGGCCCATCTCGTGGAGTACACGGATGGCCTGGGCGCGGTTGCGCACGCCCAGCCGTTCCATGATGCGGGTCATGTGCGCCTTCACCGTGCGCAGCTGCACGCCCAGCCGGTCGGCGATCTGCTTGTTGAGCAGCCCCTCCGCCACCAGCCCCAGCACCTTGTACTGGTGCGCGGACAGGCTGGCCAGGCGCGCGGCCAGGTCCGCATCCTTGCTGAAGGGCGCGACCCGCGAGACCGGCTCGCGCAGGATCGCGGGGATCCAGCGTTCGCCTTCCAGCACGGATTGCAGGGCCAGCTGCAGCTCGCTCAACCCCGAACTCTTGGGCAGGTAACCGGCCGCACCCAGATCGATGGCACGGCGGATCACCTGCGGTTCTTCGTTGGCCGAGACGATGATGATGGCCAGCCCCGGTTGCAGGGCGCGGATGGTGGCCAGCCCGGCCAGGCCGTGGTTGCCCGGCATGTGCAGGTCCAGCAGCATCAGGTCGATCGACTGGCGTTCGAGGGTCTCCAGCACGCTGTCCAGCGAGTCTGCCTCGCTGATCTGCAGATCGGCGACGGCCTCTTCCGCCGCGCGATGCAGTGCGGCGCGGAACAAGGGATGGTCGTCGGCGATCAGCAGGGTTGGCATGTTCAAGCGAGATTAGCAAAACATCCGCAGCCGGGCACGGGTACCTAGGTACGCTGGTGCGTGCGTGCCGGGTTGCTAGTGTGGCTGCATGAAGAGCGGCCGCCGATGCGCCGCCCACAAGGACCGTCCATGCCCTCCGCCACCGCCGCACCCGAAGCCCATGCCTACCCGCTGTTGATCAAGCAGCTGCTGCTCACCCCCTTGGCGGTGAACCCGGGGCAGGAAATCGTCTACGGCGACAACGTGCGCTTCGACTACCGCACCCTGCAGTCGCGCATCGGCCAGCTGGCGGGTCTGTTGACTTCGCTCGGAGTGAAGCCCGGTGACACCGTGGCGGTGATGGACTGGGACAGCAACCGCTACCTGGAGGCCTACTTCGCGGTGCCGATGATCGGCGCGGTGCTGATGATGGTGAACATCCGCCTGGCGCCGGAGCAGATCGCCTATACCCTCAACCACAGCGGTGCGCGGGTGATCCTGGCCAACCGCGAGTTCCTGCCGGTGCTGGACGGCATCGAGGAACACCTGCCCGACCTGCGCACGCGCATCCTGCTGGATGATGCCGGCGGCGAGCTGCCGGCGGGTTTCGTGACCGAGTACGAGGCTGGCCTGCGCGACGCCACTGCTGTCACCGCGTTCCCGGATTTCGACGAAAACACGCGTGCGACGATGTTCTACACCACCGGCACCACCGGCCTGCCCAAGGGCGTGTACTTCAGCCACCGCCAGCTGGTGCTGCACTCGCTGGCCGCGATGGCCGCGCTGGGCAGTGCCGCCAGCCAGGGACGGATGCACCGGGGCGATGTCTACATGCCGATCACCCCGATGTTCCATGTGCATGCCTGGGGCGTGCCCTACGTGGCGACGCTGATGGGCATCAAGCAGGTCTATCCCGGCCGCTACCTGCCCGGCAACCTGCTGGCACTGATCGCCCGCGAGAAGGTCACCTTCTCGCACTGCGTGCCGACCATCCTGCACATGCTGCTGGAACATCCCAGCGCGGCGCAGACCGATCTCAGCCACTGGAAAGTCATCATCGGTGGCGCGGCACTGCCGCGGGCACTGGCACAGCGTGCGCTGGCGCTGGGCGTCGATATCTTCGGCGGTTACGGCATGTCCGAGACCTGCCCGTTGTTGACCCTGGCGCAGATCAACGTTGACGCGCTGGACGATGCTGGCGAGGCGCTGTCGCTGCGCACCAAGGCGGGCATTCCGGTGCCACTGGTCGACCTGCGCATCGTCGATCCGGACCTGCAGGACGTGGCCCACGACGGCGTCGCCACCGGCGAGGTGGTGGTGCGTGCGCCCTGGCTGACCCAGGGCTACCTGCACAACCCCGATGCATCGGCGGCACTGTGGGCGGGCGGCTACCTGCACACCGGCGACATCGGCAACATCGATGCGGGCGGTTACCTGCGGGTGACCGACCGCATCAAGGATGTGATCAAGACCGGCGGTGAATGGATCTCTTCGCTCGCGCTGGAAGACATCATCGCCCTGCACCCGGCAGTGAACGAGGTGGCGGTGATCGGGATCGCCGACACGAAATGGGGCGAGCGTCCCCTGCCACTGGTGGTGCGCCATGCAGGCAGTGAAGTGAACGAAGCGGAGATCATCGAGCTGATCGCTGCGCGCAGCCGTGCCGGGGACCTGTCGCGCTATGCGATTCCCGAACGGGTCGCGTTCGTGGATTCGCTGGAGCGTACCAGCGTGGGCAAGATCAACAAGAAAAAGCTGCGGGGCATGCATGACCCGAGCATCGTTTGATGCTGTGGTAGGCGCCAACCCTGGTTGGCAAGCACAGGTGATCCCGCCATGAATCCTGCTCATGGCTGCTGCAACAACATTCCGCTGCTGCGCGCGGGCCGGGGTCGATAGAGTTGCTCGGGCAGGACGCCCCTCGACCCTTGAAGGAATGGAAGCGTGCAAACCCAGCCTGCTGCACCGCCTGCACGGGATCCCCGCGCGACCGACCTGCAGGCGGTCAAGGTCACCGGCCCCTCTGCGGCGGACCTGCGCCGCGACGACCCCACCCTGCGCAACGTGGACTACAGCTACAGTGGCGGCGGCACGAACCGTCTCAGCGCCGAGTGGACGCGGGCATCGACGCCCGAGCGCACGCTGGATGTTGCTGCCGACTGGAGGCTGGACGACGCCAGCCGGTTGAATCTGTCGCTGTCCAATGTGCTGCAGCAGCGGCAGGGCTCGCGCACGTTGTATCGGGATGCTGATGGCGCGGTGTCGCGCTACTACGGCAGCGACACCGCGATGGGAATCAAGCTGCAGTACGAGCGGCAGCTGTAGATCCACGCCGTGCGTGGATGGTCTCCGGCGGCTCATCCACGCGTGGCGTGGATCTACCAAGGTGCCATGCCAAGTAGATCCACGCCGTGCGTGGATGGCTTCCGACCCCTGCTCGGCTTACAGGAAGTCGTAGCTGAGGGTGAAGCGCACGTTGCGGCCCGGCTGCGACCAGCGGCCGATGCCATCAGGGCTGGTTGCCCCCTGGAAGATGGCCGTGCCGGCGCCGGCGGTACGCACGCGGTTCCACAGGTAGTACTCCTTGTTGAAGACGTTGTAGACACCGGCGGTCAGGTTGATCTTCGGGGTGATCGCGTAGCTGCCGAACACATCCAGCAGCGTGTACTCGCGGGCCTTGTAGGCGTAGACCGGCACCACTTCCACGCCGTAACTGCCGTTGGTGATGCTTCTGCCGTAATCCGAGGGATCCTTGCGCTGCTGGTGGGTGACGTTGGCGGTGACGCTCCAGCGCCGCGACGGTGCGTTGTAGGTCAGGCCACCCACCGCCTTGGCCGGGATGATGCTGGCCAGCGGTTCGCCGTCGTTGTCGGTGCCTTCGTTGTACGAATAGGCCACGCGGGCCAGCCAGTCATCGGCCAGCAGCCACATGCCCTCTGCTTCCACGCCCTTCACTTCCACGTTGCCGCGGTTGATCGGCATGGTGTAGGTGTAGCCGTTGGTGACCGTGGTGACGCCACGGGTGGTGGTGCTGTACTGGGTGCCCGCATCGGCGACGAACTGCGCGGTGTCGATGAAGTTGCTGTACTTGTCACGGAACACCGAGACGCCCAGGCGCAGGCGGTCGCTCTGGTAGCGCCAGCCCAGTTCCAGGTTCAGGCTGCGCTCGGCATCCAGGTCCGGGTTGCTCTTGCCATCGGGCACGGTGACGGTCGCGCCGTCGGACACGCGGGTCACTTCGGTGGTGGACGAGGTGCCGTACATGTCATTCACGCCCGGCGCGCGGAAGCCACGGCCGCCCTGCACCCACAGCGACTGGGTGTCGGTGAACTTGAACTCGGCGCCGAGGTTCCAGGTGGGCGAGGAGAACTTCGAGACGCCGACACTGCCGCCGCCATCTTCGTAGCCGGACTGGCCGTTGCCGCCGGCCGAGGTTTCCGGGGTGTACTTGTAACTGTCGTAGCGCAGGCCGCCGGTCAGGCTGAGGCGGTCGTCGAGCAGGCGCACGCGATCACGCACATAGGCGGTCAGGTCGGTCTCGCGGGTGTCCGGCCACAGCGACGGATCGGTGTCACGGGTGAACAGGCTGCCATCGTTGCCCCAGCGCGAATCCACCGAGTTCCAGTGGATCTTCGCCTGCTGCCAGGCTGCGCCGTACACGATGTCATGGCGCAGGCCGCCAGCCTCCACGCTCTTGTCGAAATCCAGGGCGACCCGGTTGCGCTTCTGGGTATCCCAGCGGTCTTCCTGGCGCGAGCACGGGTCGGTGATCGAGCAGCGGGTGCCATAGGTCGCGGCGGTGCCGTTGGCGACCAGCACGTTGGTCTGGCCCTGGATGTAGTTCTTCTGGTGGTCGGCGGTGGCTTCCATGCTGTCAAACAGCGCGTTGCCTGCCCGCCAGGTGTACTTCAGGCCATAGCGGTCACGGTCGCTGCGGTCTTCAGCGCTGCGGAAGAAGTACGAGCCGGTGCCGTCGCTGCGGGTCCAGTTGTCGACATCATTGGTGGCGCGGGCCCGCTCATACACCACGCCCAGGGTCTGGGTGTCGGTGGCCAGGAAGTTGACCTTGAACAGCAGGTTGTCGCTTTCGCGGTCCACCGGATCCGGCGTGCGGCGCCCCGGGCCCAGCCGGTCGAGGGTGGTGTCGTACCAGGATTCAGTTTCGTGGCCATCACGCTTGGTGTAGACCAGCAGCGATTCGAACCTGCCGGTGCGGTTGGCCAGGGTCAGCGAGCCCATGTTCTCGTCGCTGGACCCGGTGTAGCCATACTTCACCGAGCCGAAGCTGTCGTTGCCATTGGCCTTGAGGAAGTCGGCCGGATCCTTGGTGGTGAACATCACCGCGCCGCTGAGTGCGCCGCTGCCAGCGGTGATGGCGTCGGCCCCCTTGATGATCTCTACCGTCTTGACGGCCTCCAGATCGACGCTGCCGCGACCGGAACGGAAGAATTCGTACGGCTGGTAGCTGCCCGGATCCATGCTCTGCGGGAAGCTGAGGCCATCCAGCGTGATCGACACGCGGTCGGCTTCCAGGCCCCGGATGTTGAAGCCGTTGAAACCGGCGCGCCCCAGGTCGACCATTTCCACGCCGGGCACGTAGCGGATGGCATCTTCCATGCTTTGCGCGCCCTGCTGCCGCAGGTTTTTCGCCGAAAGCGTGGTGACGTTCTGGTTGTCGGACTTCTTGCGCGTCTCGGTCACCTGGATGGTGTCGAGGGTGCTGTCGGCTTCAAGCGCGGCCGCGCGGGTGAGCGTGGGCATGGCAAGGCTGGTGGCGACGGCCAGGGCCAGCAGCGAGGGATTCATGTTCATCAAAGACTCCGCAGTTGTGGAAGGTAGTGGTGCCGCGGGCGGGTGGCGCCCAGGCGTTCCTGGCTGCGGAGCGCCAGAGTGCGGCGCGGTCTGCGTTGCTGGGAGTAATCGGGAAAGAACGGTGGCTAGGGCCTTGAGACCTGCACGGTGCCGATCTCGCTGCTGCCGTGCGCCTGCGTGGGCAGGTCTCTGCCCTGGCCGGTATCGATGGGCACGGAGAGGAATTCGTGGCCACCGCCTTGGCGCGCCGCCTCGACCTGCAGGCGGTACGCGCCCGGCGGCATGGCCTGGCCGCGGTCATCGCGCCCATCCCACGCCACCGAGTAGTGGCCCGGCAGGCGCGTGGGCCGCGCGATGCCCTGGATCGCCGGTAGATCGTCGCGGCCATAGCGGCGCCACCATTGCGGCAGGTCCTGCAGGTAACGCGAGCGCTCGCCGAGGACCAGCAACTGGCGCACCGGGCTGCCGTCGTCGCGGGCGATCCACAGTGCCAGGTACGGTGCGTGGTAGCGCTCGCTGGCCAGCGAGGGCACCTGGTAATCAATGACCAGCCATTCGGGAGCGATGGTCGTGCCGCTTGCCGGCAACAGCAGGCCGGGCCAGCGCTGCGAGGCGAAGGCCGTGCCGGTATCGCTGAGGATCAGCGCGGCGACATCCGGCAGCGCATCGGCCAGCTCCAGGCCGGAGCGGATCGGCATCACCGACAGTGCGGTGGCCAGCGCATCGGCACTGCTGGCATCGGGCGCCACGACGGTCGCAGACGGTGCGAACTGCATCGGCCAGCCCGACCAGGGATCAAGGATGTGGCTGTAGTGCCGGCGGCCCACCGTATAGCCGCGGGTGGCATGGCCGCTGGCGGCGATGGCCTGCGAGCGCAGGCCCACGGTGGCCAGTGCGGCGCTATTGTCACGTGGCTCACGCGCATCGGCCACGCCCACCGGCCAGGCCTGCCCTGCCCCATCGGCCTGCCAGTAGCGGGCATCGCCGCCGATATCCAGCCCGATGGCGGTGGCCGCAGGTGCGGCAGCGCGGGCCGCGGCCAGGGCGCGATCGATGATGTAGCCCTTGGCCAGCGCGTCCACGTCGAAGATCACCGCCGGTGGGCGCGCCACCGGATGTCGATCGTCCAGGCGGACCTCAGCGGCGTTCGCGTCCGAGGCCAGGGCCCGCAGTGCTTCGCGCGTCGGCAGGACGCCGCTTTCCTGGGCCTGCTGCCAACGCTGGGCAAGCCCACCCAGGCGACAGCTGAAGAGTCCTTCGGTGCGCGCCCGCCATTCCTCGCACAGGCGCAGCACGGCGCGCATGTCGTGGGACAGATCCTGCGGCGCGGTCGTGGCATTGAAGCGACTCAGCTCGCTGTCCGCACGCCAGCGGCTGAGCAGCGCGTCCAGCCGCTCGATCTCGGCCAGCGCCGCACGGCCGGCGGCCGCCGCCTGGGCTGCAGGCGCGTCGATGCGCAGGTCGAGCGAGGTGCCGAGCACATCATCACGATGCGGCTCGGCCGCACCTGCGGCGACGGAAGGCAGGCCGCCGAGCGCCATGCAGATCGCCAGCAGAAAGAGGGAACATCGCTTCATCGAAGGCTCGATCAGGCACAGCGTTGCCCAGCCGGTCCAGGGCGGACCGGTGGATGAACGCAACGAAGGGGAAGACAGCGGGCCACCCCGTTCGGGTGGCCCGGACCATCAGCGGCGCGGTTCGGGCGCGGGCAGCCGGGCGTCGACAGCGTCGACCACGCCGTCCTTGTTGCGATCCGCGGTTTCGAACAGGCGCTTGCCCGACACCTGGTACTCGGCGAAGGTCATATGGCCATCCTTGTCTGCGTCGAGCACGCCAAAACGCACGTGGACCTGGCGATCGCCGCCCTGGCCCAGTGCATCGATGCGACGATCCACGCGCGTCTCGAACTCGGCCAGGTACTCATCCAGGGCCAACTGGCCATCGCCGTTGCTGTCGGTACGGGCGAACTGTGCATCGCGTACGCGCTCGTACTCGGCACGCTCGACCTTGCCGTCGCCGTTCTCGTCGTACAGCTCCAGGAAGCCGGCCGCGGTATGGCTGGTGGGCATGCCGATGCGGCTGCGGCGCTGGTTGTCGAAGCGCTGGGCACCGGCGGCGGTCTTTGCTTCCCGCTCCGGTGCGGCCTTGCTTTCACTCGTTCTGCTGGCCAGCGCCTTCTGGCCGCCCTGCCAGGTCTTTTCGCCGGCAGCATCGAACTCGGCGCGCGACACCTGCCCACTCTTGTCGGTGTCCAGCGCGGCAAAGCGGGCCTTGGTCTGTTCAACCTGGGCGGCACGCTCGCGCTCGATCTCGGCCGCCACGCGGGCGTCGAACTCAGCCACGTACTCGGCCTCCTCCACGGTGCCGTTGCGGTCGGTATCGGTGGCGTCGAAGCGGGTGCGGCGGAACGTCTCGAACTCCTGCCAGGTCACGCGGCCATCGGCGTTGTCGTCATGCTCGGCGATGAAGGCCAGCACGTTGTTGCCGTGGCCGCCCACCAGCGGGCGCGGGCCGGGCGCGGTCTGTGCGGATACAGCAGAAGAAAGCAACAGCGCGGCAACGCACGCACTGGCAAGCACGGTGGTTTTCATGTCGACCTCGAAGGCGGTGTTACGGGGAAATCAGGGATTGAGCACGCGGAACGTGAGCGTCACGCTGTTGCTGTACTCAGCCACCGGCGCACCGGCCGGGGCAGCCGTGCGGTGGCGGGTCAGCGCGACCCAGGTGCCGGCGGCGGACAGCGGGAAGCGCACGTGCCCGGCAGCATCGCTTTTCAGGTTGACCACCTGCGGCGTGCGATCCGAACTCCACACCGCCTCGGTGATTTCCACGGCCTGGTTGGCCAGGGGCGTGCCGTCGTATTGCACGACGAACTCGAAGGCTTCGCCCACGTACAGATCGCTGGGATGGGTGACCGGCACCAGCTCCACGCCCTTGTTGCGCGGCGCCAGCGCGGCGCGGTCCGGGTTGCCCACGGTGATGTAGCTGTCGGCCTGGGTAAGCGACTGGAAATCGGAGATCACCTTCGCCCCGGCCGGAATCTTCACTGCCGGGTCGCGCGAGCTCTCGCGCTTGCCGTTGTGTTCCCAGGTACGGAACAGCGCACCCAGGCGCGGGCCGGTACTGAGGCGGTAGGTGCCCGTGCCCGCCGGCAGCGTGTACTCGGCCACGGTGCGGGTTTTCATCACCTGCGAGGCCAGCGGCGCCTGCGTGCCGTCCGGGCCGGTCACCGTGAACTGGCTGTCATCGAACGCAGTTTCCGGAATGAAGAAGGTCTCGGCAAACGAGGCGTCCATGGCAATCGTCTGCCCCGCCCGTGGCGCGAAACTGCTGGGCACCAGATAAGGCGTGTGGGCCATCGCGGCCAGCACGGTGCCGGACATGTAGCCGGCGTAGTTGATGGCGGCCAGCCAACCCGCGGCGACATACCCCAGCCCCGCCTGCGCCTTCATGATCGGCAGCATGGGCGTATAGGCGAAACGGGCGAGGCCCACGGTGAGGACGAGTGCGCAGATGCCAGCAAATATCACCCGGTGCGGCGTGTCATGGGGCGCACTTCCAGCGAGGGTCATCGTGTTCCGTAGCGGCTGCCTGCGTTGCTGGAACCTAGCACCGGCACCGGTGCCCGGGCCATGCCGCGAAAGTAGGGTCTGGCGATGCTGAACGGAAAATGCGCGTACCGCACAACTCACTAGACGACCGGTCTAATCGCGCGTATCGTCGCTCCCATGAACTCCGCCACCGACACCGCAGGCACCGACGTCCGCCGGAAGATCCTGGCCAGCGGCCGCCGCACCATGGGCGGCAAGGGCTTCTCGGCGGTCGGCCTGAACGAGGTGCTGACCGCTGCCGGCGTGCCCAAGGGCTCGTTCTACCACTACTTCGGCTCCAAGGAAGCCTTCGGCGAGGCCCTGCTGCAGGACTACTTCGACGAGTACCTGGCCGAAATGGACCAGATCTTCCGCGCCGGTGGCCAGACCAGGGCCCAGCAGCTGGACAGCTACTTCGCCGCGTGGATGGCCAGCCAGTCCTTCGAGGACTGCCAGGGCAAGTGCCTTGCGGTGAAGCTGGGTGCGGAAGTTGCGGACCTGTCGCCGGCGATGCGTGCGGCGCTGCGCAGCGGCACCGCCGGCATCATCCAGCGGCTGGCACGGGCGATCGAGGGCGGCCAGGCCGATGGCTCGCTGGCCTGCAGCGGCGATGCGTCCGCGCTGGCGCAGAGCCTCTACCAGCTGTGGCTGGGCGCCAGCATCATGGTCAAGATCGTGCGCGGGCCGCAGCCCTTCGACAACGCGCAGCGCGCCACCCGACAGATCCTGCATCCCTCACGCTGAGCGAGGGGTGCGTACGCCACACTTCCAACGAAGTGTTTTTTTGCGACCGGATACTAGACGACCGGTCTACTGCACCACTCTCCCAACAGGAGCACCACCATGAAAGTCCTCATCGTTCTGACCTCGCACGACCAGCTGGGTGATAACGGGCACAAGACCGGGTTCTGGCTGGAAGAACTGGCTGCGCCCTACTACGCCTTCAAGGATGCGGGTGCGGAGATCGTGCTGGCCTCGCCCAAGGGTGGCCAGCCGCCGCTGGACCCGAAGAGCAACGAGCCGGCGTTCCAGACCGAGCTGACCCATCGCTTTGAAGCCGACGCCGCCGCCAAGGCGCAGCTGGCCGCCACCGTCCGCCTGGACAGCGTCAATGCCGCCGACTTCGACACGGTGTTCTACCCGGGCGGCCACGGTCCGCTGTGGGATCTGGCCAACGACACCCATTCCATCGCACTGATCGAAGCGTTCGTTGCCAGCGGCAAGCCGGTCGGCCTGGTCTGCCATGCGCCGGGCGTGCTGCGCCAGGTCAAGGCACCCGATGGCACGCCGCTGGTCGCCGGCAAGCACGTCACCGGCTTCGCCAACACCGAAGAGGACGCCGTCGGCCTGACCAACGTCGTGCCCTTCCTGGTGGAGGACATGCTGAAGGACCTGGGCGGTGACTACAGCAAGGGCCCTGACTGGGGCTCGTATGTGCTGCGCGATGGCCTGCTGGTCACCGGCCAGAACCCGGGCTCGTCGGCCGAAGCGGCTGCAGTGCTGATCCAGGCTGTGGCCAAGGCCTGAACCCCACGAAGGGGCGATCCGGCAGGCCTGTCCGGATCGCATCCCTCCCCCATGCTACGGTGCGCGCAACGGCAACCCGCAGAGTCCCAGGCCGGGAGGTTCCCATGACGCGCACCCAGGCGACACCCACGGCGGCCACCGGCACGGTCCCGCCCGACCTTTTCGGCGCCCTGCGGCAGATGCTGCTGCGCCATGGCGACGGCCTGCTCGTCGTCCACGATACAGACCAGCATTTCTACGCCAATTGCCGCAGGCCGGGCGCCAACGGCAAGGCACAGTTCTTCGCTGCAGTGAAGGTGTCCGGGCGCAGGCACGCCTTCCACCTGATGCCCGTCTACGACTTTCCCGAGCTGCTGGCAGGCATCAGCCCCGCGCTGAAGCAACACATGCAGGGCAAATCCTGCTTCAACTTCGAGCACTGGGACGCCCCGTTGCTGCAACAGCTGCAGGCGCTGGTCGACCAGGGCGCCGCGCGTTACATGGCCGAAGGCAGGCTCTGAAGCCTGCGCTCCCTCCCATCAGAAATCGACGGTGGCCGACAGCGTGAAGGTCCGCGGTGCACCCAGCGCCAGGCTGGACAGCAAGGGCTGGCCCCAGTAGGCCGTGTTGGCCAGGTTGTTGATCGTGCCGCGCAGGGTCAGCGGGCGGCCGGAGAGACGGGTCGCGTAGCGCGCCCCCAGGTCGTACACGGTGTGCCCGGCCACCCACTGCGTGTTGTCGGCACTGATGAACTGCCGGGACATGGAGGTGATGCCCGCATTGAGGCTGAAGCCTTCCAGCATCGGCAGATCCCATTCACCGGTGATCTTGCCCTGCACCTTCGGCAGCCCGGTGGCCAGCTTTCCTTCGTTGATGCCACTCTGGGTGCGCGTGAGCTTGGGCTGCACGTAGGCCACGCCGCCCATCAGGCGGACACCGTCCAGCGGTGAACCGAAGAAGCTCCAGTCCGCGCCGCGGTTGCGCTGTTCGCCGCCGAACGAATAGATGTTCGAGACCGGATCGGTGTAGCCGCTGGGCCGCTTGATCTCGAACAGGCTGAAGGAATGCGCGAAGCGGCCCGCATCGAGCTTCAGGCCGACTTCTTTCTGCCGGGTCTTGAACGGCGGGAACACTTCGCCGGCATTGGCGGCCGTGGTCGGCGCGGTCGCGCCCTGGCTGAGGCCCTCGATGCTGTTGGCATACAGCGATACCTTGCCGCCCAGCTTGAACAGCACCGCGGCGGCGGGGGTCGTGGCGCTCTGCTTGTAGCGCGAAGACAGTGCACCGGTGTTGATGTCGAACGCATCACTCTGCACCTGCTGGCGACGCACGCCCAGCGTGACCTGCACGCGATCGTCGGCAAACCCCAGGGTATCGGCCACGCCCACGCTGCGCAGCTTCACCTCGGTATGCATGATGTGCGGGGTGATGAACGCGGGCGCTTCGTTCCAGGTGGGCGCGTAGAGGTTGGTCACCCAGCTGGCCTCGGGCACGCTGCGGCGGCCGTAGTCATCCTGTTTGTGCTGGTAGGCCGTGGCATTGGCGGCCAGCTGGTGGCTGACCGGCCCAGTGCGGAAGCTGCCACGCACGCCCACATCAGCCGACTGCTTGCGGGTGTGGAAGGCCAGCTGGGCCACCGTTGTGCGGAAGTCACCGGCGTTGTTGAGCACCAACGCACTGATGGCGCCGTTGTAACTGTAGTTGGTCTCGCTGGCACCGAAGGCCGCGTAGCCCATCAGGTGATCGTTGAAGTCGACTTCACCGCGCAGGATCGCGCCCTTGTCACGGCTCTCCACCCTGCCCCATTCGGGGTTGATGAGCACATCGGCGCGCGGCGGCTTTGGTACCGCCACGCCAACATCCAGGCTGACGCCGCGGGTTGGGCCATGGATGAGATCCTCGGCAGTGTAGAGGTCCAGCGATGCGCGGCTGCGCTCGCCGCGCCAGTCCAGGGCCAGCGAGCCCAGCTGGTAGGCCTTGTCCTGGTGGCGGATGGCGCCCTCGCCTTCGCGGTGCACGGCGTTGACGCGCACGCCCCACTGATTGCGGTTGCCGAAGCGGCGGCCGACATCCACATGGCCGCCGAACTGCGCGTCGGCGCCATGGTCCACGCTCAGCCGGGTCAGCGGCGCGTCTGCCGCACGCTTGGGAATCAGGTTGATGGTGCCGCCTACCGAGCCGCCCGGTGGCATGCCGTTGAGCAGCGCCGACGGTCCCTTCAGCACGTCGATCCGCTCGAACATTTCCGGCGACGTGCGATAGAACGGTGCCATGCCGAACAGGCCGTCCACGGTCATGTCGGTGGTGCTGGAAGCAAACCCGCGGATGGCGTAGTTCTCGCTCCACGCGCCGGAGGCATTGTTGGTGAACACCGTCGGATCTGCCGCCGCGATGACCGAGGTGATGTCACGTGCCTGCCGATCGGCGATGTAGGCCTCGGTGTAGCTGATGGTATTGAACGGCGTATCCATGAAATCGCGGTTGCCGAGCAGGCCCACGCGCCCGCCCGACGCCACTTGCCCGCCGGCATAGGGGGCGGTGACGGTGCGGCGCTCGTGCACGTTCACTGAATCGAGGGTGGACACCTGCGGCGCGCGGTCGGTAGCGGCGGTGAGGGCCTGGGCCAGCGCCGAAGGCGCGGGAAGGATGAGAACGCCGCCCAGCGCAAGCAGCAGCGGGGTGGCTCGGCCTGCACGCAGGCAGGACAAGGGAGCATGGCAACGGACATCGGACGTCATGGGTGTACCTGGGTATGACGAGGCCTGCGCCCTGGCAATGGGCCCGGCGGATGCGGGATGGGCGGGTGCAGGCGGGGTTGCTGGCTGGGCCGATGCCTGGCTGGGAGCGGTGAGGCGCAATTGCTACGATCACGCCGCGCGCAGGTGGTGCGCGGCGTGGTGCGATTAATTATCATTACTATAAAATAAATGGTCAAGCGGCCTATGAAAGACAGCGAACAGGCGCCGACGCGCGGACGCCCGAAGAAGCTCAGTCATGCACGCATCGTCGAGGCCGGCATGGCCATGGGGCTGCGCGACCTGACCTTCGTCGGGCTTGCGGGGGCACTCGGGGTGACCCACATGACGCTCTACAACCACATCGCCAGCCTGGAGGCGCTGAAAGTCGCGGTGGCCGAAGCCATCTTCGAGCGCTGGCAGATGCCACCTGTCGAGCGGGGCGATGGGCAGGCGCTGCCGGACTACCTGATCGCCTTCATCGCTTCGCTGCGCGATCTGGTGATCGCACACCCCGGGCTGACCCCTTACCTGCTGCGCCGCTCGGTGGCGTCACCCACGATGAGTGCGCGCATCGCCGGGCACCAGAGCGAAGTTGCAGCGGCGTATGCCCTGCCGGTGGAGCAGGCACGCTGGCTGATGTCGACCGTGGCGTTCCATTGCATCGCCGTGGCCGACACGCTGTATGCCGGCGCGGGCAAGGACGCGGTGCCCGAAGGAACGCGCGCGCGCGACGCCAGCGAGGTCGACCGCGAGTTCGCCCAGGGCATGCATGCGTTGGCGCTGGGGGCGCTGCAGATCCTGCGCAGCGGCGTGGACCTGCAATCGCTGTCGCTGCCGCCGCCCGCGGCAAAGAGCGGCTAGCGCTCGCGGCAGCGCAGCCAGCCGCCCGCAGGGGCCGAGATCTGTTCCCACCCGTTGGGCAGCCGGCGGAAGGCCTGCCCGCCAATGCAGGCCGTGCCGGTGCGCTTGGACTCGGCCGAACCGAGCGCAGGCAGCACACCCACCTCGGCGGACGGACCGGGACGACCGGCCTGGCGCGCTTCGTTCTGCAGGATGCCGGCTTCAACGCTGGCGCAGTACGCCTTCATGCCGGGATGCGGGTGGTTCGGCCAGGCGTACTGCTCGCAGTTGAACGGCGTCGTGCTCTTGGCCATCGAGTTGTGCGCCGGCCGGGGTGCCGCGGGCAGCGGCCTGGGCGCAGGCCCTGTGGCCGAGCGGATCTGCTGTGCAGCCGCAGGCAACGCTGCAGCCAGCAGCCAACCCGACAGCAGCAAGGTGCGAACAACCATGGCGTGTCCTCGTTCCATGAGTGGGCAGTGCGAAGGCCCTGCGGCGTGACGCATCACGCTTCCGGCCGGTCCATGCCGACGATTCTGCCCGAAACCCGGGCCGCTGCGGGGGTGGTTCATCCATTGCACGCCGGCCTGTTCTAGCATGGACCACGTCCTTTGACTGCCCAGGATCACCATGACGGATCATTCTTCTGCCGCATTCACTGAAACCGAACGCCAGCACGCGCTGGATGCGCTGCACGTGGTCGGCAGCCTGCCCGAGCCGGCCTACGATGACATCGTGAAGGTGGCAGCCGCCGTCTGCGGCACGCCGATGGCGCTGGTGACCCTGATCGATCGTGACCGCCAATGGTTCAAGGCGCGCATCGGCGTGGAGGGCAGCGAAACCGACCGCGACGTGGCGGTCTGCGACCACGCGATCCGCCAGCCCGATCAGTTGCTGGAAGTGGGCGACCTGAAGCAGGACAGCCGCTTCGTCGACAACCCGGTGCTGAACGAGATGGGCGCGCGCTTCTATGCGGGCATGCCGCTGGTCACCCGCGAGGGCGCGGCGGTGGGCAGCGTCTGCGTGGTGGACCTGACGCCGCGTTCGCTCAGCGCCGAGCAGCGCGACGCCCTGCAGGCCCTGGCCCGGCTGACCATGACCCTGATGGAAGCGCGCAGCCGCGAACGCGAGCAGGAAGTGGCGACCATCCTCGAACAGAGCCCGCTGGTGGACGCCGCGCACGCCACCACCGGCACCGCCTGCACCGTGGTCATCCTCGAGCTGCAGGACCTGGCGGCCCTGGCCGAGCAGATGGGCGAGCGCAGCCTGGAGCGCCAGCTGCAGCAGCTGGACGTGGCGCTGGAACAGTGCCTGGATGCCACGCGCGGCGACAGCATCAACCGGGTCACCGGCAGCGGCGAGTTCATCGCAGTGCTGGGCAGCGACCAGGCCAGCGACACCCTCGCGGCGCTGCAGGCGGTGGCCGACGATGCCTCCTCGCGGCTGGCCCGGCCGCTGCTGCTGGGCGCCGCCGGTGGCACCGGCGAGGAAAGCACCAGTGCGGTGTTCCTGCGCGCCGACCGTGAGCTGAGCGCGCGCAAGGACGAGCAGCGCTGAGGCTGCGCAGGTCTCAGTCGAACCAGAGCATCGTGGCCGGCCCGCTGCAGTCTGCAGGCAGGGGGTCGGCCAGGCTGCCCGGCAATGCGGACAGTGCGCCGCTGCCAAAAGTATGCGTCGTGCCGAAGGCCACACCCTTGCCGGTTCGGGTGTAGCGCACGCCCACGGCCACGCCGTCCTTTCTTTCCAGCTCGAAGCCGTCCGGCCACAGCGCCAGAAGGCGCTGACCCGATCCAGTAACGAAGTAGACGCACGAGCCGATGGGCTCGATGGTGCCGATGGAAGCAGCGGTCAACCAGACCGTCGACGCTTCAGGCGTCAGCGTTACCGCCCGCAGCTGTGGCGCAGGATGGCGATCACCGCCCCCCGTTGTGCTGCAGCCTGCCACTGCGGACAGCAGCATCAGCACAAGGCTGTTGCGGAGTGTCCGTGTCTGGGTCATCGGTCCCATCTGCCCTCCTGGCTGACTTCGTTGACTGGAGCTTACCCTGCCGCGAACGTGCAGTCTGCGCTGGCGACGAGGCTGACAAACGCCCCGCGCAGCGTGGCGTTGTGATGCTCGACGATGGTCTGCGCCTCAAGCACGGCCGAATCGGTGGTGGTGTGCGCGTCGGCCACCAGCACGGCCGCAACGCCGAGGTCACGCGCGGCGCGGCAGGTGGTATCCACGCAGTAGTCGGTCTTCATGCCGACGATGACCAGTTCTTCGACGCCGGCCGCGGCCAGTCGCTCGACCAGGCCGGTCTCGAAGAAGCAGCTGGGCCGCGTCTTCTCGAACACGGTGTCGCGCGCCGGATCGATGGCGAGGCCAGCCAGCAGCTGCGACAGCGGGCTGTCGCTGGCAAGCGGCGAGCCTGCGGGGCCGACGTGGCGTGCGGCAAACACCGGGGCATCGGCGGCATGTGCGCGGTCGATCAGCGCATTGATGTTGACCAGGACTTCGTCAGCGCGGTAAGGGCGATGCGCGCCGTTGAACAGGCCGTGCTGCATGTCGATGACCAGCAGGCCGCGGCGGGGGATTCGGGATGGGCTCATGGTGTTTCTCCTGTGGGGTGGGCACGGACGGAGAAACAGAAGACCCCGTCCATGACTGGCGGGGTCCTGAGGGGCGGCGCTACATCACGTCACGTAACGACCTCACGACCTGCCAGGGGCAGTCGTGGTGGTAGTGACGGCGGCGGCGCGGAGGACCATGCGCCCGATGCTGCGTCAGCGCGTTGTCGTGGTCAAGCCCTCATGCCGGCGACAGCGCCTGCAGTGCATCGAACACCGGGGTTTCGCCCTCGGTGAGTTCGATGATGCAGCGGCGCAGCTGCGGGTGTTCGATCAATGCCAATAGCGTGGCAGCGACGTCGGCGCGGGCGATGTTGCCGTAGGGAATGGCGAGGCCGGCACGCACCCGGCCCGTGCCCGGTTCGTCGGTGAGCGTGCCCGGGCGCAGGATCACCCAGTCCAGCGGGCTTTCGGCCAGGTGCACGTCGGCACGCTTCTTCACCACCATGTAGTTCTCGAACGTATCCGACAGGTGCTTGCCACGACCGGCTTCCGGGAAGGCCGACACCAGCAGGAAGCGCGGCACGGCCGCGGCCTGTGCCGCGGCCACGGCCAGTTCCAGTCCGCGCCCATCGATGGCGTCGGTCATCGACGCGCCGCCCTTGCCACCGGCACCGGCCGAGAACACCACCACGTCGCAGCCTTTCATCAGCGCCGCCAGCGCGGCGACATCCAGCTGCAGCAGATCGCCCTGCACCGGGCCGGCGCCGAGGGCGGTGAGTTCGGCGGCCTGGTCCTGACCGCGATGCAGGGCCAGTACGCGATGGCCACGTGCGCTGGCCTGCTCGACAAGGGAACGGCCGACCTTGCCGGCTGCGCCGACGATGAATACCTGGCTCATGCTGGATCCTGTGAAGGGGGTGGTCCAGTGTGGCGCGCAGAAAACCAACACAGCGTGATCGCCCGCGATGGCTCCGGTAGATGCCAACCTTGGTTGGCCCCTGGCCCTACGGCCCACCAAGGTGGGCATCTACCAAGGCGGTTTCCGGTGACTGGACGGGCTTCGGTAGATGCCAACCTTGGTTGGCCCCCGGCCCTACGGCCCACCAAGGTGCGCATCTACCAAGGCGGCTCCCGGTGGCTGGACGCGCTTCGGTAGGTGCCAACCTTGACTGGCGCCCTGGCCCTACGGCCCACCAAGGTGGGCATCTACCAGGGCGGTTCACGTCCGCCCGCCGACTGCGACCCGCATCCATCGGGTCATGCGACCTTCGCGCCGCGCACACGGCAGCCAGCCGCTGGCTTGATGCCCGGAAGCGGAACATAGGGGCAACATGACAATACGAGCACGACCTGCGTATGCAGAAGTATGAAAATGAACAGACGCAGGAGCACTGCCTGTTATTGGTAGAGGATCAGCTGGATCTGGCTGAACTGGTTGAGGATGCGCTGTCCAACGAGGGGAACACCATCACGCACGCTGAAAGCGTATTCGAGGCACTCAGCCTGCTGCGCAACGAGCAGTTCGATGCCGCCATCCTTGATATCGAGCTCGGCGACGGCGTGGTGTTCCCGGTCGCTGACCGGCTGGCGGAGCTGGGCGTGCCCTTCCTGTTCGCCTCCGCCGTCTACGATCAGGTCGTGCCAGCCCGACACCAGAAAGCACGCTTCGTCGCCAAGCCGTTCCACATCCCGCAACTTCAGGAAGCAGTGAACCAGACGCTGGCCCAGAGCCGTGGCAGACAACCGTTACAGCGCTGAAACTGCACCCACCGCAAGGAATTCCTCCGATGAGCAAGCTACCGTTCAACCCCACGGGCGACGCCAGCGACCAGGACAAGGCGCATACGCCGGACAAGGTCCGTACCGACCAGAGCTGGAAGAAAGGCAAGGACATGCCGGAACAGAACGAGACGGCACATCCCGACGACTACGAGCGACCTGAGGTCGATCCGACGGGAGGTCGTCGAGGGTCGAAAGACTGAGCTGCCTCCCTCCCCTTCAAAGACCGTCGAACCAGCTCGCGTACGGCGTATTCTTTACCAGGTAGCGGTTGTAGTCCTTGCCACCATCTGTCCACCACACCGGGCCACGCTCGCCGAGACCTCGTTTAGCCGCATCCACCGCACGGCGTGCATTCCGCAGCGCCGCCGCTTCTCCGCTCCTCATCGCGGCCTGCACCGCGCGCCGCGCGTCCATGAGCGCCGCCACCCACCGCGCACGTTCGATGGCGGTGAGATTCGGATTGGTCGCGCGCCAGAGCCGCCCGCGCACCACGATGTAGCGCCTGTCAGGGGTCAGCGGCGTACCGCTCGCTGGGTCGCTTGTCACGGGGTCAGCACGATCTTCCGGCAGTCATCGTCCTTCGCATCGAACATGGCATAGCCCTGCGCGGCTTCGGCCAAGCTCATCCGGTGCGAAATGATGTTGCCGGGGTCCAGCTTGCCCTCCAGGATGGCGGTCAGCAGCTCGGGCATGAGGCCCTGCACATGGGTCTGCCCCATCTTGAAGGTCAGCCCCTTGTCGAATGCATCCCCCAGCAGGAAGCCATGGATGAAACCGGCGTAGACCCCGGGAATGCTGACCACCCCGCCGCGCCGGGCGGCGGCGATGCATTGGCGGATCGCCACGCCACTGCTGCCTTCGAGCTTGACCGCTGTCAGTGCGGTCTCAAGCGAACTACCCTCGGCCTCAAAGCCGACGGCTTCAATGCAGGCATCCACGCCCCGGCCGCTGGTCTGGCTGATGATGTAATCCGCCGGATCGTCCACCTTGCCGAAATCGATGGGCGTGACGCCATAGGTGCGTTGCGCGAAGTCCAGGCGATACGGCAGATGGTCCACCATGAAGATGGTTTCCGCACCCAGCAGGCGGCAGCACGCGGCGCTCATCAAACCGACCGGTCCGGCACCGAAGATCGCAACCGTCGAGCCCGCCTTCACCCCTGCATTCAGCGCGGCCTGATAGCCCGTCGGCAGAATATCGGACAGGAACAGCACCTGCTCGTCGGCCACCCCATCCGGAATCCGCAGGGGACCGACATTGGCCTTGGGCACACGCACGAATTCTGCCTGGCCGCCAGCGACCCCGCCGTAGAGGTGGCTGTATCCGAACAATGCGGCTGGTGGCATCAATCCCTTCGCATTGAGCGCCGCGCCTTTGCCTGGGTTGGTGGTTTCGCACGCGGCATACTCCGCCAACTGGCAGTGGAAACACTCGCCACAGGCAATCACGAACGGTATGACCACCCGGTCGCCGGGGCGCACCTGGGTTACGCCCCTGCCAACCTCTTCCACAATGCCCATGAACTCGTGGCCCAGCACATCGCCGGTGTGCAGATCCGGGATCTTCCCCCGGTACAGGTGCAGGTCCGAGCCACAGATGGCGGTGGCGGTGACACGCAGGATGATGTCGTCTTCTGCGGCAAGTACCGGGTCGGGGACGGTCTCAACGCGGACATCCTTACGGCCGTGATAGGTCAGCGCCTGCATCGTCGTTCTCCTGCCGTTGGGGACTGCAGGGTTGCATGGGCACGGCTGTGCCCACGGTGACCTTGTCGTGTGCGGCGTGTGGATTCCACTGTTGCAGCTTCATCGGCCTTCGGCATCCACGGTGATCTCTCCCGAGGTTTCCAGCATGGCCAGTTCGATCTGGTGATGGCCATCGCAGCCTGCCTTGCGCATGGCCACGTCCAGGTCCTCCGGCGCCACATTGCAACGGCGCAATTGCTCCCAGAACACCTTGCCGTTGCGCACCAGCACCACCGGCGCGCCCTCGACCCAGCGATGCAGGCGCCGGCTGCGCGCGGTCACGAAACCGACCAGCCAGTTCAGACCCAGCAACGTGGCGGCAAGGATGAGTCCGCCAAGCAGCGAGGTGTCCTCACCGATCAGCGAGTTCTGCACCGCCGTACCCAGCAGGACGATCACCAGCATATCGAACGGTGCGGACTGCCCGATCGATCGTTTGCCACTGAGCCGCGTCAACAGCAGCACCACCACGTAAACGGCGGTGGCCCGTAGTACGAACTCAAACCACGGCATGCCCAGCTCGAACAGATCGGTCACGGTCTTCTCCCTGCATGGCCTGCCCGGAGGGATACAGAACAGGTCGTCCACGCTGCGTGACTCTGTCTACGCGACCTGCTATAGCGGGTGCAGGGCCCATTGGCCCAACGACAGCCCCTTGCGAACGCGCCTGGATTCGCGCCAGGCCGCGAACAGCATCATGACCACCATCGCGCACCCGCTGTGACCCACGCCGTGCACGCCGTGCCGACATTGCTGGGCCACGGCGTTTACTGCGGGGTGCCCACACTGGCCGCTCCCTTCCTCCATAGACGACGCACGCATGCCAGTCCCCAACTACCCGAAGCCGCCATTCAAGGCGCAGCAACAGTCCTTCCCTGGCAAGACCAGCAAACTTGACCCGAAACCGGACCACGGTGAACAGAGCTACAAGGGTCACCGCCAGCTTGAGGGCAAGAAGGCACTCATCACCGGTGGCGACAGCGGCATCGGCGCAGCCGTGGCCATTGCCTATGCACGCGAAGGTGCGGATGTGGCGATCGCCTTCCTGGAAAGCGAAAAGGACGATGCTGCCGCCATCGGCAAGCTCATCCAGGAGGCCGGCCAGAAGGCGGTACTGATCCCCTGCGATATCAGCGACGAGGCGCAGGCCGAACAGTTGATCCAGCGCGTCGTGCATGAGCTGGGCGGCCTGGACATCCTGGTCAACAACGCCGCCTACCAGCGCTACTACGAGTCGTTTGACGAGATCACCATGGACGACTGGCGCAAGACGTTCGATACCAATGTCCATGCGCTGTTCAACCTGACCCGCCTCAGCGTTCCGCACCTGAAGGGCGGCGGCTCGGTCATCAACACCGCATCGGTGAACTCGAAGAAGCCGACGCCGAACATCCTGCCGTACTCCACCACCAAGGGTGCGGTCGCCAACCTCACCATCGGCTTGGCAGGACTGCTGGCCGAGAAGGGCATCCGGGTCAACGCGGTCCTGCCGGGCCCGATCTGGACGCCGTTCATTCCCGCCGGCATGGCCGCGGACAAGGTCGAAAACTTCGGCAGCCAGACCCCGTTCGGTCGCCCTGGCCAGCCCGCCGAGCTTGCGTCCGCCTACGTGATGCTGGCCGCGGACAGTGCCAGCTATACGTCGGGCGCGCTGCTCACCATCTCCGGTGGCGCCGTCACCCTGTAACCCGCTATCTACCTCCCCCAAGGAAACCCCATGACCCGCAACCAGTACGACATGCAGAACCCCCTCACCCAATTCCCGCAACCGACCTACCCGGCCCAGGTGCAGACGCCACCGGGTACGGTGCACGAATTGAATCCCAAGGCAGATCACGGCGAGAAGAGCTACGTCGGCCTGGGGCGGATGAAAGGGCGCAAAGCGCTGATCACCGGCGCTGACTCCGGGATCGGCCGCGCGGTGGCCATCGCCTTCGCGCGGGAAGGTGCGGATGTCGCGCTCAACTATCTGCCCGAGGAAGAGAAGGACGCGGCGGAAGTCGTCGCCCTGATCAACGCGGAAGGCCTCAAGGCCATTGCCCTGCCCGGCGATCTGCAGGACGAGGCGTTCTGCCGGGACCTGGTGAAGCAGGCCGTGGACGGGCTGGGCGGACTGGATGTGCTGGCGAACATCGCTGGCAAGCAGCTGGCCGTCGAGAAGATAGAGGATCTGGACACCGAGCAGTTCGAGGCGACATTCCGCACCAACGTGCACGCGCTGTTCTGGGTGTGCAAGGCCGCCCTGCCCCATTTACCCGCCGGCGCGACGATCATCAACACCGCTTCCATCCAGGCCTACCAGCCCTCGCCGAACCTGCTCGACTACGCGCCCACCAAGGCCGCCATCGTCAACTTCACCAAGTCGCTGGCGCGGCAGGTGGCCGAGCGTGGCATCCGCGTCAATGCGGTTGCGCCGGGCCCGATCTGGACACCGCTGCAGCCCGCAGGTGGCCAGCCGCCGGAGGCGATCCCCGATTTCGGTTCGCAGACACCGTTGAAGCGCGCGGGCCAGCCGGTAGAGATGGCATCCGCCTACGTTCTGCTGGCCACCCAGGAATCCAGCTACATCACCGGTGAGGTGATCGGCGCCACTGGCGGCATGCTGCTGCCGTGAGCCAGGACGCAGTGGAAGGAGTGAGCATCGCGCGTGACCCTCAAGGTCACGCGCTGATCAACGCCTACGCGGCCATCGGTGACGGGCGGTCTGCCGCACTGATCGCGCCCGATGGCAGCATCGACTGGTGGTGCGCACCCTGCCTGGATGCGCCGCCCCTGTTTGATCGCTTGCTGGATGCGGCTGACGGCGGGCGTTTCGTGCTGCAGGCGCGCAACATCGAGAACGTCTCCCGCCGCTACCGGCCGGACAGCAATGTACTGGAAACCGAGGTGCGCACCGTGTCGGGCCGTGCCCTGGTGACCGAATCGCTGAACAGCGGGCCGGCCGGACGCCTGCCGTGGTCAGAACTGGCGCGCCGCATCGAAGGACTCGACGGAGAGGTGACCTTCGATCTGCACTATCTTCCGGGTACCCGCGCCGGCAGCTGCACGCCCTGGATGAGCGACACGCCCAACGGCTGCGTGCACCATGTCGGCCCGGTGATGACCATGCTGCGCTATCCCGAGCAGACCCGCATCGAGCAGTGTGATGACCGCGAGGTGAGGGGCAGCATCCAGGTTGCACCGGGCGAGCGGGCGATCATTGCCCTGCTGGCCTCGCAGGACGAAGTGCTGCCGGTACCGCCCTTGCAGGACATCGATACCCGCATCGACCGTTCCGACCGTGAATGGCGGCAATGGGTTGCCGATCTGCATTGTGAGAGCCGCCAGCGCAGCGAGGTCTTGTGTTCGGCGCTGGCGCTGAAGTTCCTCTGGTTTGCTCCCACCGGGGCGATCGCCGCAGCGGTGAGTGCCTCTCTGCCCGAACGCCTGGGGGGCGACAAGAACTGGGACTACCGATATGCCTGGGTGCGCGATGCCGCCTATGTGATCAAGGCGTTCCTGCGCGTAGGCGCCCTGCCCGACGCGAAGGCGGGTTTCAGCTGGCTGATGACCACCATCGGCCGCCACCGTCCAGGCATTCCACCGTGCTACACCCTGCGCGGAGAGCGTGTGGAGCAGGAGCGTTACATCGACATCCCGGGCTACCAGGGCAGCCAACCGGTGCGGGTCGGCAACACCGCAACCGACCAGCTGCAGACCTGTGTCTACGGCGATGTGCTGGAGATGGCCAGCCGGATGATCGAGGCCGGACACATCCTGGATCCCGCCACCGCGCGCCTGCTGTTCGAGCTGGCAGACGAATGCGCCGACCAATGGATGCGCAAGGACTGCGGATTCTGGGAACTGGAGGAGCTGCAGCACTACACCATGTCCAAAGTGGAATGCTGGATGGCCCTTCGACGCGCTTGCGATCTCGCTGAAAAGGGCCACATCACCCGCGCGCGTCTGCCACGCTGGCAGCGCGAGAAAGAGCGCATCCTGGACTGGATCGATACGCACTGCTGGGATGAGAGCAAGCAGGCATACGTGATGCACGCCGGCAGTGACCGGCTGGATGCCAGCCTGATGCTGGCCTCGCGATTCGGCCTCGCCGAGGTACGGCGGGAGCGCTTCATCGCTACCCGTGACGCCATGCGACGCGAGCTGTGCGATGCCAGCGGCGATCTGTTGTGGCGCTACAGCGGCATGCAGGATTGCGAAGGCACCTTCATCAGCTGCGCGTTCTGGATGGTGGAGGCGTATGGCTTGCTCGGCGAGCGGGACGAGGCCGAGCGCCTGTTCCATTCACTACTGGGGCGGGTGCGCAACGATGTCGGGCTGATGCCGGAAATGTGGGACCCGCTCACTGGACAGGGTCTGGGCAACACACCGCAGGGCCTGAGTCATCTGGCGCTGATCCATGCCGCGTTTGCGGTGGACGGCCACTAGATCTGCGCTGAAGGACTCCTCAGCTGGCCAAGGCCAGCTGAGGAGTCGGCAACGCCTCAACGGCAGCCAGGCTTGCCAGATGATCCGCAAAGCCACCGACGGCGCGGCCTGACAACCGGCTACTGGTGGTCACCACAGGCGCGCTGGCCCAACGGATCGACGCGCCAGCCGCCTCCAATCGACGCACCAGGTCCACATCTTCGGAGCATCGCTTCGCCGCGAATCCGCCCGCCCGCCGGTAGGCAGAGGCCGAGACCCCGAGGTTGGCCCCGTGCACGCGACCATGCCCCTCATCCCAGCGCTCGCTGCGCTGGAAGCAGCTGCGCAACCACGCCTGCTGCGGCGCCAGCTCGCCAAGATCGACGACGCCACAGAACACGTCGGTGCCTGCGGCGCGCTGGGCCACCAGCCAATCGGCCGGGACTTCGCTGTCTGCATCGGTGCTGGCCAGCCATGTGGCGCCGCGCTCGATAAGCACACCCGCCGCGGCCGCGCGCGCAGCGCCGACGCAGCGTGCCTGCAGGCTGAGGATTTCCGCGGCCATCCCTGCACAGACCTCAGCGCTGCCATCCGTGCAGGCATCCAGGGCAACGATGATCTGCACCGGCTCGCCAGCCAACCCGGGATGCGCTGCGGCAATGGCCAGCGAGCGCAGGCACGCCGGAAGGTGCTCGGCTTCGTTGTGTGCCGGCACCAGCACGCCGATCATCTCAGCCCCTCGTTGCTGGCCAGCGAAAGCGGTGCTCGGGTCCAGCCCTGCAGGATGAAGTCGCTGTCGCGGTAGCAGAAGGCCTCCTGCAGGCCATGCCCCAATCGCTCATGCACCAGCGCGCTGCGGGTGGCCCGGCCCGGGAACGACGGCAGCCAATGGCAGGCTACCAGCAGGCCGTCGTCCTTCATCGCGGCGTGCAGCCCATCGCGCAGTTCGACCAGCGCATCTGGGCCGAGGTAGTAACCCATCTCGCCGCAGACGATGAGATCGAATCGACCGGCCGGCCACTGCTGCGGATGCTGCGCGCAATGCACCTGCACATGCGGTAGATGCGCCAGCCCGCGGCGCGCCTGGAAAGCGGCGCGCGGACTGATGTCGGTGGCCAGCAGGCGCTCGCAGCGGCCGGCCAGGCGCTCTGTGAGCACCCCGTTGGAGCAGCCCAGCTCCCAGCCGCGTTGGAAGGTGGGCTGGGTAAGACTGGCCATCAGCAGGTCGCGCTTACGCTCTTCGTACCAGCGGGTGCGGTAGCCGAAGGGATCGTCATTGGCGTGGATTTCGTCAAAGTAAGGCTGGGCGCTCATGCAAAGTAGACCTCGTGGGTACGGTAGAAGCGGGTGAGCACGTGGGCCGGAAGGATGGGCTCGGCCTGCAGCCGTGGCACGTCACCGGTCTGGGTGCGGAACTGGGCGATGGCCTCGCGCTTGCGCGCGGCGACAGCGGAAATATCGAGCAGGCGTGGCGATTCCCAGGCCATGTGGGCGCAACCGGGGTCCAGCCAGTGCCAGCCCCACACCGGATACTCCAGGCGCTGGCATCCGGCCGAACGCGCGGCACGCCAGGCAGCACGGCCCGCGGCTTCATGGTCGGGGTGGCCATCGAAGCGCCACGGTGCCAGTACCAGGTCGTCCTCGCGCAGCGTCTGCCACAACCAATCTTCCAGGCCCGTTTCGTGATTGCTGACCCCGCCGTCGGCAATGCCAAGGTGGACGATGGACGCAGCATCGATGGCCAGTGCGCCAAGGGCGTCGCGCAGTTCCTCGCGGCGTGCCTGGCGCAGGCGCTGCGGTGTCCACCAGGCTTCGCCCGGATAGCAGGCCTCGCCATCGGTTACCGCCACCACCTGCACCGGCACGCCAATGGCTGCCGCCGCACACAGCAAACCGCCACAGGCCAGTACCTCGTCATCCGGATGCGGCGCGACCACCACGATGCGCCCTGCCCCGGCAACGAGTTCAGCCAAAGGCGTCTCGGGCTGCTGCCAGAGCCAGTCGCAGTGCTCCCATGCGCGTTCGTCAGAGCCTTGGCCGTGGATGGTGGCTACAGCGCCCATGGCATCACCTGCCGGGCGCACTGTTCGCCCAGCCATTCCCAATCCTTGTCGGCGTGGCTCTGCCGCATGAACACGGTCAGATCGGCCCAGCGGCGCGCATGGGCATCTTCCATGCACATCGGCGCCGGGCCAAGCGCGCGGCCGGCCAGGTCCAGTACCTGCGTGGCGGCGCGTTCGACCACGCTGCGCACGCGCACGACCTGCACCCGGTGGGTAAGCTGTGGCGCTGCATCGATGGCATGGGCCAGTTCGCGCAGCAGTGCCGCTGCCGGGGCCAGCGCGAGGTCAGCCTTGCCCAGCAGGCGTGCACGCAGGCCCTCACTGCAGGCGTGCTGCATGCGCTCGGCCAGCGCGGTCGCCGCACCGAACCAGACCGCGGCGATGCCAGCCCCCCCGTGCCAGAAGCCGGGACGTTCCAGGTAAGCGTTGACGGGCCCGACCGCTTCGGCCTCAGCGTCGTCGAAGCGCACCGTGGTGGAGGGTACGCCGGCCATGCCGGCGGCCGGCCAAGGCTCGCTCTCCATGCAGTGCCACTGCGACGCGTCCACCTTGTACAACTGGACACCCGACTCACCGCGCACGGTCACCAAGGCGGTGTCGACCAGATTGCTTCCGGAACACCAGGGCTTGTCACCGCGCAGGCGTCCCGTGTGCTCGGCCCGCAGCGTACTGGCGGGGCCTTCAGCCGCCCACACCGCCAGCAGTTGCTCTGCTGGGACGGGCACGCGTAGTTCATGCAGGATCGCCACTGCATCGTGATGCGCCTCAAGCACCTTGGCCAGACACAGATCCTCATGGCCCAGAGCAGCCAGCGCCCGCCAGCGCTCCAGTGTGCGGCCCTGGCCCGGAAGTGGAAGATCAGGCACCTGCAGCAGGCGTTGCCGGGCAAGGTTGGACAACGGGGGAGGCAGCACAGGAGCGAGCATTTCGTGTCAATCGCAAGGGACAGAACTGCAACGTAGGCGCTGCCCGATCACATGGCTGTCTTGCCGGCGTGTCCAATGGATGAATGCTTTGGCAGTGCATCCTCACGCCCAGCGCCTACAGCCACGATGAAGGATTCAGATGCTGACGGTGAGCCACGTCGGCGCGTGATCGCTGGCTTTCTCCTGCAGCCGCACCCAGCGGTCGACGCCTGCGTCCTGCAGGCGCGGCGCCAATGCGGGGTTGAGCAGCAGGTGATCGATGCGCAGGCCGCGGTCGCGCTCGGCGTGCTGGCGGAAGTAATCCCAGAAGGTGTAGATGACTGTTTCCCCGTGTATTTCGCGCAGCGCATCGCGCCAGCCCTGCGCGAGCAGCTGCTCGAATGCCTCGCGGACGTCGGGCTGGAACAGCGCGTCACGCTTCCAGGCCTTGGGGTCATACACGTCCAGCTCGGTGGGGATGACATTGAAGTCGCCCATCAGCACCGCCGGGTGGGGCAGATCGACCAGCGAGCGGGCATGGCGCAGCAGCCGCTGCATCCAGCGCAGCTTGTAATCGAACTTCGGGCCAGGCTGCGGATTGCCGTTGGGCAGATACAGCGCGCCAACGACGATGCCATGCACGGCCGCTTCCAGATAGCGGCTCTGGCTGTCCTTGGGATCCCCCGGCAGCCGGCGACGGCTTTCGATCGGCACCGCATCCCGCGCCAGCAGTGCAACGCCGTTCCAGCGCGCCTCGCCGCACCAGATCGCGCCATAGCCCGCCTGCTCCAGCTCGGCTGCCGGGAAGGCAGCATCGGTGGCTTTCAGCTCCTGCAGGGCCACCACATCGGGCGCTTCGCGGTCCAGCCATGCCAGCAGATGCGGCAGGCGCGGGCCGATGCCGTTGACGTTGAAGGTGGCGATGCGCAGCGTCTTCCGGCGTGGCATGAAGGGTGACCCCGGCAACCCCGTGCGGGGATCGATGGCCTGCAGTATCCGCGCCTGCGGATGCAAGCGCGGTGCAGGGCCATTCATCCGTAGTCAGCGCCCCTCGCGATACTCCATGTCCTGCAGATCCTGCAGCAGCGTCGGGCCGATCGGCTGCCAGCCAAGGCGCTGCCGCGTCAGTGCACTCGATGCCGGCAGGTCCATGCCGGCGAACAGGCCAAACCAGCCGAACATCGCGGCCGCGTCTTCCGCAGCGATGCTGCGCACCGGCACGCCCAGCCCCGCGCCCACCACCTCGGCAATGCGGCGGGCACTGATGCCCTCCTCGGCCACGGCGTGGTAGCGCTCACCGGCCTGGCCGCGCTCCAGGGCCAGGACGTAGGCACGGGCCACATCATCCACATGGGCCGCGGACCAGCGGTTGCCGCCCTCGCCCACGTAAGCGGCCACCGCCTGCGTGCGCGCGATGTCGATGAAGTAGCTGATCAGGCCTTGGCGGAAGGCATCATGCACCTGCGGCAGGCGCATCACCCGCACGTCGATGCCCGCGTCGAGCAGCGCGTTGCCCGCGCGTTCGGAGGCGATGCGCGGGTTGCCATGGCCAGGATTGAATACGGTTTCCAGCGCCGGCTGGCCGGGCGCGGCCTCCCCCATGCCGACGCCGGAGGTGATCAGCAGCGGGCGCGGCGAGCCCTTCAGTACCTCGCCCAGTGCGCCGATCACGGCCGCGTCCTGCTCGCAGTTGGCGGCGAAGCGGCTGAAATCGTGGTCGAACGCGGTGTGGATCACCGCATCGGCTGCCGCCGCGCCTGTGCGCAGGCTGGCCAGGTCGCCCAGCTCGCCACGCTGCACGTGGGCGCCTGCGGCACGCAGGGCCTCCGCGCCCGCTTCCGAGCGGGTCAGGCCGATGACCTCATGGCCTGCCGCCTGCAACTGCTCGCATACGCGGCGGCCAATGAAGCCGGTGGCGCCGGTCAGGAATACACGCATGGGATGCTGCTCCGCTGGAAAGTGGGACCAGTATCCGGCTCAGCGCATCCTGTTAAAGTAGTGACGTTATACGGGTATAGCGACTGACAGGCAGGGACCGGCATGAACCAGCACTCGCTCGGAGAATTCCTCAAGAGCCGCCGCGCACGGCTGGATCCGGCCAGCTTCGGTTTCGCCATCGGCCGCCGACGCACGCCAGGCCTGCGTCGCGAGGAAGTGGCGCAACGGGCCAGCATCAGCCCGACCTGGTACACCTGGCTGGAACAGGGCCGCGGCGGCGCGCCGTCGGCCGAGGTGCTGGACCGCATCGCCGCTGCCCTGCGCCTGACCGATGCAGAACGCGAACACGTCTACATGCTGGGGCTGGGCCGCCCGCCGGAAGTGAAGTACCGCAGCGGCGACAGCATCTCGCCGCGCCTGCAGCGGGTGTTGGACGCCCTGCCCTACAGCCCGGCGTTGATCCGTACCCCGACCTGGGACGTGGTCGCCTGGAACCACGCCGCCACGGTACTGCTGACCGACTACGCGCAGGTACCGCCCAGCGAGCGCAACATCCTGCGCTTCATCTTCAGCAACAGCCGAGTACGCGCGGCGCAGGAGGATTGGAGCAGCGTTGCACGCTTCGTGGTGGCATCGCTGCGGGCCGACGCGATCCGCGCCGGTGCCGAGGCGGAGGTGGCTCAGCTGGCGGCCGAGCTTTCGGCCAGCAGCCCCGAGTTTGCGGCGCTCTGGCGCAGCAACGATGTGGCCAGCGAAGGCGATGGCAGCAAGCGGCTCAAGCACCCGGAGCTGGGCCCACTGGAGCTGGAATTCTCGACGTTCTCGGTGGAGGCACGCCCGGACCTGTCGATGATCGTCTACACCGCCGGCAACGCGGCCACGCTGCAGCGGATCGCGGCGTTCATCGAGGCGCGGCGCACCCCGCCGCCGCCTGTGGGAAAATGACGGGCAGCTTCCCCCGTTGGTTGTTGCAAGGAGTTCCTGATGTCCCCCTTCCCCTTCGATGCCGTGCTGTTCGACTGCGATGGCGTCCTCGTCGATTCCGAGCCGCTGGTGGCCCGCGTGCTTTCGGAAATGCTGACCGAGCGCGGCTGGCCGCTGACCCAGCAGCAGGCCGGCGAGATTTTCCTCGGCAAATCCGTGGCGGGCCTGGCTGGCCTGATCGAGGAACGCACCGGCAAGCCCTTCACCGAGGCGTGGCTGGATGAATTCCGCCACCAGCGCAACGTGGCGCTGGAGCGCGACCTGGTTGAAATCCCCGGCGCGCCGTCCGCCGTGCGTGCCCTGCAGGCGGCCACCGGCGGCAGGATCGCCTGCGCCTCGGGCGCCGATCTGCTGAAGGTGCGCCTGCAGCTGGGCAAGATCGGCATCCTCGATGCCTTCGGCGGGCAGATCTTCAGTGGCCAGGATCAGCCGCGGACCAAGCCGCACCCCGATGTATACCTTGCCGCCGCCGCGTCGCTGGGCGTCGATCCGACCCGCTGCGCGGTCATCGAAGACACCGTGACCGGCGCCACCGCGGGCGTTGCTGCCGGCGCCACGGTGTTCGGTTACAGCCCGGGCGGCCAGTACCACAGCACGCCCGAAGCCCTGCGAGCCGCCGGTGCCCGCGTGATCTTCGAGTCGATGCACGAACTGCCGGCCGTGCTGGCCGCGTACGCCGCCAACGCAGCCGCGTGATCGGCGCTGCCGCCGCCCCTTCCGGGTGCGGCGGCAGCCTTGCATCATCAGGTGCTCAACACCAGGTGCGCATCACCAGGTACGCATCACCAGGTGAATCGCGCCGTCGCCGTCACCGTGCGGCCGGTGCCGTAGTAGCACGACGACACGCCGGTGCAGGTCGACACGAAACGCTTGTCGGCCAGGTTGCTCAGGTTCAACGACAGCAGCGTGCCCACTGCGCCATGCAGGCCGGCGTCATAGCGGATGGCCGCATCCCACAGGGTGTAGGACGGAATGCGGTACACGTTGGCACTGTCACCATAGCTCGTGCCGTTGTAACGCACGCCCGCCGCCAGGCTCAGGCCTTCCAGCGCACCTGCCTGGAAGGTGTAGTCCCCCCACAGCGAGGCGGTCCAGTCGGGCACCATCGCCAGCTCCTTGCCGCGGTAGCCGTTGTTGCTGCGGGTGACTTCCGATTCCATCCACGACGCAGCGCCGATCACGCTGAAGCCCTGCAGCGGGGTGACGCGGCCTTCCAGTTCGACACCGCGCACGCGGCCTTCGCCATCCTGCACCTGGCACTGGCTGGTGCCCGTGGTGCCACAGGTGTTGTGGCTGCTGTCCGGATCATCGGTCAGCACGTTCTGCTGGCGCAGGTCGTAGGCCGACACGGTGATCAGGCCGTCGAAGCTGGCAGGCTGGTACTTCAGGCCCGCTTCCCACTGCTTGCCGGTGATGGGATCGAACGCCGTGCGCTCAAAGGACTGCGTGGCCGTGCTGCCGGCCGGCTGGAACGATTCGGCATAGCTCAGGTACGGGGTCAGGCCGTTGTCGGCCACGTACAGGATGCCGGCGTTGCCGCTGAAGGCATCGTTCTTGATGTGGCTCGGCGTGCGTGCGCCGTAACGGTCGGTGGCCACGGTATAGGCCTGGGTCCAGGTGTCATCCTTGGTCCAGTCGTAACGGCCGCCGACGGTGAAGCGCCACTTGTCCAGCGCGATCTGGTCCTGCAGGTAGGCACCGGTCTGGCGGTTGATGCCACCGGAGTAGCTGATCGAGGTGGTGGCCGGGATGTAGCCGCTGTAGACCGGGTTGAAGATGTCGATGGCGGTGGGCGTATCGGTGGCCGTGCCCATTGCGCCGCGCGCGGCGGTCCAGTCGGCCTTCTGCCAGTCCACGCCCACCAGCAGGGTGTGCTCGGCGGCGCCGGTGCTGAACGTGCCGGTCAGGCGGGTATCGGCGGTATCGCCGCGCGAATCGCCTTCGCCCCAGGTGGAACGACGCTTCTGCGTGCGGCCATCGGCGTTCAGCGCGCCGTTGGTCACCACGCTGCGGAAGGTCGATTCCACGTTCAAGCGGCGCGCGCTCTGGCTCAGCGTCCAATGGTCGTTGAAGGCGTGTTCAAACAGCCAGCCGCCGGACCAGATGGTGCGGTCATAGGTGTTCCAGGTCGGCTCACCAATGAACGTGCTGTTCTTCATGTGGCCGTGGGGCGTGGCCACCAGGGTGCCGGCCATCGGCAGGAACTGGTAGGTCGAGCCGCCATCATCGCGCTGGTACAGGCCCAGCACGGTCAGGCGGGTGCGTTCGGCCATCTGCCAGGTATAGCTGGGGGCGAGGAACCAGTGCTCCTGGTCGGTGTGCTTGATCTGCGTGTCACCGTCGCGGTACAGGCCAACCAGGCGCCCGAGATGCCGACTGTCAGCGCTGCCGGCGCCGACGTCGAAGGCAGTGCTGTACTGGCCGTTGCCATCCACGCCCAGCTGCAGCACCTGCTGCTGGTCCGGGGTGGGCGTCTTGCTGACCTGGTTGACCATGCCGCCCGGTGCCACCTGGCCGTACATCACGGCCGAAGGGCCCTTGAGGACTTCCACGCGGTCCAGGTTCCAGCTGTCGACCATGGTCCGGTTCCACTGCCCACCCTGCGGGGCGCGCATGCCATCGACGGTGACGTTGTTGCTCCAGCTGCCGGCATCGAAGCCGCGGATGCGGAAATCATCCACGCGGTTGTCGATGCCGGTGCTTTCCAGCGAGACACCGGCCACGTAGCGCATCGCCTCGTTGAGGTTCTGCACGCCGCGTGCGTCCAGTTCCTCACGGGCGATGACCGAGACGGACTTGGCCATCTCCGCCACCGGGGTATCGGTCTTGGTTGCACCCGAGGTGTGGGTGATCGTGCGGTAGGCGTTGACGTGCACTGCATCCAGATCGGTCGGCGTGGCGCCGTCCGGCATCGCCGACTGGGCCTGTGCGGCGATCGGCAGCGCCAGCAGCGTGGCAACGGACACGGACAGCAGCGAGCGCATCGGCTCGCGGGCAAGGGAACGGGTATGGGACATGAGGAACCTGCTGATAGGAGGCGCGCCTGGGGCGGCGGCAGCGGCGCTGGTTAAGGGCGCGTTAAATCATAGCAGATGCGAATGGTTCCCACTACCATCGGCGCAACAATCGGTCGCAGCGCCGCTGCATCGATGGCCGAGCACGGTGCCTTAACCGGTGTTGCCTATGCTGTCTGCGCGTCGCACGCCTGCGGCGCGCCCGCAATGGAACGCACGAGGAGATTGCATGACCCGTCTGCACAGCCTGATCGTCACCGCCAGCCTGCTGGCCCTCAGCCCGCTGGCCCTGGCCGAAACGGTGAACCTGACCAACAGCGCCGACGGCGCCAACCGCGATGCCGGCATCACCGCAGTGAAGAAGAAACTCAGCGACGCCTGCACCGACCGCAAGGGAACGCCAAAGTCGGACTCGTTCGAGGTGGTCTTCGAGAAGACCAGCGAGAACCCGAACGTGCCGAAGCCCTATTACGTGGACGGCAAGATGCAGTGCGAGCTGCCGGGCTGAGACGCCTGCCGGCTTCGCAGATCACTGCACCCGGGGTGGCCGCAGCCACCCCATCCACGCAGACGCTGTGCGCACGCCATCTCAGTGCGCCACCCGCTCCTTCGCTGGTCGCTCGATCATTTTCCAGCCATTGCCGGATGGATCACGGAATCCAGCGTCGACCGCGCCGTAGCGCTCGACCGGCTCCTGGGTGAATTCAACGCCTTTGGCCAGCAGCTGCGCATGGCTGGCGCGGCAATCCTCGACAGCCAGCACCAGGGGCGGCATCGCGCCCTTGGCGACCAATTGCTGCAATGCCTGTGCGGTCGCCGTGTCGTGCACCGGCGGCCCTGGCTTGAACAACCCGAGCTGGAACCCCTCATCACCTGCAGCCTGCACGGTAAGCCAACGATACTCACCGCTGCCGACATCGGTATGCACCCTGAAGCCCAGGATCCTGACGTAGAAATCGAGTGCTTCGTCCTGGTCACGCACATAAAGGCCCACCACGTTCACGGTACCGGTCATAACCCCTCCTCTGTAGTGGGGCTCACGCTATCAAGCGCGGCGCGGCGTCGCTTCTCCAAAACTGCGGTCTTCAGGTCGGGGCGCTGCGCGGCACGCGCATGGCATTCCGGCATCGGCGCACGGGCATCCAGCTTGCTGCGCTCGCGCTCGCGGACCGCCCGTGGGCTGTCGCCGGCAATGTCGCGAAAGATGCGCCCGAACGTGCCGAGGCTGACCCAGCCGGTCAGTGCAGCGATCTCGGTGACAGGAAGATCGGTCTCCCGCAACAGGGCGACCGCGCGCTCGATGCGGCGGCTGAGCAGGTAGCGGTGAGGAGGTACGCCGAAGGCCTGCTTGAACGCGCGTGCAAAGTGGGCCGGCGAAACCGCGCTGACTCCCGCGAGGCGCAGCACCGGCCAGTCTTCGTGGCTGGCCCGGTCGATCTGGTCCTTGGCACGCAGCAGGCGACGCAGCAGTTCAGGGCTCTGGGACATGCGTCAAGCGTAGCCCATACGGCTACAGCGCCGCGCGCACGGCGGCCATCAGTTCCAGCAGGCTGAACGGCTTGGGCAGCAGGCTCATGCCGGTCCCGAGGAAGGTCTCGCGCACCGCGGCGCGCTCCGTATAGCCGGTGATGAACAGCACCGGCAGTACCGGATTGATCTCGCGCGCGGCATCGGCCAGTTCGCGCCCGTCCATGCCCGGCAGGCCGACGTCGGACAGCAGCAGGTCGAATGCGGGGTCATGCCTCAGCTGGCGCAGCGCCTGGCGGGCATCCGCCGCCAGCGTGACCTGGTAGCCGGCCTCGGACAGCATCTCGCCGACCATCATCCGGACCGAATCGGTGTCATCCACCAGCAGGATGCGCTCGGACTGGCCACGTGGGGGGGCTGCCTGGTCGATGCTGGCCTCGGTCTGGACCGGTTCACCGGCAGGCAGCAGCAATTCAATCTCGGTCCCCTCGCCCGGCTCGCTGGCGATGCGCGCCACCCCGCCTGACTGCCGCGCGAAACCATAGGTCATCGACAGGCCCAGCCCGGTGCCCTCGCCCTGCGGCTTGGTGGTAAAGAAGGGTTCAAAGACCTTGTCCAGCAGGTCCAGCGGGATGCCCGGCCCGTTGTCGATCACCTTCAGGCTGACATAGCGGCCCGGCGTCAACTTGTTCTCCCGCTGGACCTCGCAGGCTTCGGCGCGCAGGCGGATCAGGCCGCGGCCCGCAAGTGCGTCGCGGGCATTGATGACCAGGTTCAACACCACGTTCTCGAACTGGTTGACGTCGGCGATGGCCACCAGCGGCTCCTCGCCCAGCTCGAATTCCAGTTCGATGTTCTCGCCGATCGATCGGCGCAGCAGGTCTTCCAGCGAGCGCGTGCGTGCGACCAGGTCGAAGGGGCGCGAATCCAGCGGCTGCTTGCGCGCGAACGCCAGCATGCGCTGGGTCAGGGCGGCGGCGCGCTGGGCCGATGCGGCGGCAATGCTGCTGTACTGGGGCACCTTTTCCAGCCGGGAAGAGGCAACGGCCAGCTCGATCATGTCCAGGCCGGAGATGATGGTGGTCAGCAGGTTGTTGAAATCATGGGCGATGCCGCCGGTCAACTGGCCCAGCGAATCCATCTTCTGTGCCTGCAGCAGCTCGCCTTCGGTACGCGTGCGCTCGGCGATCTGGTGGGCCAGCTCGCTGGTGGCTGTTTCCAGTTCGGCGCGCTGTGCGCGGGCGCGCACGTGATGCTCGGTCACGTCTTCCACCACCACCAGCCCATGGCCGGTGCGGCGGTCCGGCGTCAGCCGCCATTGCGTGGTGCGCAGGCCCTGCCGGCCCGCGATGACCAGCACGCCCTGCCAGCGCTCCTGCCGGGCCAGTGCGTCCTGCAGGTCCAGCACGAACTCCTTGTTGCTGCCCATCATGGCAAACAGAGAGCCCTTGGCATCGGCGTCGCTGAGCAGGCGCGCGAACGCGGGATTGCTCTCGTGGACCTGCAGCTGCTCATCGAGCACGGCAATGGGCGCGTTGACCTGGCTGAAGATCTCCTGGAACCGCGCGTCCGCGTCACGCAATGCTTCTTCGGCCCGGCGCGCGCGCAGCAGGCTGCGCAGGGTCGCCAGCAGGACATCCGGGTCCACCGGGTGGATCAGGTATCCATCGGCGCCGTTGTCCAGGCCGGTGATCATGTCGCCGGTGGCGATCGAGGCCGCCGAAACGTGCACCACCGGCAGCAGCTGGGTGCGCGCCTGCGAACGCAGCTCGCGCACCACGTCGAAACCACTCATGTCCGGCAGGTTGACGTCCAGCACCACCGCGCCGAACTCAGAGGCGGCCAGCCGGTCGAGCCCCTCCTGCCCGGTGGCGGCTTCACTTACGCTGTAGCCATGGTGCTCCAGCACGCGCCGCACGGAATACCGCGTGGCCGCGTTGTCGTCCACCACAAGCACGCGATCAGAGTGGGGCATTGGCGGCCTCCGTCGCCTGGTCCAGTGTTACCGGAAGAATGACATGGAAGGCGGAGCCGCTGCCGGGCAGGCTTTCCACCGCAACGCGGCCACCAAGCAGTTCGGCAAAGCGCTTGCACAGCGACAGGCCCAGGCCGGTGCCGCGCAGGCGCTTCTGCAGCGGCGAATCCACCTGCACGAAGTCTTCGAACAGCGCTGGCAGCAGCTCCTGCGCGATGCCGATGCCGGTGTCGCGCACGGTGAAGCGGACTTCCACCTCGCTTTCCATTCTCGCCGACACCACCACCTGCCCTTCCGGGGTGAACTTGATGGCGTTGGAAATATAGTTGCGCAGGATCTGCGCCAGCTTCTTGTCGTCGGTGTAGAGCATCGGCAGCGGCGGCGGATCCTCGAACACCAGCTCGATGCGCTGGTTGCTCTCCACCAGCGGCCTGAACATGCCGCGCAGGGCGGCGAACAGGTCCATCAGGTCGAACCAGCCCGGCGAGATCGTGATGCGGCCCGCCTCGATCTTGGCCAGGTCCAGCAGGTCGTCCACCATCTCGCGCAGCTCCGAAGCCGAGGCGCTGACAAAGCGCACCTGGCGCAGCTGCTCATCGTTGAGCGGCCCGTCGAAGCCGTCCTCCAGCAACCGGGTCATGCTGAGGATGGAGCCCAGCGGCGTGCGGAACTCATGGCTCATGTAGGACAGGAACCGGCTCTTGAGATCGGACACCTCGCGCAGCTGCATCGCCTGCTGGTCCAGCTCGGCATACAGCGCCAGCACGCCCTGGTTGGTTTCCTCCAGCTCGGCGCGCAGGGCGGCGTTCTCGGCCGCCAGGCGCGCGTTCTCTTCCTGCATCTGTTCCTGCCCCATCACCACGCTCCCATGCGCAGGGCAACGATGCTGGCATCGTCACGCCCACGGTCGAAATCACGCTGCAGCACGGCCACCACCAGGGCCGGGTGGCGATGCACCAGGCCCGGATAGTCCTGCAACCGCCAGCGCCCCTGCAGGCCATCGCTGTGCATCAGCAGCAGGGTGCCGTGCGCGGCGTGAACGTTGAATGCCTGTGCCTTGCGGTACTGCACACCGACGATGCCGGGCATCGAGGCCAGGCCGCGGTAGGTCGCAGCATCGGCAATGCCGGCATTGATGTTGCCGATCCCGGAAAACTGCAGCTCGCCCCCGGCCAGCGGCAGGGTTGCCACGGCGACGGCGCCGCCGCGGGTGCCCGACATGGCCCGGTGCAGCGCTTCAATCAGCGGATTCGGTGACTCCACGCCCGCCTCCGCGGCCGCGCGCGTGCCGGCCTGCGCCGCATCGGTCGCAGGCAGGCCGTGGCCCAGGCCGTCGATCACGGTCAGCGTCGCCTGCCCTACGCGCACCGACAGGTGCCAGGCATCGCCGCAGGCTTCTTCACCCCGCATGGCAAGGCG
Organism: Stenotrophomonas sp. FW305-3-2-15-E-LB1; assembly: GCF_058787375.1. NCBI lineage: Bacteria > Pseudomonadati > Pseudomonadota > Gammaproteobacteria > Lysobacterales > Lysobacteraceae > Stenotrophomonas > Stenotrophomonas sp. FW305-3-2-15-E-LB1. The sequence goes on from NZ_JBYSZR010000002.1 coordinate 273,319, forward strand.
CAGGGCGCCATAGGCGAGGTCAACGCGTGGACCGGCACGATCAGGATAGATGCGGGCGACGACGATCGTGCCACGCGCATCCGACCAGCTGTCGAGCAGCGCCGCCTGGCGCTTCACCGCCCCCAGCCCCAGGCCCTGGCTGCCGCCGGTGGAATAGCCTTCCACGAGCGCCTGCGAAAGCACGAAGCCGGGACCTGCGTCCACGGTGTACAGCTCGATACCGCGGGCGTCGCGCCCCTGCACGACCGAAAGATGGACCTTGCCGCCACCGCCATGGCGCAGCAGGTTGCTGGCAAGCTCGCTGGCCGCCAGCGCAACCCGGCCGCTGTCCGTTTCATCGAAACCGATCCGCGCCGCCAGGGCCAGCGCCTCCCGGCGCACCTGCCCGACCTGGGTCGATTCCTCCACGGCCACGACGCGGGTGACGTGGCCGGAGAAACTCACGTCCATTTGGTGATGGTGATGCGCGTGCCCTGGCCCGGTGCACTGTCCAGTTCAAAGACATCCACCAGCCGCCGTGAGCCGGACAGGCCCAGGCCCATGCCCTTGCCCGACGACCAGCCATCGGTCAACGCCTGCTCGATGTTGGCAATGCCGGGCCCCTGGTCGGAGAACACCAGGCGCACGCCACGGCGCAGCCCTTCATCCAGCAGCTCCCAGTCCATCTGCCCGCCACCGCCGTAGATGACGGTGTTGCGCGCCAGCTCACTGGCCGCGGTCACCAGCTTGGTCTGGTCGACCAGGCGCAGCCCGCAGGCCACCGCGGCCTGGCGCACGGCCTGGCGGGCCAGCACGACGTCCTGCTCCACCCGCACCGGTAACGTCCCCTGGCGTGCGGTCATGGCGCTTCATCACTCTGGCGCAGCAGCTTCATGCCGCGCTCCACGTTCAATGCCGTGCGCACGCCGCTCAGGTCCAGGCCCAGCTCGACCAGGGTAATGGCGACGGCCGGCTGCATGCCCACCACGACGGTGGTCGCATCCATCACCCGCGACAGCGCGGAAATGGTGGCGATCATGCGGCCGATGAAGGAATCGACGATGTCCAGCGAGGAGATGTCGATCAGCACGCCGCGCGCGGACGTGCGGCGGATGCGCTCGCTGAGGTCGTCCTGCAGGTTCAGGGCCAGCTGGTCGTGCATGTCCACCTGGATGGTGACCAGCAGCAGGTCGCCCATCTGCAGGATCGGGATGCGGTCCATCAGCGGTTGGCCTGGCTGACGGTCACGCCGTTCCGCTTCAGCGCCAGGGCCAGTGCGTCGGCCAGGTTGGCCTTGGTCACGATGCCCTGCAGGTCCAGGCCCAGGTGCACGATGGTCTGCGCGATCTGCGGACGCACGCCGCTGATGATGGCGTCGGCACCCATCAGGCGGATGGCGGTGACGGTCTTCAGCAGGTGCTGGGCAACCAGCGTATCCACGGTGGGCACGCCGGTGATGTCGATGATGGCGATTTCTGAGCCGGTATCGACGATCCGCTGCAGCAGCGATTCCATCACCACCTGGGTCCGCTGCGAATCCAGCGTGCCGATCATCGGCAACGCCAGCACGCCATCCCACAGCTTCACCACCGGGGTGGAGAGTTCCAGCATTTCTTCCTGCTGGCGCTGGATGACATCCTCGCGGGTGCGCTGGAACGCCTTCACGGTGTGCAGGCCCAGCACGTCCAGCAGTTCGGAGATCGACCAAAGCTGCTCGCCGAGCGACTGCGGGTCACCGCTGTGGTGCTGCTGCAGCAGCTGGAACAGCGGCCGCTTCAGCGAGAAGATGAAAGTGGCCGTCTCCGGCGAGCTGAACCCCTTGATCGCGCGGTCGCGCGAGAGATCCTCGAGGAAATGGCGGATGCCCTGCCATTCGCCGCCATGCAGGTTGGCTGCATCGGCCGCCGACAGGGCGGGCAGCAGCAGTTGCCAGAATTCGTTGACCTGGTTGTCCAGGTCGCGCGCGCCGATGCGGCTGTCGTCGTTCTGCCCGGCGGCGTTGAGGTTGTCCCGCCACTGCGCGATCAGGGTCGACTGATGTTCGCGGATGAGATCGATGGTGCGCTGCTGCAATGCCGCCATGGGTACGGTCCAGGTAGTTGGAAACGCCGGGGACCGACCCTGAAGGACGAGCCCCCACTCGTCAGGAAGCGTATTAAGCACTGTGAAGACGTTTTCGGCATGTGAAATTCAGATCACACGCCCCGTCACGGGTCACCGAGCGCCAGCGCTTGCCTCCACAGGCATTCACATCGCCACGCAGTCATCTTCGCGATAGTGGCGCACGCCCACCCGTCCCTGAGCCCGGATGCCCGCATTTCCAGTACGTTTCAAGCAATGGCCGCGCCCCTGGCGGGTGCTGGCATGGAGCATTGCCGGGGTCTACGCCGCCTACCTGCTGGCGGGCAACCTGTTTCTCAACACGCCCCTGTTCGACCGGGTCACCAACCACAAGCCGCAGAAGTTCGTGATGCGCACCGGCCCGGCAATCACCCTGCTGCCGGGCCATGTCATTGCCTGGAACGTGCACATGCGCGGGCACGTGAACCATACGGTGTATGTCCTGCATGCCGAGCGTGCCAGCGCCCGGCTGGCACTGTGGCCGCTGTTCCGGCGCGAAGTGCGCGTGCCGCGCCTGCAGGCCACGGGGGTGTCGGCCGAGGTCACCCGCGTCGAGGACGTGGTGCCACCGCCGCCCCGCGGGAACCAGGGGTGGACCCTGCGCTTCGACGCCATCCATAGCGATTCCATCCAGCACGCACGTTTCGGCAAGCTGCTCATCATCGGCAAGGGCAGCGGCACCGTGGGGTTCCGCAAGCAGCTGCGCGGCGGCCCCTCGGAACTGTATGACTCGCAGGTGGCCTTCGCCGATGCCAGCGCCAGCTACGACGGCGTGCAGCTGCTGGACGCGATGAAGGTGGAGGCCCGCTTCGGCTACCCCTGGCACTACCGCGACCAGGCACCGGGCATCGCCAAGTTCGAGATCATCCACGGCGCGTTGAAGGTGGATGCGCGCAGTCATGGCATCCGCGTGGACACCGATGCACGGACGCTGGCGGTCTCCAGTTCATCCAGCACCGGGCAGCTGCAGGCAGACATCACCCTCAATGGCGGCACCCTGCAGCCGGGCAGCCGCGCCGTGTGGCGCGTGCCGCTGCAGGCCGGTGCGGGCGCGCCCGATCGCGGCACGCTGGCCCTGCAGATGGACGCCGCACAGGACATCCGCCTGCAGGCACGCCTGCCGGCACGCGAGGATACGGGTGCCTCGCTGGATGCCGACCTGCGCATCAGCGGACGCAGGATTCCCTTCCGCGAGCCCGCCCAGCTCATCGAACGCACCTCCGGCCGCGTGCAGGGCGAGTGGACGTTCACTTCGCTCAACTGGATACCCGCGCTGTTTCTGCGCAAGCCGTGGCTGCAGCTCGATGGCGGCGGCACCGTGCGTGCCGACCTGCAGCTGAAGCAGGGCGAGCTTGCCGCTGGCAGTAAGGTGGACATTCCCGAGGCCGCGGCGTCGGCCGAGGTGGCGGGCGTACGCATGGCCGGTACGGCCAGCGCGCACGGTGAACTGAAGCCCGGCACGCCCACCCGCGCGGTGTTGGATGTACGCGTGCCGCGTTTCAATGCCCGCGCCGGTGGTGACAAGGGGGACACCCTGTTCGACGGCCGCGACCTGGCCCTGCAGCTCAGTGGTGACGGCCGGCTGCGCGAGTTCCGGAAGGACATGCGCGCGCGGCTGCGCTTCAACAACGCCACCATTCCCGACCTGACCGCCTACAACCGCTACCTGGGCAAGGAGCAGGTGAGGCTGCTGGGCGGCACCGGCACGCTCACCGGCGATGTGGAGCTGGATACCGATGGCCGCGTCGGCCACGGCACGGCCACGCTGCTGGGCAGCGGGGCACGGATGCGGGTGGCCGGGCTAGACCTGCTGGGCAATGCCCAGGTGGACGCCACCCTGCGCCGCGGCGACTTCAAGCAGCGCTACTTCGACCTGTCCGGCACCTCGGTACAGCTGCGCAACGTGCAGGTCGGGCAGCAGGACCGCAAGACCCCGTGGCAGGGTCGCGTGCAGTTCAAGCAGGGCCGCATCGATGCCCAGGCGCCGTTCCGGGTCGATGCCAATGCCGATCTGACCATGAGTGATGCCGGCCCCTTGCTGGCGGTGTTCGCCGAGCGCGGTGATTATCCGCGCTGGGTGCTGTCGCTGCTGGATGCCGGGCAGGTGAATGCCTCGACCCGCCTGCGCTGGCAGGCCGGCCACATCGTGCTGGATGGCCTGCAGGCGGAAAACGAGCGCCTGTCACTGCGTGCACGCCTGGATCTGCTCGACCGGAACAAGCGCGGTGACCTCTACCTGCGCTGGGGCCTGCTCGGCGCTGGCATCGAACTGGATGGCAAGCAACGCCAGTGGCATCTGGCGGGCGCACGTGAATGGTTTGACGGGCGCCCTGCCCTGCTCCCTGCTGACGGCGGCCCCGGCGCCGCGGACTGACCGTGGCAGCGCCTGCATCCAATACAGCGGCACATGCGTAGACACACAGCACTGCATATGGATCGAAAGGACCAACGATGAATCACAGACGACAGCTGTTCGGCCTGGTGGGCTGGCTGGCCGTGACCCTGGCGGCTGCGGCACTGGGTGCCCGCGCTTCGATCTCGGCCGCCACTTTCTATGGCCAGCTGGCACAGCCCGCATGGGCACCACCGGCGAGCGTGTTCGGGCCAGTCTGGACCTTTCTATATGTACTGATGGCGATCAGTGCGTGGCTGGTCTGGCGCCACGGCGGCTGGCGCGCCAACCGGACCGCGCTTGGGCTCTATGTCGCGCAACTGGTCGCCAACGTGCTCTGGAGCTGGCTGTTCTTCGGCTGGAAGCTCGGTGCAGCGGCGTTCGCCGACATTCTGCTGTTGCTGGTGCTGATCGTCGCGACCATGCTGGCGTTTGCCCGCCGTCGTGCGTTGGCAGCCTGGCTGCTGCTGCCCTACCTGGCCTGGGTCAGCTTTGCCACCGCACTCAACCATACGGTCTGGCAGCTCAATCCAGCGCAGCTGTAACCGCCCATCAGGCCGCTGGCGCGGCAGCCGCACGCCACTGCCGCAGCGCGGCACCGCTGAAGGCCTGCTGGCCACAGCCAGCGGGGCACCGCACCACGCGGGCGGACGACGTGCTGACCAGGCCAGCGCCTTCTTCGGCCTTGAACACGGTCTCGCAGGCTGTGCAGCGCGCCACCAGGGCATACAGGTGCACGATGCGGCCACTGCACGGATCCTGCAGGGCACTGACGTCGAGCAGCTCGAAGTGGCCGCTGTCCGGCATCGGCCGACGGGGGAAGGAGAACGGAACGGAAGGCTGCAGGTCCACGCGGCGTCGCCAGGAGAGGGATGCAGTGCAATCTAGGCAAGCGCGCGTGCAGCACGTGTGCAGCCCTGATGCAGGTTCCGCGAAAGCCCTCCCGTCGATGCAATGCGTGATCCTGAATTGTTCAGTGCCTTGCCCCTTCGTCTTCACATCAAAGAGTGGTATGCGAATCACGGTTTTTGCTTCACCATGTAGCGATGGCTTTTTCTTCCGACTCAGACGTGCGTCGTGGCGTGCATTGCGGCGCTGCCAACCTGCCCCGAATTGCGAGCGTTGCTGATGGCCTCTACTGAGATCGCGCAGGACGTCGCGCTGGATCTCTGCGCGCGGGAGCCCATCCACACGCCCGGGGCGATCCAGCCTTACGGCGTGCTGCTGGTGATCGACCCGGCATCCCTGGAGGTGCTTGAGCGCGCAGTGAGCGAACCCGCGCTGCTCGAGCGCTTCGGCGATCCGCTGGGGCAGGCGCTCGAGGCGGTCCTGGGCGGCGCATTGGCGGCCTGCGTCGAACCGGTCCGCCAGTTGGCGACGGACAGTTCGCTGCATCTGGGTTCCATCGATCTTGCGGAGCATGGCCGCCACCAGGTACTGGCCCACCGCTCGGCGCAGGCCGTGCTGCTGGAACTGGAATCGCCGGTTGCGGGCCAGCCGACCTCGCTTGAAGCGCTGTATCCCGCCATCCGGCAACTGATGGCGGCCATCGAGACAGCCAGCACGGTGGAGGCGCTGTGCCAGATCGCCGCCGAGCACATGCGCGCGATGACCGGCTTCGACCGCACCCTGGTGTACCAGTTCGACAGCGGCTGGAACGGCATCGTCATCGCCGAGGACGGCAACGGTGTCCTGCCCTCCTACCTCGACCTGCGCTTCCCGGAGTCGGACATCCCCGCACAGGCACGCGAGCTCTACCGCCGCAACCGCGTGCGCCTGATCGCCGATGCCAACTACAGCGCAGTGCCGCTGGTACGCGCCGCACGGCAGGCCGATGCAGCGCCGACCGACCTGAGCCTGTCGGTGCTGCGCAGCGTTTCGCCGGTGCACCTGCAGTACATGCGCAACATGGGCACCGGCTCATCCATGTCGGTCTCGCTGATCCACGAGGGCCAGCTCTGGGGCCTGGTGTCCTGCCACAGCGCGGACGCCCGCCGCCTGCCCTACCCGGTGCGCACCGCGTGCGAGTTCATGGGCCAGATCGTCTCGCTGCAGATTGCCTTGAAGGAACGGGCACGTGCGGTGGAAGAGCGCATCAACCGGCGCTCCGTGCTGGTGCGGCTGCTGGGGCGCATGGCCGGCGACGAGGAGTTCATGGCCGCGCTGCGGCAGGATCCGGCCAGCCTGATGTCGCTGACCAACGCGGCCGGCGCGGCGATCGTGCACAAGGGGGATTGCCTGCTGGTGGGCCAGTGCCCCAGCCGCCATGAAGTGCTGGACATCGCCCGCTGGCTGGCGACCGAGCACGCCGGCGACGAAGTCCATGCGACCGACCACCTCGCCAGCGTGTGGGCAGGGGGCGAGGCCCTCACCGACACGGCGAGTGGACTGCTGGCGGTGTCGATCTCGCAGCTGCACGACAGTTTCCTGATGTGGTTCCGCCCCGAAGTGGTGCGCACCGTGCGCTGGGGCGGCGACCCGCGCAAGACTGCGGCACCGGGGACGGTCCTGTCGCCACGACATTCCTTCGAGGCGTGGAAGGAGACCGTGCAGCAGCGCAGCCTGCCCTGGACCGATGCCGACCGCGATGCCGCGCATGAGATGCGCACCGCCATCGTCGACATCGTGCTGCGCAAGGCCGAAGAAATGGCCGAGCTCAACGAACAGCTCCTGCGCAGCAACAAGGAGCTGGAGGCCTTCTCGTATTCGGTCAGCCATGACCTGCGCGCACCGTTCCGCCATATCGTGGGCTATTCCGAGCTGCTCGGCAGTTCCGCCGCCGAGCGCCTGAACGCCACCGAGCGCCGCTTCCTGGACACCATCGTCGAATCGGCGAAGTCGGCCGGCACGCTGGTCGATGACCTGCTGAGCTTCTCGCAGATGGGCCGCTCGACGCTGGGGCGCATGCGCCTGGACATGGGCGCCCTGGTCAGCGATGTACGCCGCACCCTGGCCTTCGACCATGCCGGGCGCGAGGTCGAGTGGAAGGTCGGCGCGCTGCCGGTCATCGAGGCCGACCCGACGATGATGCGCCTGGTCTGGCAGAACCTGCTGTCCAATGCGGTCAAGTTCACCCGCGAACGCGAGCACGCCATCATCGAGGTCGGCTGCGAACGCACCGACGAGGAAGACATCTTCTTCGTCCGCGACAATGGCTGCGGTTTCGACATGCGCTACGTCGACAAGCTGTTCGGCGTGTTCCAGCGCCTGCACCACGTCGAGGAATTCGAAGGCACCGGCATCGGCCTGGCCAATGTGCGCCGCATCGTCGGCCGCCATGGCGGCCGCACCTGGGCCGAGGGCGTGCCCGGCAAGGGCGCCACGCTGTATTTCACCCTGCCCCATCAAAACGGAGAACACCCATGAGGGATCTGCGGCCCATCTTTCTGGTTGAAGACAGCCCCAAGGATGCCGAGCTGACGATGGCTGCGCTGGCGCGCTGCCAGTTGCTGAACGACGTCATCCACGTGCGCGACGGTGCTGAAGCGCTGGACTACCTGCGCTGCGAGGGCGCCTACGCCGGCACGCAGCATGGCGGCCCGGTGGTGGTGCTGCTCGACCTGAAACTGCCGAAGATCAATGGCCTGGAAGTGCTGGAGCAGGTGCGCAACGACGCGTCGCTCAGCAGTACGCCGGTGGTCATGCTCACCTCGTCCCGTGAGGAGCAGGACCTGGTGCGCAGCTACCAGCTGGGCGTGAATGCCTTCGTGGTCAAGCCGGTGGACTTCAAGGAGTTCTTCGACGCCATCCAGGGGCTCGGCATGTTCTGGGGCATCACCAACCAGCCGCCGCCGCACCCCTCGGCTGGCACAGGCCCCCGCGATGCGTGATGCCACGCGCCGCGCGTCGCACCTGCGCATCCTCATGCTGGAGGACAGCGCGCTCGATGCGGAGCTGATCACGGCGCAATTGCAGCGGGCCGGGCTGGATTTCGAGATCGAGCGCCTGTGGACCCGCGATGCCTTCATCGAAGCGATCGAGAGTGATCGTTTCGACGTCATCCTCGCCGACCACGTGCTGCCGGGCTTCGACGGCGATGCCGCGCTCGACCTGGCGCGCGAGCGCGCGCCGCAGATTCCCTTCATCTTCGTCTCCGGCACCCTGACCGAAGAACTGGCCGTGCAGGCGCTCACCCGCGGCGCGCGCGACTACGTGGTCAAGCAGCGCCTGCAACGGCTGCCCGATGCGATCCGCCGCGCCCGCCAGGAGGCCAGCGAGCGCAGCCAGCTGGCCCATGCCCGGGCCGCGCTGGACGAGAGCCAGGCGCAGCTGCAACAGATCACCGATGCGGTGCCGGCGCTGATCGCCCACCTCGACACTGACCACCGCTACCGCTTTGCCAACAAGGCGTTCCTTGACTGGCACGGTGCCGACCTGCAGGGCATCCTCGGCCGCACCGCTGCCGAGATCGGCGGAGAAGAGGCCTTTGCCAACGCCCTGCCCAGCCTGCAGCGGGTACTGGCCGGCGAGCGGGCCAGCTTCCAGACCACCCTGGTCCATCGCAGCGGCGAGTCACGTTTCGTGCAGATGGACTGCGTGCCCGAGCGCGCGGCCGATGGCAGCGTCACCGGCTATACCTGCCTGGGCAGCGACGTGTCCTCGCTGAAGCGTGCCGAGCTGGCGCTGCGTGAGGACAACGAGTCACTGGAGCGCCAGGTGCAGGCGCGTACGGCCGAACTGCAGGGCAGCAAGCGGCGCCTGCAGGCCATCTTCGAATCCAGCTTCCAGCACCAGGTCCTGCTCGACACGTCTGGCCGCATCGTCGATGCCAATGTTGCGTCTCTCGCTGCGGTACTGGCCGAGAAGGACGATGTCATCGGCCTGCCCTTCTGGGAGTCGCCGTGGTTCGCCGGCACCCCCGAGCTTGCGCGCATGGTCGAGCAGGCGGTGGGCGATGCCGCGCAGGGGCGCAGCGCCCTGCAGGCGATGGACCTTGAACTGCCGACCGGCCACCGCAGCTTTGATTTCTCCTTCCGCCCGCTGCAGGGTGCCGAGGGTGCGGTGAATGCAGTGGTTTCCGAGGCCGTGGAGACCACGGCCCGCATCCAGGCCGAGCATGCGCTGCGGCAGGCACAGAAGATCGAGGCGGTGGGCCAGCTCACCGGTGGGATCGCCCATGACTTCAACAACATCCTGACCGTGATCGCCGGCAACGTTGAACACGCGATGCTGCTGAACCAGCGCGACGGCCAGCCCGGCAACATGACTGCGCGTGCGCTGGACAACGCGCTGAAGGGTGTGGGTCGTGCGGCCAGCCTCACCCAGCGCCTGCTGGCCTTCGCCCGCAAGCAGCCGCTGCGCAGCCAGGCCGTCAATCTCAACGATGCCCTGCTGGGCATGCATGACATGCTGCAGCGGGCACTGGGCGAGCTGGTCCAGCTCGACATCCGCACCGCCGAGGGCCTCTGGTGTGTCGAACTCGACCTCAGCCAGCTCGAAGCCTCGGTGCTCAACCTGGCGGTGAACGCGCGCGACGCGATGTCCCACGGTGGGCGCCTGGTGGTGGAAGTGGACAACAGCCACCTCGACCACGACTATGCCTCGCTGTTCCCCGATGCAACGCCCGGCGAGTATGTGATGCTGCGCGTGCGCGACAACGGCCACGGCATGTCGGCTGATACGCTTGCCAAGGTCTTCGAGCCCTTCTTCACCACCAAGCAGGTGGGCCGCGGCACCGGCCTGGGTCTGTCGATGGTGCATGGCTTCGTCAAGCAGTCCGGTGGCCACGTCCTCATCGATTCGGTGGAGGGCGGCGGCACCAGCATCACCATGATGTTCCCGCGCTCGTCGCTGGCGCTGCCCTGTGAAACCGCCGTGGCGGCCACCGGGCTGGCCGGTGACGAGCCGCGCGAAGAAACCATCCTGGTCGCCGAAGACAACGACGACGTGCGTGCCTACACCGTCGAGGCGCTGCGCCAGCTGGGCTACCGGGTGCTGGAAGCGCACGACGGTCCGTCCGCACTGCGCCTGCTGGAACGCCCGGACGCGAAAATCGACCTGCTGTTCTCCGACATCGTGATGCCGGGCATGTCAGGCTGGGAACTGGGCCGGCAGGTACGCGAACGCTGGCCCAGCGTGGCTGTTCTGTTCACGTCCGGCTACCCGCGTGACCACGATGCGGTCGGCAGCAAGGGCCGCTCGGCGCCCCTGCTGTCAAAGCCATTCACCCGCAGCGATCTGGCGGAGTCAGTGGTCAGCGTCCTGAAGGCCCACGCGCCAGCCGGTTGATCTGCGCGCATTCCACCACCGCCGGCGGTGCCGGCATCCCGGCCAGCGCGATCATTGCCTGGCCGATGGCCCGGTTGCTGGTGGTCAGCGCGGGCAGCAGCCCTTCGGCCACCGCCATCAGCGGGCGGGCCAGCAGATAGAACGGCTTGAGCAGTGCGTGTCGCGTGCCCGTGCCGGATACCGGCCGCACGCCTGCCGGTCGCAGCATCACCGTGTGCACCGGAAGTTGCGCCAGCGCCCGCTCGGTCTCGCCCTTCACCCGCAGCGGCATGAGCCGGCTGCCCGGGTTGGCATGTGCACCGGACACATACAGAAAGCATCCATCCGGGTTCGCCGCCGCCCACGCCTCAGCAACGGCGCGGGTCACCTGCAGCGTCACTTCGCGGTACTCGGCCTCGGCCGTACCGACGGGCGGAGCACCGGCGCAATAGAAACAGGCATCGAATCCCGCAAGCGCATCGCCCAGGGTGGCGGCTTGCAGGAAGTCGGGCAGCACGATCTCATCGACGCTGCCCGCCGCGCTGCCCGGCCGCCGCACCAGCGCGGCCACCCGGGCCACATCGGCCGATTGCAGGCACGCCTGCAGCACGCCCTGGCCCACCAGCCCGGTGGCGCCTACCACCAGCACCCGCAGCGCATTGCCGTTGTCCATGGGCCCTCCTCCCAGCGTGCTACAGCTTGACGAACCGCTGGATCTTGCGCGCCAGCCAGCCACTGAACACCAGCGGGGCATCCAGCGCCGACACACAGATGCAGGGCACGCCGGGTGCGGTCACCGGCTGGTGCTCCACATCCTCATCCAGGTCGGCCACATCGCCCGGCGCGAACAGGCCCAGCGCATCATTGTAGGAACCGCGCAGGATCTGGGTAAGCTCGCTGCGGCCGTGGCTGTGCATCGGCAGGCACTTGCCCGGTGCGATTTTCAGCATGATCAGCGACGGCATTTCCGCGGAGCGGATGCAATGCACGCCCGGCGCGATCCAGCGCCAGCGCAGTTCCCCCAGCGAGCGCCCGAAGTACGGATGCAGCGAGGCCGGCAGGTGGTCCGCATTCACTTCAGGCCGCTCCACCGGCGGCGCGGCCGGCCGGGCGACGGCGACGGCAGCCGCCGCAGGCTCACTACGCTCCAGCTCGGCCAGCATGGCTGCACGCAGTGCCGGGCCGCGCCCGCTGACCACCATCGGCTGGGTCTGTTCAATCAGCGCCGCACCGATGGCCTCGGCCTCGCGCAGGCGCTGGCGGCAGTGCGGGCACTGCTCCAGGTGGGTACCGGCCACCACGCTGAGCGGCGCGGGCAACGCGCCGGCGGCGTAGCTCAGCAGGGTCGATTCATGCAGGTGGTGGTGCGGGTTCATGGCATGCCCCCCACCTTCGACTGCAGCTGCAGGAATGCCCGGCGCAGGTGCGATTTCACCGTACCCAGCGGCATCCCCAGCGCCTCGGAGATTTCACCGTGGCTCTTGGCTTCGAAATAGGACATGCGCACCAGCCGTGCCTGCACCGCCGGCAGTTCGTTGATGCGCTGGCGCAGCCTGGCCTGGTCAGCATAGTGCTCGGCACTGCTGTGCGACTGCGCATCACTGCTGGACGCCTCCTCCACCGCGGCCTGGACCTGCATCCAGCTGCGTTCATGGCGCACCCGGTCGATCTGCAGATTACGCGCGATGCGGTACAGCCAGGTGCTTAGCGCCCCCTGCGCCGCATCGTAATCGGCGGCGCGCAGCCACAGGCGCAGCAGGCACTCCTGGGCCAGTTCCTCGGCCACCGCCTCCGGCGCCCCCAGGCCACGCAGGTAGACGCACAGGCGCGGCATGAAGTGGTCATAGATGCGCATGAAACAGGCGCGGTCGCGCAGGCGCGCCACACCGTCCATGTCACCGGTCCAGTTCGTCGGCTCGTTGCTCGGCTGCTGGGAACTGGACACGATGCGCGCGGTATCGAAGTCGAAGGAAGGGCTGGCGGCGTCAGGGTACATCCGGGCGGCGATCAGGCAGGTGAAGGAGGTCTGTGTGCTGTACGCAGCAGAGGCCGGTTTGGATGCAGCCCGCCGCCGTGCATCCAACCCGGGCTGCCATGCGTATCTTCTGCAGGCCAACCGCCAGGACCCCTCATGCACACCGCCGGGCTGCTGCTGTACCTGTCCACCGTGGCCAGCGCCACGCCGATGCTGCGCACCGAAGGCATTGCCAACCTGGCCGACGGCACCCCCGCCTACCGCGAAGTGCACTGGCGGCGCGGGGCGCCCGAAGGCGCGCAGCGCTGGGTGCAGTACCTGTGCCCGGATGGCCGCCCGTTCGCCCGCAAGGAATTGCCGGGCACCGCGCAGCCACTGGCACGAGGTTACCTGCTGCAGGACGGGCGCAGCGGCCAGGCCGCACGCGTGGTGGTGGCCGGCACACAGGTCAGCATCGACTGGAAGGAAAGCGCGGCGGAGGCCGAACGCCAGGCGAGCGTGCCATTGCCCGCCGACGCGGTGATCGACACCGGCTTCGACGCGGCAGTGCGCGCGCATTGGCCGGCGTTGATGAAGGGCGAGCAGGTCCGCCTGCCCTTCCTGGTCCCGGGGCGGCAACGCTTCTACCCGGTCAGCGTGCGCCGGACCGGCGCACTCCACTGGCAGGGCATCCCCGCGCAGGCCATCGAGGTGCGCCTGGCGGCGTGGTACGGCGTGGTCGCCCCCCGGCTGTCGCTGGTGTATGCCGATGATGACCGCCGCCTGCTCGAGTTCCGCGGCACCAGCAACCTCCGCGATGCACGCGGCGCCTATCCGGCCGTCATTGTCCGCTTCGCCGCGCCCGCGTCGCCGCAGCCGCTGGCGCAATGGCAGCAGGCCTGGTCGCAGCCGCTGGTGGCGAGCTGCACCGTGAGCAGCAGGTGAAGCCGCACGCAATCCGCATTCACTGCATCCAATTGACGCCCTGCCACGTAGAGGTAGACAGACACGCCCTCGAGACCTCGCTCATGTCCGCAGCCGCGCCCCTTCCACGCCGACGTGAGCGACTGCTGCGCACCCTTCGACGCTGGTTCGATACGGAGGCCGCTGCAGCGCAGGCCGAACCGGCGCAGCGCGGCCGCATCGACTGGTTGCGCGCGGTGCCCTTCGTGCTGCTGCACGTGGCGTGCCTGGGCGTGATCTGGGTGGGGGTGTCGTGGACCGCAGTCGCGGTAGCACTGGCGCTGTATGCGGTGCGCATGTTCGCCATCACCGGGTTCTATCATCGCTACTTCTCGCATCGCACGTTCCACGCCTCGCGCCCGGTGCAGTTCGCGTTCGCGGTGATCGGCGCGGCCAGCGTGCAGCGCGGCCCGCTGTGGTGGGCCGCCCACCATCGCCACCACCATCGCCACGCCGACCAGCCGCAGGATCCGCATTCGCCGCGCGAAGGTGGCTTCTGGCGCAGCCACATGGGCTGGTTCCTGACCCGCGAGGCCTTCGCCACCGACCTGTCCCGCGTGCCCGATCTGGCCCGCTATCCCGAACTGCGCTGGCTGGACCGCTTCGATATCGCGGTACCGGTGCTGCTGGCCGCGGCCCTCTACGCCATCGGCGCCTTGCTGGAACGCGTCGCCCCCGGCCTGCACACCACCGGCCCACAGCTGCTGGTGTGGGGCTTCTTCATCTCCACCGTGGTGCTGTTCCATGCCACGGTCACCATCAATTCGCTGGCCCACCGCTTCGGCAGCCGCCGCTTCGACACCCGCGATGACAGCCGCAACAACCTCTGGCTGGCCCTGCTGACCTTTGGCGAAGGCTGGCACAACAACCACCACTTCTTCCCGGGGACGGCCCGCCAGGGCTTCCGCTGGTGGGAAGTGGACCTGACCTGGTACGGGCTGCGGCTGCTGGCCGCGGTGGGCCTGGTCAGTGGTCTCAAGCCGATTCCCGAGTGGGTGCTGGCCAAGGCGAAGGACTGAGCATGCGCATCGCGGTCATCGGTTCGGGCATTGCAGGGCTGGCCAGCGCGTACTGGCTGGACGGCGAGCACGAAGTCACCCTGTACGAAGCCAACGACTACCTGGGCGGCCATACCCACACCCATCGGGTGGACGTGGACGGGCGCCCGCTGTCGGTGGATACCGGCTTCATCGTGTTCAACCCCCAGCACTATCCGCTGCTGACTGCCCTGTTCGACGAGCTGGGTGTGGCGTCACAGCCGACCACGATGAGTTTCTCGATGCACAGCGAGCGCAGCGGCGTGGAGTACAACGCCACCTCGCTGGATGGGCTGTTCTGCCAGCGCCGCAACCTGGCGTCGCCGCGGTTCTGGGGCATGCTGGCCGACCTGCGGCGCTTCTACCGCGATGCGCCGCTGCTGCTGGCCGACGCCGAGGGCCCGACGCTTGGCCAGTACCTGCGGCAGCAGCGTTACGGCGATGCGTTCGTGGAGGAACATCTGCTGCCGATGGCGTCGGCGCTGTGGTCTTCGCCAACGGCCACCGTGCTGGACTTCCCGGCACGCTACCTGGTCCAGTTCATGGCCAACCACCAGATGCTGCAGATGACCGGCCGCCCGCCGTGGCGCGTGGTCAAGGGTGGCTCGGCACGCTATGTGGATGCCCTGCGCAGCCGCTGGCGCGTGCATGAGCGGCTGGAAACCCCGGTCCGGGTGATCGAGCGCATGCCCTGGGGCGCGCGCGTGCACAGCGCCGCCGGCATCGAAGGCTTCGACGAGGTGATCCTGGCCTGCCACAGCGACCAGGCGCTGGCCCTGCTGGCCGATGCCGACCCGGTCGAGCACGCCGTGCTGGGCGCCATCCGTTACCAGGCCAACGAGGCGGTGCTGCACACCGACGCCTCGCTGCTGCCGCGCAACCGCAAGGCCTGGGCCGCCTGGAACGCGCACGTGCCGGCCGACCCGGACGCGCCGTGCACGGTCAGCTACTGCATGAACCTGCTGCAGGGCCTGCCCGGCGACACGCCGCTGGTGGTGACCCTCAACCGCAGCGATGCCATCGACCCCTCGAAGGTGCTGCGCCGCCTGCATTACGCGCACCCGGTGCACGACCATGCTGCGGTACGCGCGCAGCAGCGCTGGGGCGAGATCCAGGGCCATCGCCATACCTGGTTCGCCGGCGCCTACTGGGGCTGGGGCTTCCATGAGGACGGCATCGCCAGTGCGCGGCGCACGGTCGACGCGCTGCGCTCCCGCACCGGCATCGCATCGCCGCTGCGCCCGACCGAGATCACCGCATGACCGCCAGTGCGCTCTACTTCGGCCATGTGCAGCACCGGCGGCACCACCCGCATGCGCACGCGTTCCGCTATCCCGTCGCGCAGCTGCTGCTTGACCTGGACGAACTGGACCAGGTCTTCGCCGGACGCTGGCTGTGGTCGGTCAACCGCCGCAACCTGGCCGAATTCCGCCGCAGTGATTACCTGGGTGCCGCCGGGGTGCCGCTGGCCGATGCCGTGCGCGATCACGCCGCCACCGTGCTGGGCCGCCGTCCCGCCGGCCCGGTGCGCCTGCTGGCGCATCTGCGCTTTGGCGGCCACGTGTTCAATCCGGTCAGCTTCTACTACTGCTACCAGGCAGACGGCAGCACGCTGGACTGCATCGTCGCCGACATCACCAACACCCCGTGGAAGGAACGGCATGCCTACGTGCTGCCGGTCGAGCAGGCCCAGCACGAAGGCGCCAGCCTGCGCTGGCAGTTCGACAAGTGCTTCCACGTCTCGCCCTTCATGCCGATGGACTGCCGCTACGACTGGCGCTTCAGCGCACCGGGCGACGCGCTGCGCGTGCACATGCAGGTCTGGCGCGACGGGGTCCGCCAGTTTGACGCCACCCAGTCGATGCAGCGCCGCCCGCTGGATGGCCGTGGCCTGGCCCGGGTGCTGCTGGCCTACCCGCTGATGACCGTGCAGGTGGTGGCGGCCATCCACTGGCAGGCGCTGCGCCTGTGGATGAAGCGCAACCCCGTGCACGACCACCCTTCCCTTGCCGAGAAACCGCGATGAACAACCTGACGCCTTCGGTGGCCCTGCCCCGCGCCGGCGCACTGGATGCCTTCCTGCGCCGCCGCCTGCTGGCGCAGCTCGCCCCGTTGCGGGACGGCCAGCTGCGCGTGCGCGATGCCTTCGGCGAGGTGCTGCTGGGCAATGGCCACGGCCCGCTGCAGGCCACGGTCACCATCGACGACCCAGCGTTCTACCGCAAGGTGGCCGCGCAGGGCAGCGTCGGTGCCGGCGAGAGCTACATCCATGGTGATTGGCGCTGCGACGACCTGGTGGCACTGGTGCGCCTGCTGGTGCGCAACCGCGATCTGCTCGATGGCATGGAGCGCGGCCCCGCACGCGCGGCCGGCTGGCTGCTGCGTGGCTGGAACCGCCTGCGCCGCAACAGCCGCGAGGGCAGCCGTCGCAACATCGCCGCGCACTACGACCTGGGCAACGATTTCTTCGCCCTGTTCCTGTCGCCGGACCTGATGTACTCCTCGGCGTTGTACGCGCAGGCCGACGAGTCGCTGGAGGTGGCCTCGACCCGCAAGCTGGACCGCATCTGCCAGCAGCTGCGCCTGCAGCCGGGCGACCGCGTGGTGGAGATCGGCACCGGCTGGGGCGGCTTCGCCGTGCATGCCGCACGCCACTACGGCTGCCACGTCACCACCACCACCATTTCCGCCGAACAGCATGCGCTGGCCGTGCAGCGCGTACAGGACGCCGGCCTGCAGGACCGCGTCAGCGTGCTGATGCAGGACTACCGCGACCTGCAGGGGCAGTTCGACAAGCTCGTCTCCATCGAGATGATCGAGGCCATCGGCGCCGAGTTCCTTGACACCTACATGGGCACCCTGCAGCGCCTGCTGAAGCCCGAGGGCGTGGCCCTGCTGCAGGCGATCACCATCGAAGACCACCGCTACGAGCAGGCCCGGCGCAGCGTCGACTACATCAAGCGCTTCGTCTTCCCCGGCAGCTTCATTCCCTCGATCAACGCGATCATGGCCGCCAAGACCCGGGCCAGTGACCTGCAGCTGGTGGCGCAACAGGATTTCGGCCACTCCTACGCCCTCACCCTGCGCGCCTGGCGGCAGCGCTTCCTGGCGCAGCGTGCCGCCGTGCAGGCACAGGGCTTCGACGAGCGCTTCTGCCGGCTGTGGGAGTTCTACCTGGCCTACTGCGAGGGCGGCTTCCTGGAGCGATCCATCGGCGTATCGCACCTGCTGCTGGCGCGCCCGGGCTATTGCACGGACGTGCCCGCAGGCGGCGAGGCCTGAGATGGGCCGCACGTGGGCCAACCTGCTCGGCAACCAGCTGGTCTGGCTGTGCGCAGTGGCGGGCGCGGGCCGTGGCTGGCAATGGCCGGCCCTGGTGGCGGCGTCGCTGTACATCGCCAGCCAGGTGCTCACCAGTCCTGTGCCGCGGCTGGAACTGCGCCTGCTGCTGCTTGCCCTCGCCTGCGCCTGGCTGGTGGATGGGGTTGCCGCCGCCAGCGGCGCGGTGCGTTATGCCGCCGCGCCCCTGGGCTGGGCGCCGCCGCCCTGGATCATGGCGCTGTGGGCGGCCTTCGCCATGACGCTGACGTGTTCGATGGCCTTCCTGCAGCGCCATCGCCTGCTGTCGGTGGCCTTCGGCCTGCTGCTGGCTCCGCTGGCCTACCTCTCGGCGGCACGCGGTTTCCAGGCGGTGCACTTTGCTGCGCCCGCCTGGCACGGCGTGCTGCTGCTGGGAGTGGGCTGGAGCATCGCGCTGCCGCTGCTGTGCGCACTGGCACGGCGCGGCACCGGCAACACCGGCATGAATGCACACGGAAACGCTCACAAGGGAGCACGCGCATGAACCTGCTTGGCTGGGTGCTGCTCTACGCGGTGCTGGTGATGTGCTGGGGCTGGGCCTGGCAGCGCCGCCACCACAACATCGGCGTGGTCGACGTGCTGTGGGCCAAGGGCGTGGCGGCCGGCGCACTGCTGCTGGCCTGGCTGGGCGATGGCGCGCTGCAGCCGCGCATCGCACTGGCCGTGCTGGGTGGCCTGTGGGGCAGCCGGCTCGCCCTGCACCTCTGGCACCGCGTGCGCAGTGAAGACGAGGATGGCCGCTACCGCTACCTGCGCGGGCACTGGAACGGCCACCAGGGAAAGATCTTCGGGTTCTTCATGGCCCAGGCCCTGCTGGTGGTGCTGTTCGCGCTGCCGTTCCTGGCGGTTGCGCGCAATCCGTCCACCGGCCACGCCGCGTGGATCGCGGCCGCCGTGGCGGTGTGGCTGCTCAGCGTCGGCGGCGAAGCACTGGCCGATCGCCAGCTCGCGCGCTTCCGCGCCAATCCGGCCAACAAGGGCCGCACCTGTCGGCAGGGGCTGTGGCGTTACTCGCGCCACCCGAACTACTTCTTCGAATGGCTGCACTGGTTTACCTACGTGCTGCTCGCCGTTGGCTCGCCGCTGTGGTGGCTGGCCTGGTCCGGCCCGGTGGTGATGTACCTGTTCCTGCGTTACCTCAGCGGCGTGCCCTTCACCGAGAAGCAGGCCCTGCGCAGCCGCGGCGAGGACTACCGCGACTACCAGCGCAGCACGTCGATGTTCTTCCCGTGGTTCTCCCGCACCTCCCCTTCCCAGGACCGCACACCATGAACGCTGCCAGCACGCTGCACCCCCCCGTCCAGATCGAAGGCGGCCTGACCGGCTGGGCCGAGCGCGGCTGGATCCCGGATGTCGCCCTGCGGGCCGGCATCCGCCGCCAGTGCGCGCAGCGCCTGCAGGAGGAAACCGAGGGCGGCCTTGCCGCGCAGTCGGTGCGCTTCCAGCGCCGCATTGCCGACCTCGCCGGCAGCCCGCTGGCCCTGCACGTCGATGCGGCCAACCGCCAGCACTACGAGGTGCCGGCCGCGTTCTTCCAGGCCTGCCTCGGCAAGCGACTGAAGTACAGCAGCTGCTATTACCGCACCGGTCACGAAACCCTGGACCAGGCCGAAGACGCGATGCTGGAGCTGTACGCGCAGCGTGCCGGCCTGCGCGACGGGCAGGACATCCTCGAGCTGGGGTGTGGCTGGGGCTCGCTGACCCTTTGGATGGCCGAACGCTATCCCAATGCGCGCATCACCGCGGTCTCCAATTCGCACAGCCAGCGCGAGCACATCCTCGGCCAGTGCCAGGCGCGCGGCCTGCACAACGTCGAGGTACTTACCCGCGACGTCAACCTGCTGGAACTGCCGGCAGCGCGATTCGACCGGTGCGTGTCGGTGGAGATGTTCGAGCACGTGCGCAACTATCAGCAGCTGCTGCAGCGCATCGCCGGCTGGCTGCGCCCGGACGGCGCGCTGTTCGTGCACATTTTCGCCCACCGCACGCTGATGTATCCGTTCGAGACGGAAGGCGATGACAACTGGATGGGGAGGCACTTCTTCACCGGCGGCCTGATGCCGGCCGCCGACACCCTGCTGCACTTCCAGCAGCACCTGCAGCTGGACCAGCGCTGGCTGCTGGATGGCACCCATTACGAGCGTACCGCCAACCACTGGCTGGACAACCAGGACGCGGCGCGCGGATCGCTGATGCCCATCCTGCAGGCCACCTACGGCGAGGCCGCGGCGCGCATCTGGTGGCAGCGCTGGCGCATGTTCTGGATGGCCTGCGCCGAACTGTTCGGCTATGACGATGGCCAGCAGTGGCTGGTCGCCCACTACCTGTTCCGCCCACGCTGAAGGAGCCATGCCATGCGCACCCTGCCCCTGATTTCGTTGCTGGCCGTGGCCCTGTTCGGCGCCGGCTGCAGCAGCCAGGACACCCGGCCGCTACCCCGTGCGGCATCCGTGGACGTGCCGCGCTTCATGGGTGACTGGTACGTGATCGCCCACATCCCGTCCTGGCCCGAGCGCGAAGCCTTTGATGCGGTGGAAAGCTACGCCCTGCAGCCCGATGGGCGCATCCGCACCACGTTCACCTACCGCAAGGGCAGCTTCGATGCGCCCTTCAAGAGCATGCATCCGGTTGGCCGGGTCGAGAAGGAAGGTGCCGGCGCGGTCTGGGGCATGCAGTTCGTCTGGCCCATCCAGGCCGAATACATCATTGCCTGGCTGGACGAGGGTTATCAGCAGACCATCGTCGGCCGCAGCAAGCGCGACTACGTCTGGTACATGGCCCGCACCCCGCAGGTTTCGCCAGAGGACTACCAGGCGGCGGTCGACCGTATCGCCGCGATGGGCTATGACACGAGCAAACTGCGACGGGTGCCGCAATCGGTGCGCTGATCGCCACAGCGCCCTGTGCGGCGACGATGGGGCTGCGGCATAATCCCGCCCCCATCAAGGAGAAATCGTTTTCATGGAGATCGCAGCACCCGCCGTTCCGCCCAAGGACTACCTGTTCCTGGCCGTCCTGAGCATCTTCTGTGGCTTCTGGCCGTTCGGCATCGTCGCCACTGTCTATGCCAACAAGACCTCGTCACTGAACGCCACCGGCCAGACCGGCCCGGCGTCCATCACCTCGCGCAAGGCACTGCGCTGGATGATCGCGTCGTTCGTGACGCTGCCGGCCCTGCTGGTCGTGCTCATCGGCTACGGGCTGATCACTCGCGCCATGGCGTAAGCGCTCCGGGCGGGCACGGGCAACCGCCTGTCCCGCCCTTTCCTGCCGGTTTTGTCTGGCATGTCGTGCATGAATGCGCGCCTGCGGCACCGGTGGCGAGGCACCGCCCCGCTCCTCTATAGTCAGCCGAGCACGACAGGCGCGGTGCCTGTCCGGTAACCACAGGGAGCAGGTCATGGGTCTGGTACAGGCGGTCAAGGGTGCAGTGGGCGGTGTTCTGGCCGACCAGTGGAAGGACTTCTACACCGTGCCGACGGGCCTGCCATCGACGGCGGCGCTGTTCGCGGCCGTGCCGAACGGCACCAACGCCGGGCGCGGCTCCAACACCAGCGGCTCGTCCAACATCATCAGCAACGGCTCGAAGATCATCGTGCCTGAAGGCTACGGCCTGCTGCTGTTCCAGGACGGCGCCCTCACCGCCTTCGTGGCCGAAGCCGGTGGTTACGAATGGCGTTCGGACGACCTCAATTCGCAGTCGATCTTCGCCGGCGATGGCCTGGTCAGCACCTTCATCAAGCAGAGCTGGGAACGCTTCAAGTTCGGTGGCCAGCCGGGCTCGCAGCAGGCCGCGTTCTTCGTCTCGCTGAAGGAACTGCCCGACAACCGGTTCGGCACCCAGTCTGAAATCTACTGGGACGATGGCTTCCTCAACACCCAGGTCGGCGCGGTCACCCGTGGCTCGTACACGCTGAAGATCGTCGATCCCATCCTGTTCGTGAAGAACTTCGTGCCGGCCAGCTACCTGCGTCCGGGCCAGGTGTTCGACTTCACCGACATGGACAATGCCGCCGCGACCCAGCTGTTCAATGAAGTGGTGGGTTCGCTGGCACCGGCGTTCAGCCTGTATACGAACGACCCGGCCAAGGGCAACCGCATCACCAAGCTGCAGCAGGATTCGATCGGCTTCGCCCACAGCCTGTCGGCCGCGGTCGAGCAGGCTTACCAGTGGCAGTCCGACCGTGGCCTGGCCATCGTCAAGACCGCCATCGTTTCCATCGAGTACGACGCCAATACCCGTGAACTGCTGAAGACCGTGCAGCGCGCCGATGCGCTGTCCGGTTCGCGCGGCAATTCCAACCTGCAGGCCAGTGTCGCCCAGGGCATCCAGTCGGCCGGCGAGAACGGCGGCGCGGCAGGCCTGGTCGGTGTCGGCATGGCGTCGGGCATGTTCGGCGCGGGCAACCTGCAGCAGCCCGCTGCACCGGCGGCCGATGATCCGGTGGCCAAGCTGAAGAAGGCCAAGGAAATGCTGGACCTGGGCCTGATCACGCAGGACGACTACGACGCGCTGAAGGCCAAGGCGCTGGGCCTGTAAGACGCAGGGCGCGCAGACACCATGTCCGACCCCAGAAACGGCCCTCCGCCGCTGCCCCAGGCCGATCCCGCTTCGCCCGCGCCCCTGCCGGCGGCGAAGCTGGACGGCCCGGGTTCGCCGCAGGACGTCCCGCCCCTGCCCGGCAGCTTCCCGCTGGATACCAGCACGCTGCCGCAGGCCATCCGTGATGACGTCGAGGCCCCCGATCCGCTGGCCATCGACACCTCCGCCAGCGAGCTGAAGGACGGCCTGAACCGCTGCCCGAAGTGCGGCGCCACCGACATCCGCCCCAAGCTTGGCACCGACATCCTGGTCTGCCTCTACTGCCGCCACGAGTGGCACGGTGCGCGGGTCGAGGAGGAATTCGGGCTGGGTGAAGCGCTGGACCAGCTGCAGGGCACCGTCATCGCCTCCGGCGCGCGCAACATCGACGCCGACACCTCTGCGTTGATGACCTTCAAGTGCAGCGGCTGCGGCGCCGAGGTCACCGTCAACACCGAGAGCACGATGACCGCACGCTGCCACTGGTGCCGCCACGTGTTCGGCGTGAACGAGCAGATCAGCAACGGTGCCGTCCCCGATGCCGTGTTGCCCTTCCACATCAAGAAGGACGACGCCGTCGCGCGGATCCGCCAGTTCGTCGACAAGCGGCGGATGTTCGCGCTGAAGGCGTTCAAGGACCAGTTCACCCCGGAAAACGTGGTGGGCGTGTACCTGCCTTACATGATCGTGGACAGCAACGTCAGCGCGGCCGTGGCCGGCAAGGGCGAGATCAAGACCCGCGAATACACCCGCGGTACCGAGAAGAACAAGCAGACCTACTACGACGCGGACATCTACCAGGTCGAGCGCCAGGTCGATTTCACCGTCGACGACCTGCCGCTGGAATCCTCGGCCGAGCGCGGCAATCTCGACACGCAGACCAATACCAACAACATCATCAACACCATCCTGCCGTTCGACACCAAGAACGCGGTGAAATGGAACGCGTCGTACCTGGCGGGCTTCACCTCGGAGAAGCGCAACCTGGATGTCGAGAAGCTGCGCCCGCGGCTGGAGGACCAGCTGCTGTCGATCGCCCGTGCCCAGGTCCAGGCCAGCGTGCGCCGCTACGACCGTGGCGTGCGCTGGGAACAGGAACAGCTGGACGTGCATGGCACCCGCTGGGTGTCGATGTACCTGCCGGTATGGCTGTACTCCTACCACCAGCCCGGCGCCAACGGCGGCATGCTGCACTACATCGCGGTGAACGGCCGTACCGGCGAAACCATGGGCAGCGTGCCGGTGCAGCAGTGGAAGATGCTGCTGGCCGCCCTGGCCACCGGCACGGTCATCGAAGCCCTCGCAATTGCCTTCCTGGTGGCGACAACATGAGTGACGACAGTGGTCTCTGGTTGCTGGCGGCCGGTCCGGCCGGTGCTACGGCGCTGTACTGGGCGCTGTACCGCTATTACCGCAACACCGACAAATCGCATTCGTTCGAACGCGAAACCGAGATCGACGCCAAGCCGGTCACCGGCTCGGACCGACGCGTGGATTCGATCACCGGCACGCAGGAACGGCGCGTGCGCGGTGACAACGTCTACGAGTACCGCAAACGGGTGATGCGGGTGAAGCCCGGCGGCAGTTGAGCCGGCACCACACTCCCGTGACGGGCGACTGATCTAGACTGGCGGCCCTTGATCTGCCTGCCGCTGACTGCGGCAGGCAGTGCCCCGTCGCTCGAGATCGTCCGTGAACCAGCCTCCCGCTTCCCTGCCCCAAGCCGCCCATGCCACCGAGAGCGTGAACATGGCGCTGGCTGCAGGCGCCATCGTCGGCACCTGGTTCTGGGATGTTCCGCGCGACCAGCTGACCGTGGACGAAGCGCTGGCGCGTGCGTTCGGCCTCGACCCGGCGCTGGCCCAGCGCAAGCTGCAGCTGCACGACGTGCTGGGCGCGGTCCATCCTGATGACCTGCCCGGCCTGGTGGCCGCCATCGAGCACGCGGTGCGCCACGGTGGCCGCTTCGCCCACCAGTACCGCACGCAGGGCCCTGATGGCCGATACCACTGGCTGGAAAGCATCGGCCGCGTCGATCTGGATGAGCACGGGCGGGCGAAAAGCTTTCCCGGCGTCCTGATCGATATCGATGAGCGCCTGCGGGTGCAGGCCGAGCGCGACCAGGCCCAGGCCCTGCTGCGTTCCTTCGTTGAAGCCGCGCCAGGCGTGATGTACGCCAAGGACCGCCAGGGCCGCCTGCTGATCGGCAACAGCGGCACCACTGAACTGATCGGGCGTACGCCCGCGGAGTATGTCGGGCGCACCGATGCCGAGCTGCTGGCCGACCCCGCGCAGGCCGCGGCGGTCATGGCGACCGATGAGCGGATCATGACCAGCGGACAAGGCGAGCAGCTCGAGGAAGAGATCAATTTCTCCGATGGACGCCGCGCGTGGTGGCTGTCGACCAAGGCGCCGCTGCGCAACGGCAATGGCGAGGTCATCGGCCTGGTCGGCACCTCGCTGGACATCACCGACCGCAAGTCCGCCGAGGCCGACCGCCTCGACCTCGAGGAACGCTACCGCCTGGCGGCACAGGCCACCAACGATGCGGTGTGGGACTGGCGCATGGTCGACGGCCACGTGGTCTGGAACGAAGCACTGTCCAGCCTGTTCGGGCACCCGATGATGGAGACCAGCGCGCAGTGGTGGCTGGACCACATTCATCCCGAAGACCGCGACCGCATCGACCGCAACATCCATGCCGTCATCGACGGCGATGGCACGACCTGGAACGGCGAGTACCGCTTCCGCCGCGCCGACGGCAGCTATGCCGCCGTGCTCGACCGTGGCGCGGTGCTGCGCGATGCCGATGGGCGGCCGCTGCGGATGATCGGTGCCATGCTCGACCTGTCCGGGCGCAAGGCCGCCGAAGCGGCACTGGCCGAAGGCGAGGAACGCCTGCGCCTGGCCACCGAGGCAGGTGAGCTTGGGCTGTGGGATCTCGACCTGGTACAGAACATCCTGCTCTGGCCCGCGCGCACGAAGGCGATGTTCGGCATTTCGTCCGATGCGGAGGTGACCTTCGATGACTTCCGCACCGGCCTGCACCCCGATGACCGTGCTGCGACGCTGGCGGCGCTCGAGGTCTCCGCCGATCCGCAGCGGCGCGCCAGCTACGACGTGGAGTACCGCACGGTCGGCAAGGAAGATGGCATCGTGCGCTGGGTCGCGGCCAAGGGCCGGGGCATCTTCGAGGCCGGGCGCTGCGTGCGCATGCTGGGCGTGGCCATCGACATCACCGCGCGCAAGGCCGCCGACGCGCGCCTGCGCGAGCTCAACGAGCAGCTCGAGGCGCGGGTGCGTGCCGAAGTGGCCGAGCGCATGCGGGTGGAGGATGCGCTGCGGCAGAGCCGCAAGATGGAAGCCGTCGGCCAGCTCAGTGGCGGCATCGCGCACGATTTCAACAACATGCTGGCCACGGTGATCGGCCCGCTGGACCTGCTGGCCCTGCGCATCGGCGACAGCGATGCCCGCGCGGTGCGCTACATCGAAATGGCCCTGGATGGCGCCCAGCGCGCTGCCCAGCTGACCCAGCGGCTGCTGGCGTTCTCGCGGCAGCAGCCGCTGCAGCCGGTTGCCCTGGACGTGAATCACCTGGTGGCGGGCATGACCGACCTGCTGGTCCACTCGCTCGGCAGCAGCGTCATCCTGGAGACCGTGCTGGGCGGCGGCCAGTGGTGGACGCACGCCGATGCCAACCAGCTGGAGAACGTCATCCTCAACCTGGCCGTGAACGCGCGTGACGCCATGCCGGGCGGTGGCCGCCTGCAGCTGCAGACCAGCAACTGCCAGATCGACCTGGCAGACGTGGCCGAGCACGGTGGCATTCCCACCGGCGATTATGTGCGCATCGCGGTGACCGACACCGGCAGCGGCATGCCGGCGGACGTGATGGCGCGCGCGTTCGATCCGTTCTTCACCACCAAGCCCGTCGGCCAGGGTACCGGCCTGGGGCTGTCGCAGGTCTACGGCTTCGTGCAGCAGTCCAACGGTCACGTCCGCCTGCAGTCCACGCCCGGCGCAGGCACCACCGTGGTCATCTACCTGCCGCGCCTGCTGGCCGAGGTGGACGCACTGCCACCGGCCGCGACCGTTGCAGCTCCGCTGTCGGGCGGTGGCGCGGAGCAGATCCTGGTCGTGGACGACGACGCGGCGGTGCGCGCGTTCTCGGTCGATGCGCTGTCCGAACTGGGCTACCAGGTGCTGTCGGCCGATGGCGCCGCCAGCGCCCTGCCCCTGCTGCAGGCGCATCCCAACATCGCCCTGCTGTTCACCGACGTGGTGATGCCCGGGGTCAACGGGCGGCAGCTGGCCGACCAGGCACTGGCGCGGCACCCGCACCTGAAGGTGCTGTTCGCCACCGGCAACAGCCGCAATGCGCTCGTTGACGATGGCGTGCTCGACGCGAACGTGCAGTTGATCGGCAAGCCCTTCACCATCGGCGAACTGGCCACGCGGGTGCGCGCGGTGCTGTCATCATCTGGCCATCCACCCTCACAGCAAGCAAGCTGAACGGGTAACAGGGCGGAGCTTCACCACCCGCCCACCGCAGCGCGGCCATGCTGACACGCAATCCCGTCAGCCGACTGCAGCCAGCGGAGTCACGATGAATCCCCCTTCCAAGCTTCCGCTCACGCGGCGCGACATGCTCAAGCTCAGTGCGGGCTCGGCCACCACCATGGCCATGCCCGCCGCTGTCGCCGCCGCCGCCGAGCCCGATCGTTCCGCGGCACGTGCCCCGGTCACCTCGCAGGTAGCATTCAAGGTGAACGGTGCGAACCGCTCACTGCTGCTTGATACCCGCGTCACCCTGCTGGATGCGCTGCGTGAGCACCTGCAGCTGACCGGCACCAAGAAAGGCTGCGACCACGGGCAGTGCGGTGCCTGCACCGTGCTGGTGGACGGCCGCCGCATCAATGCATGCCTGACCCTGGCCGTGATGCATGAGGGCGCCAGCATCACCACCATCGAGGGCATGGGATCACCCGGCAACCTCAGCGACATGCAGGCCGCCTTCGTCAAGCATGATGGGTTCCAGTGCGGGTACTGCACGCCGGGCCAGATCTGCTCGGCCGTTGCGGTGCTGGACGAAATCGAGCGCGGTGTCCCCAGCCACGTCACTGCACGCCTGGACGCGCCTGCGGCACTGACACCTGAAGAGATCCGCGAGCGGATGAGCGGCAATATCTGCCGCTGCGGCGCGTACTCCAACATCATCGACGCGATCCAGGATGCGGCAGGGAAGCGCTCATGAGGGCCTTCACCTATGAACGCCCCAGCAGCGCGGCCGACGCCATTGCCGCCGCCACACGCGCGCCGGGCGCACGCTTCATCGCCGGGGGCACCAACCTGCTGGACCTGATGAAGCTGGAAGTGGAAACACCGACGCATCTGATCGATGTGAACGGGCTGGACATGGACGGCATCGAAGCGACGGCCGATGGCGGCCTCCGGATCGGTGCACTCGTGCGCAATACCGACCTGGCCGCAGACGCACGCGTCCGCCGCGATTACGCGTTGCTGACCCGGGCGCTGGTGTCGGGCGCCTCGGGGCAGCTGCGCAACAAGGCAACCACGGCAGGCAATCTGCTGCAACGCACGCGCTGCCCCTACTTCTACGATACGGCCCAGGCCTGCAACAAGCGCCTGCCAGGCAGCGGCTGTGCCGCAGTGGAAGGCGCAAGCCGGCAGCTGGCGATCATCGGTGGCAGCGCAGACTGCATCGCCACGCATCCCAGCGACATGGCCGTGGCGATGATGGCATTGGGCGCGTCGGTGGAGACACTGCGTGCCGACGGCGCCCGTCGGCTCATTGCGCTGGATGCCCTGTACCGCCCACCAGGAGCAACGCCACACCTGGAGACAACGCTGCTGCGAGGCGAGCTGATCCAGGCGGTGATCCTGCCACCCCCGGCAGGTGGCACCCATGTCTATCGGAAAGTGCGTGACCGCGCATCCTACGCGTTCGCGCTTGTTTCGGTTGCTGCCATCGTGCAGGCCGATGGCAGCGGACGCGTCGCGCTGGGCGGCGTGGCCTACAAACCATGGCGCAGCGACGCCGCCGACGCCGCACTGCCGCAGGGAGCCTCGGCCGTCATGTCGTCGCTGTTGCTGGGTGCGGCACCGACCGGCCAGAACCACTTCAAGGCGGTACTGGCCGAACGCACGCTGGCATCCATCCTGCAGGACCTGAGGGCGCGCGCATGAAGTTCAATACGCCTGCTGGCACCAATCCCATCGATGCAGAGAAGATCGTCGGGCAACCGCACCCGCGCATCGACGGTCCATTGAAGGTCTCCGGAAAGGCGACCTACGCATACGAATGGCATGACGCAGTGCCCGAGACACCGGCCTACGGCGTGGTGGTCGGTGCAGGGATCGCCGCCGGAGCCGTCGCCTCACTGGATCTTGAGCCCGCTCGCCGCTCACCAGGCGTGCTGGCCATCGTCACTGCCGACAATGCCGGACCGCTGCAGCGCGTGAAGCGCAACGCCGCGCCGCTGCTCGGCGGCCCGACGATCAGCCACTACCACCAGGCGCTGGCGGTGGTGGTTGCCGAGACCTTCGAGCAGGCACGCGCGGCGGCCGCCAAGGTCCGCGTGCGCTACGCACCGCGGCACGGTTCATTCGACCTGGCTGCGGCCCGCAAGGATGAGTCGTCATTGAAGACTCCCGAGCCCGATGCCCGGGTGGGCGACTTCGAAAAGGCGTTCCAGCAGGCCGACATCACTCTCGATGCGACGTATCACACCCCTGACCAGTCACACGCCATGATGGAGCCGCATGCAACGCTGGCGGCATGGGACGGTGACCACCTGACCGTGTGGACGTCCAACCAGATGATCGACTGGGGCCGGACGGACCTGGCCAGGACCCTGGGCATACCCAAGGACAACGTCCGCCTGGTATCGCCGTACATTGGCGGAGGCTTTGGCGGAAAGCTGTTCCTGCGCTCCGATGCCCTGCTCGCAGCGCTGGCGGCGCGTGTGGCGAAGCGACCGGTCAAGGTAGCGCTGCAGCGCCCGCTGGTCGCCAACAACACCACCCACCGCCCGGCCACCATCCAGCGCATCCGGCTGGGCGCGTCTCCGAACGGAACGTTGACCGCCATCGGACACGAATCGTGGTCAGGCAACCTGGCGGGCGGCTCGCCTGAGGAAGCCGTGCAGCAGACCCGCTTCCTGTACGCCGGCGCGCACCGGCTGGCCGCCATGCGATTGGCCGCACTGGATCTGCCCGAAGGCAACGCGATGCGCGCGCCCGGCGAGACGCCCGGGCTGATGGCGCTGGAAATCGCCATGGATGAGATGGCAGAGAAGGTCGGGCTGGATCCGATCGAGTTCCGCATCCGCAACGACACCCAGGTCGACCCCAGCGATCCGTCACGGCCATTTTCGCAGCGCCAGCTGGTGCAGTGCCTGCAATCCGGTGCCTCGCGCTTCGGCTGGCAGCGTCGCAACGCTACCCCTGCAACCAGCCGCGATGGACGCTGGCTGGTCGGCATGGGTGTGGCCGCCGGCTTCCGCAACAATCTGGTGATGAAGTCCGGCGCGCGCGTGCGTCTCTCCACTGATGGCCGCGTGACCGTCGAGACCGACATGACCGATATCGGCACTGGCAGTTACACCATCATCGGCCAGACCGCCGCCGAGATGCTGGGCGTCCCCCTGGAGCAGGTCACGGTGAAGCTGGGCGACTCGCGCTTTCCGGTTGCCGCCGGCTCTGGCGGCCAATGGGGTGCGAACAGTTCAACTGCTGGTGTCTACGCGGCCTGCATGGCATTGCGGACCAAGGTTGCCAGCGCGCTGGAAGTGGATCCGTCCGTGGCACGGTTCGAGGATGGCCATGTCATCGCTGGGCAACGACGGGCTGCCTTGACGGAGGCGACCCGCAGCGGCGAACTGGTTGCCGAGGACAGCATCGAGTTTGACACGCTGCAGGAGAAATTCCAGCAATCCACCTTCGCTGCGCATTTCGTCGAGGTCGGCGTTGATGTCGCGACGGGCGAAACGCGCATCCGGCGGATGCTGGCCGTCTGCGCTGCGGGACGCATCCTGAATCCCACGACGGCACGCAGCCAGGTCATCGGCGCGATGACGATGGGCATCGGCGCTGCGCTGTCGGAGGAACTGATCGTCGACCCGCGCCTGGGCTTCTTCGTCAACCATGACCTTGCCGGCTACGAAGTTCCCGTGCATGCCGATGTGCCTCACCAGGAGGTCGTGTTCCTCGACGAGGCAGATGCGGTGTCATCCCCGATGAAAGCCAAGGGCGTCGGTGAGCTGGGTCTGTGTGGTGTCAGTGCCGCCATCGCCAACGCCGTCTACAACGCAACCGGTGTACGGGTCAGGAACTATCCACTGACGCTGGACAAGCTGCTCGCAGGCCTGCCGGACCTCGCATGACAAC
The DNA here is from genome assembly GCF_058787375.1 of Stenotrophomonas sp. FW305-3-2-15-E-LB1. NCBI lineage: Bacteria > Pseudomonadati > Pseudomonadota > Gammaproteobacteria > Lysobacterales > Lysobacteraceae > Stenotrophomonas > Stenotrophomonas sp. FW305-3-2-15-E-LB1. The sequence goes on from NZ_JBYSZR010000002.1 coordinate 304,323, forward strand.
GGCGCTTTTCCCCGCACCCCTGGACCTTGAAACGGGCAATGCACGGCCCGTGCTGCGTGCTGCTGCCGATGCCGCGCGCATGCGCTCTCCGGCGGTGCTGGCCATCGTGGTGCAGACCGAGGGCTCGACCTACAGCCGTGCGGGGACCTGCGTGTTGTTTGCCGGCGACGAACAGATCGGCTGGCTCAGTGGCGGCTGCCTCGAGCCGGAACTCGCACGTGCGGCCTGCAGGGTTGCAGCGGAAGGACGCGTCACCTGGGTAAAGATTGATACCCGCGATGATGCGGCGCTGTTCTCCGGCAACGCCGTGGGCTGTCGCGGCTGCCAGTGGATCGCACTGCTGCCGTTGCACCGGTTGCCGGGCCTGGCAGGCTGCCTGGATGTCTGGCTGCAGGGCCGTGACAGCCTGCACCTGTCCCTGGCGACCGCAGGTCGTATCGACGGTCGCTGTGCTGGATCTTCGTTCAGCATCCAACTGCCGGTGCTCGACAGCGACGAGGCCATCGACACCCGCGCGTGGCGCCTGCAGTGGCACCGTCCACCGCTGGTACAGCTGCATGGCGCCGGACCTGAGGCCGCGACGCTGGTGCCAATGCTGGAAGACCAGGGCTGGCTGATACAGATCGTGGAGCCGCGCAGTGCGTGGCAGGCGCGCCTACCGTCGCTGCAGCAGAAGCACGAGGCACAAGCAGACCACCCGGTGGATGCAGCGCTGGTCATGCACCACAACTTCGAGCTGGACCTCGATGCGTTGCGGTTGCTTTCCCGATCAAGAATCCCTTTCATCGGACTGCTGGGCCCTCGCCAGCGCAGGGAGGATCTGTTCAAGGTGCTGGACGCGGATACGCGCGCCGCACTGCACTCCCGGCTGCGCTCACCCATCGGCCTCGCACTGGGCGGACGGGGGCCTGAAGCCATCGCCCTGAGCATCACCGCCCAGCTGCAGGCATGGCGGCATGGCAGCGCACTGGGCAATACGTGAGCGGCCACGCGGCCGTAGTGCTCGCCGCCGGGCTGAGCCGTCGCCTGGGCCGGCCCAAGCAGTGGTTGCAGGTCGAAGGCGAATCATTGTTGCGGCGTGCGGCGCGGCTGGCCTCTGAAACAGATCCGGATGTCCTGATCGTCGTGACGCCGCAGGGCCCCGCTTTCGGTTCGGAACTGAGCGGACTGCGCGCCGTCCAGGTGGAGAATCCCGCGCCCGCGCTGGGCATCGGCAGCAGTCTCCGGCTGGCAGCGCCGCACCTCGGCACCGCCCGCCACGTGCTGGTCCTGGTCTGTGACCAGCCCCGCCTCCATGCAGCACATCTTCGCGCCCTGCTCGCGGCTGCGGCCAGCACGCCGTGCCGCTGCGCTGCCACGCTGGAAGGCGGCGTGCCGGGCTCGCCGGCTGTCGTCCCCGCCACATGGTTCAACGGACTGCCGGAGAGCGGTGGTGACCGCGGTTTCGGTCGCCGCCTGCGGCAGACCCCGGGCGTCGCCCTCTGCATCAGCGACACGTCCCTTCGTGACATCGACGACGCGGACGATCTGCGCGCCGCGCTCGCCGCAGGATGGATCGACACGCCGCCGGAATGAGGACCGGTAGCGCCGGGCCGCGCCCGGCGAGCGCAGCGGCACCTGACGCCATCCGCCAGGCATGGCCTGGCGCTACCAAGGCTGCGTCGAACCCTTCGCTACCGCCGCAATGACGATCGGTAGCGCCGGGCCATACCCGGCGACCGCAGCGGCCCCCGATGCCATCCGCCAGGCATGGCCTGGCGCTACCACGGCTGCGTGGATCTCCTTGCTACCAACGCAATGAGGACCGGTAGCGCCGGGCCACGCCCGGCGAGCGCAGCGGCCCCTGATGGCATCCGCCAGGCATGGCTTGGCGCTACCACGGCTGCGTGGATCCCTTCGCTACCGACGCAAGGACGACTGGTAGCGCCGGGCCACGCCCGGCGAGCGCAGCGGCCCCTGATGGCATCCGCCAGGCATGGTCTGGCGCTACCTCGGCTGCGTGGATCCCTTCGCTACCGACGCAAGGACGACCGGTAGCGCCGGGCCACGCCCGGCGAGCGCAGCGGCACCTGATGTCCTTCGCCAGGCATGGCCTGGCGCCACCAAGGCCGCGTCCAACCCACGGCTACCCTGCCTGCTGCGCGCTGCGCAGCTGCTCGAGCAGGCGCGCCTTGCCATGAGCGGCCGGCATCGCCCTGACCAGGTTGTGCAGCAGCTGCAGATCCTGCTGCTGCCCCAGTACATCACTGAGCCGGTGCAGGGCCTTCGCATCGCCACCCGACGCTTGCCGTTTCCCAGCGTGCAGATGCAGTGCGTGTGCCACGTCCAGCTGCATGCGCAGGCGGCGGACCTTGCGCCGCCAGCGATGAATCGCCTCGGCCCCGCCATCGTCGCTCGCACGCTGGGCGGCCTTTTCGGCCCGCCGTTGGCTGCGCTCCAGGTTGCTGCGCAGCGCTGAACGCCGCAGCTTCCCCCAAGGCTGCTTCGCAAGCTGCTCCTGCACGATCCTCACGCGGCGCAACCGCCGCTCGAACCCGGGATCGCGCTGCAGGCTCTGCTGCAGCAGCCGGTCGCGGCGCTGGGTGAGCCGGGCGATGATGGCCGGCCACGCGTCTGCGGCATGGCTGTCCTGCAGGTAGACCGCAGCCTGCACCACCACCTGGGCATCGCGCAGGTCCGACAGGCTGTCGCCGAGGCGCTGCAGGCGCCGGTCCGCGTCCTCCAGGTCCAGCGCCGGATGCTGCACCCGGCCAAGCAGCGCCCGCAGGCGGCGGATCGCCTTGCGCGCCGCGTGGATCGAGGCGTGCGGATCATCCATGGACGACAGGGCCGCGGTGATGGCCCGGCACTCCTGCAGTGCCCGTTGCCGCATGGCCTGGCCTGGTTCTGCTGCGGACATCGGGGCCTGCCCCGCTGGGGTGGGCATGCAGTGTATCCCCCGCCACGGACAGCCCTGTTCACGATGCGCTGGCCGCCGCCCCGCCAGGCCTCTACCTGCACACGGCCCTCACGCCGCCGCCGTCCGGCCGGCGCTATGCTCCGCCGGCGCGGCAGGCTGCCGCCCCACACGCAGATCAGCGGTTCCAGCGTTCTCCAACGAGGATTCGACGATGGCCAAGCTCTTCCCGCACCACGGGCTGCTGGCGCTGTGCAGCCTTGCCCTCCCCGCCACCGCCATGGCCCAGGACGCATCGTTCGGCTTTGGCCAGGACACGACCAGCACGCAGACCACCAGCAGCTCGCAGACCACGACGACCACCCAGACGAACAACGGCACGGGCCAGGACGACAGCGGCGACCCGACCCAGTCCAATACGGACTTCGGCAATATGGGCTCGATGACCACCGAGACCACCACGACCGGCAACGCGCACTCGGCGTCGCGCAGCCGCAGTTCCGGCGCCGAGGTGGACATCGGCTACCACGACGACAACCGCGACGACTGGGGCAGCGACCGCCACCATGGCGGCTGGTCGGTGCGCGACAGCGATCTGTTTGGTGACTGGACCCTGGGCCAGGAAAACGGCTCCAGCTGCACCATCACGCTGAAGGACAGCCAATGGTTCGGCGGCTATGGCGCGTGGGTGCCGGCCGGCTGCCCCGATGGCTTCTTTTCGGTCAACCGCTGGCTGCTGTCCGGCAACCAGCTGCTGCTGACCGACACCAACAATCAGGTCATCGCGCGCTTCCGTCCCAGCGGTGGCGGACGCTGGTCGGGCCGGCGCGAATCGGACGGAACCCGCATCTACCTCAACCCGAGGCAGCGCTGAGCGAGACGTATACGCGGCACGGACACCCCCCATCGCACCATGGGGTGTCCGTTACATCTGCCCCCTCACATGGCCGCTCCCACGGGCTCACGCCTGGTCGTCTACGCCGCACTGTTCGGCAACCTCGCCATCGCCATCGCCAAGTTCATCGCTGCCGGCATCTCCGGCAGCTCGGCCATGCTGAGCGAGGGCGTCCATTCGCTGGTCGACACGCTGAACGAAATCCTGCTGCTGTACGGCCTGCACCGTGCGGAGAAGTCTCCCGACACACTGCACCCCTTCGGTTACGGGCGTGAGCTGTATTTCTGGAGCTTCATCGTCGCCCTGCTGGTGTTCGCCGCCGGTGCGGGCGTATCGGCGTACGAAGGCATCCAGCACATCCGCCACCCGCAGCCGGCCACGAACCATGGCCTCAGCTACACGGTACTGGGCGTATCGCTGCTGTTCGAGGGCACGTCGTGGTACATCGCCCTGCGCGAGTTCCGCCGCAGCAAGGGGCGCATGGGCTACTTCGAAGCCTTCCGGCGCAGCAAGGATCCCTCCACGTTCACCGTACTGCTGGAAGACAGCGCCGCGCTGCTGGGCCTGGGTTTCGCCCTGGCCGGCCTGCTGGCCGCGCAGCTGCTGGACATGCCCGTGCTCGATGGCGTGGCCTCCCTGTGCATCGCGGCCGTGCTCGCCGTGACCGCTTTCCTGCTGGCGCGGGAAACCAAGGGCCTGCTGGTGGGCGAGCCGGCGCACCCGGCGGTGGCGCAGCGGATCATGGCCGTGGCGGTCACTGATCCTGACCTGCTGCGTGCCAACGGCGTGACGACCATGCAGATGGGGCCCGAGCAGGTGGTGGCGATGCTCAGCGCGGAGTTCGAGGACGACCGGCGCACGCCGCAGATCGAAGCCTGCATCACCCGTATCGAGACGGCGGTCAAGGACGAATTTCCCGAACTGGTGGCACTGTTCGTCAAGCCGCAGACCCCGGAAGTCTTTGCTGCACGCCAGGCGGCGCTGAAGCAGAACAACTGAGACAGCGGCAGCCTGCATCACACGGGCATCACCCGGGAACGCACGATGCTAACCCCTGCCCCATTAGCGTGGGGCCTGCCCCGCCCTTCCCGACAGAAGCCAGCGCGCCAGTTATGGATGAAGCTTCCAGACTCTGTGAGATCGACCGCCTGGGCGTGCTCGACACGCCCTCAGAACCCGTCTTCGATGCCATCGTCGCCGCCGCCCAGGCTGCGACCGGCATGCCGATGGGGCTGATTTCCATCGTTGCCGAGCACCGGCAATGGTTCAAGGCCAACATCGGCCTGCCCAACACCAGCGAAACCCCGCGCGACATTTCGTTCTGCACGCATGCCATCGAGCGCGACGCGCTGATGGAGATTCCCGATGCGCGCCAGGACCCGCTGTTCGCGGCCAATCCGCTGGTCACCGGCGGCCCACGCATACGCCACTACGCGGGCATCCCGCTGGGCACCGCGCATGGCGCCCGCATCGGCACCCTGTGCCTGCTCGATACGATGCCCGGCGTGCTCTCGCCCTCGCAGCGCGAACTGATGGTGCACCTGGGCCGGGTGACCACCCAGGTCCTGGAACAGCGCGCCGCGCTGCTGCAGAAGGTCGACCAGGCCCAGCACCTGCACAGCGACCTCAAGCGCAGCGAGGATTTCCTCGAACGTACCAACACTGCCGCCAAGGTGGGCGGCTGGGAACTGGACCTGACCAGCAACGAGGTGCGCTGGACCCGCGAGACCAAGCAGATCCACGGCGTGCGCGCCAGCTACCAGCCATCCCTGGACAGCGCCCTGTCCTTCTACCGCGACGACAGCCGCGCCATCATCGAGGCCTCGGTCAAGCGCTGCGTCGAGGCCGGCACGCCCTGGGAAGTGCAGTTGCCGATGACCACCGCCGATGGCCGTGCGATCTGGACCCGCGTGGTCGGCAGCCGCCAGCAGGTGGAGGGACGGCCACGCCTGGTCGGCGCCATCCAGGACATCACCGAGGAACGCGCGGTGCTGGATGCGCTGGAAGCCAGCGAAGTGCGCTACCGGCGCCTGTTCCACTACAGCCTGGGCCTGATCTGCACGCACACGCTGGACGGCACGCTCACCTCGGTGAATCCAGCTGCGGTGCAGTCGCTGGGCTTTCCCGAAAGCCAGATGGTCGGCCGCAGCCTGTGCGACCTGATGCCGCCGGAGAAGCGCGATGCTTTCAAGGCCTACCTGGCGCGGATCGAGAGCAACCATACCGATGCCGGTGTCATCGAGCTGATCGCGGCCGATGGCAGCCGCCGCTACTGGGCCTACAACAACGTGCTGGACAGCGAGGCGCATCCACCGTTCGTGCTCGGCCACGCCCAGGACGTCACCGCGCTGCGGCAGCAGGAAGAACGCCTGCGCGAACTGTCCCAGCGCGACCCGCTGACCCTGTGCCACAACCGCCGCTACCTGCACCGGCTGGAACAGCTGGAAACCGAATCCTGGGCCTGCGTGGTGTTCGACCTGGATCATTTCAAGCAGGTCAACGATACCCAGGGCCATCGCCGCGGCGACGCCATCCTGGTGGAGTTCGCTGCGTTCCTGCGCTCGCCGCTGGGGGCAGGCGAAAGCGAGGTCCGGCTCGGCGGCGACGAGTTCATGGTGGTGTTGATCCAGCCGGGCCGCGAGCGCCTGCAGGCCCTGCTGGACTGGTATGAGGTCAATGCCGGGCTGGCCCCGATCGCGTTCTCGATGGGTGCGGCCACGCATGCCCGCGGCGAGGTGGTGGCCGACACCATCCATCGCGCCGACAACAGCCTGTACAGCACCCGCGAACGGGTGCGCCGGCGCAAGCGGGAGGATGATCCCGTGATGCCTGCGGGATCCACGTCCACATCCGATTGAGCCTCCCATCACACCTTGCAGCCGGCGCTGCAGGCACCCTGAAGGCAGGTTTTACGGAGGCAGTGCCATGCCCAATACCGGTCGATTTTTCGTATTGGCCCTTGATGCAGACAGGGATCCGGCAGGCACCATCGTGCAGATCCGTTCGATGGCGCTGCGCTGCGAAGCCTGCGGTGAAGTCACCCGCACCGAGGGCACGCAGATCGCGCGCCTGAGCGGGGGCACCGTGCTTGCCTGCGCCCACTGCGGCGCGAAGCAGGCCGTGGCCAATGCACGGCTGGAAGAGTGCGATCACGTAATTGCGGTCGCATCACCTGCCACTGCCTCGGCCAGTGCTCTGCCTCTGCCTGGCCGAGGGCGCGGCTGACACCGGCGGCGCCGCTCAGGGCGCGCCGCTGGGCCCGAGCAGGAAGTCGCTCATGCGCTGCAGTTCGTCATCCAGCGCATTGCGGAATGCGACCTCGGGCGGCGCCTTGCCGCTAGCGTAGCCGAACGCAGGCTGCAGGCCGCCGTCGCGCACGCTGATGTTGGCCCAGCCGATCACCTGGTCACGCCACAGCAATGGCAGTGCGTAGTAGCCGAAGCGGCGCTTGGGCGCAGGCGTATAGGCCTCGAACTTGTACACCCACCCCCACAGCAGCTCGAAGCGCCGGCGATCCCAGGTGACCGGATCGAAGGGCGCCAGCAGGCGCACCTGCTCATCCACCTGGAAGTGCCGCGAACGCGGATTTTCTTCGACCGGCCAATACCAGGTCGTGCCATCGACAACGGTACTGGCCAGTGCCTGCCGGGCATCACGCAATGCCTGCTGCAGCGGCGCAGCCAGGTGCGGCGCGCCATAACCGAGCAGGCGCACGAGATAGGTCAGGCTGGCGGCAGGCAATGGCGCGTAGGTGCGCACCACCAGGTCGATGAGTGCGGCCGCCCGCAGCGCCTGTGCAGCGGCCCCGGCATCCGCCAGCGGGTGCTCGGCGATGCTGTAGATGCGGGTACCACTATCACGCCGCTGCACGCGCAACATGCCGCGGTAGTGCATGCCATCGAGCAGGTGCGTGCTGGCATTGCTGGTGCCGCCCCAATAGTTGGTCACCCGCCCATGGGCAAAGGCCTGGTCCACCTCGCGCGGGTGGACACTGCCGCGCGCCTGCACGAATTCCAGCACTTCGGCCGCCCGGCGCCGGGTGGCGGCGTCCCATACCCGCTTGGATACCCGCGGGTGCATCAACGCCAGGTGCTCGCGCGGCAGGAACCCATAATTGACCAGGCAGTCTTCCTCCACCGGCAGCCGCGCATAGCGCCGCTCCAGGTCACCGGCCCGGTAGCCCTTCACCCGGTGGCGCAGGATCAGGTCCTGGGCGCGGGCCGGTGCCCGTATGGGATCCGCCTGCACGAACCCGAGGCGACGGATCGCCGCCAGCAGGGTGGTCGGCGTGAACAGCGTGCGCGCCACTGCATGGCGGCGCAGGTCATCAAGGCTGGGCATGGCAGGCATAGCGCATTGTAGGGTCGCGCGCGCTCGACTGGCATTGAAAAAGCCAACTATGCTTGCCATTCCCGCAAGTGAGGCAACGCCATGCGCACGCTCTATCCCTCGATCACGCCCTACCGCGAGCACCGCCTCGCCGTGGATGCGCTGCACACGCTGCATCTGGAGGAGTGTGGCAACCCCGATGGCATCCCCGTCGTGTTCCTGCATGGCGGACCGGGGGCAGGCGTCTCGCCTACGCATCGACGCTTCTTCGACCCGGCGCGCTACCGCATCGTGTTGATCGACCAGCGCGGCTGCGGACGCTCCACTCCTTTCGGCGAGCTGCGCGACAACACCACCGCGCACCTGGTGCAGGACATCGAGCGTGTGCGCGCACACCTGGGCATCGAGCGCTGGCTGGTGTTCGGCGGCTCCTGGGGGTCCACCCTGGCGCTGGCCTATGCGCAGGCCCATCCCGAGCGTGCGAGCGGCGTGATCGTGCGCGGTGTGTATCTGGGCCGCGCGGAGGAGAACGCCTGGTTCAACCAGGCCGACGGCGGTGCGCGCTGGATCTTCCCCGAACGCTGGGCGCGCTACGAGGCGCATATTCCTGAAGAAGAGCGTGGCGACCTGATTGCTGCGTACTGGAAGCGGCTGGACAGCCCTGACCCACAGACGCAGATCGCCGCCGCCATGGCCTGGCTGGGCTGGGAGGACAACGCCGCCACCCTGGTGCATGACGCTGATGCGGTCTCCGACGCCGATCCGCTCGACACGCTGGCCAAGGCACGCATCGAGGCCCATTACTTCCGCCACAACGCGTTTCTTGAACATGGGCAACTGCTGCGTGGGGTTGATCGCATCCGTCACCTGCCCGGGGTGATCGTGCAGGGGCGCTACGACATCATCTGCCCGGCACGCAGCGCCTGGGATCTCGCCTGCGCCTGGCCGGAGGCCCGGCTGGAGATGGTGTTGTCCGGGCACAGCGCCACCGAACCCGCCACGACCGATGCACTGGTGCGCGCGACGGACGCATTCGCGGATCGTTCCGCGCACTTGTAGATCCACGCCACGCGTGGATGCCATTCACCGCACACCGCACATCGCGCGTGCTGCCTATACCAACGTATAGCCGCGCTTACCCACGGGCATCTAGGCCCGGCGCAGCCCTGCGCGGACAATAGCGGCACTGGGCCACGACGGCCTTGCCCACGGAGACGCTGATGGACCCCGACCCTGCCGGGCGCGCCGCGCCCTGGATCAGTACCCCCCGTTCCCTGCTGGCGCCCATCGCCGGTCCCTGTCCGCACGCGTGATGGGGGCCCCGGGCGTCGCCTGCCCGGAGTATCCCCATGTCCTGCAAGACCCTCTACATCACCCTGCGCCGCCTGATCGCTGAGCGCGACCGCGCAGGCCTGCGCAGCCACCTGCTGCAGCACGGCCCCGTCCTGTTCGCCCATGCGCTGGCGCTCGGTTCGCCGCGCGTCGTCGCCGATGCGTTGTCGCTGCTGCCGATCAGCGAGCGCATGACGGCGCTGCGCCACCTGCCCCACCCCCTGCGCGATGCCATGAAGCCGCTGTGCATCGGTGGCAGCCAGCGCCTGCACCTGCAGCCGTGGTCACCCCCGGTGCCCACCCTGCGCCGCGCCTGACCCACGCCACTCCACGACCCGGCGCACCCGGGTCGGCACCTCCGAGGATGACCCCATGAGCCTGCTCAACGCCTGGTTCAACGCCTTCCTGCGCAGCCGTCGCGCGGGCAGCCTGTTCCGCCGCCGCGCCCTGCCCGAGTCCGGCTTCGGCCGCGGCGCTGCCGAGGCCGCGCCCTCCACGCTCACCGAGGGCCTGCTCCGCCTGGCCCAGCTCGACGATGCCCGCCTGCTGGCCGTACTGGATTCGCACGGCGATGGCCTGAGCCCGCAGGAGGCCAGCGAGCGCTTTGCCCGGCTCGGCCCCAATGAAGTCGATCACGAAAAGCCGCTGCCGTGGTGGCGCCACCTGTGGCAGTGCTACCGCAATCCGTTCAACCTGCTGCTGAGCGTGCTGGCCGCCGTTTCCTGGCTGACCGAGGACGCCAAGGCCACGGTGGTGATCGGTGCGATGGTCCTGCTGTCCACCCTCATCCGTTTCGTGCAGGAAGGACGCTCCAACCGCGCCGCCGAGCGGCTGAAGGCGCTGGTCGGCAACACCTCGCGGGTGTTGCGGCGCAGCGCGGGCACCGAGGCCGCGGAGCTGGCCGGCCAGTACTTCGGCGCGCACCTGCACAGCCGCCGTCCGGCGCGCCTGCTCGACCTGCCGATCCGCGAGCTGGTGCCGGGCGACCACGTCGTGCTCTCCGCCGGCGACATGATCCCGGCCGACTGCCGCGTACTGACCGCCAAGGATCTGTTCGTCGCCCAGGCGGCGATGACCGGCGAGTCGCTGCCGGTGGAGAAGTTCGCCAGCCCGGGTGCCGCTGACGCCGGCCTGATGGAACAGGCCAACCTGTTGTTCATGGGCACGAACGTGGTGTCCGGCACAGCGACGGCGGTAGTGCTGGCCACCGGCAACCGCACCTACTTTGGCACGCTGGCCCAGCGCAGCACCGCTACCGAGCGCGCGCCGACCGCGTTCCAGGCCGGCGTCAACAGTGTCAGCTGGCTGCTGATCCGCTTCGCCCTGGTCATGGTGCCGTTCGTGCTGCTCATCAACGGCTGGACCAAGGGCGATTGGACCGAAGCCTTCCTGTTTGCATTGTCGGTGGCGGTGGGCCTTACCCCGGAAATGCTGCCCATGATCGTCACCTCCACCCTCGCCAAGGGCGCCGTGCTGCTGTCGCGCAAGCGGGTGATCGTCAAGCGCCTGGATGCGATCCAGAACTTCGGCGCGATGGAGGTGCTGTGCACCGACAAGACCGGCACGCTCACCCAGGACCGCATCGCCCTGGAGCGCCACACCGATGTGTTCGGGCAGGACTCGGAGGACGTGCTGAAGTTCGCCTACCTCAACAGCCATTTCCAGACCGGGCTGATCAACCTGCTCGATCGCGCCGTGCTGGAGCACGTCGAGCTGCAGAGCTCGCTGCGCCTGTCGCAGGATTACCGCAAGGTCGACGAGATTCCGTTCGACTTCCAGCGCCGCCGCATGTCGGTGGTGGTGGCCGAGCGCGATGACCACCACGAGTTGATCTGCAAGGGCGCGGTGGAGGAAATGCTGGCGGTGTGCAGCACCGTGCGCGAGGGCGGGCGCGACCAGCCGCTGGACGCGGCGCGGCTGGCGCGGGTGCGGCAGACCACCGAGGAACTGAACGAACAGGGGCTGCGCGTGGTGGCCGTGGCGATGAAGGAAACTGCGGCCAGCCAGTCGGTGTACTCGCAGGCCGACGAATGCGGGCTGACCCTGCTCGGCTACGTGGCCTTCCTCGACCCGCCCAAGGAGTCGGCCGCGCAGGCCCTGCAGGCACTGGCCGCGCATGGCGTGGAGGTCAAGGTCTTCACCGGCGACAACGAACTGGTGACCGCGCGTGTCTGCGCCCAGGTCGGGCTGGAGGCCGACGCCATCCTCACCGGCCCACAGATCGAACGCATGGAGGATGCCGCGCTCTCGCAGGCGCTGCAGCAGCACCGCGTGTTCGCCCGCCTCACGCCACTGCACAAGGAACGCCTGGTGCGTTGCCTGCGCGCACATGGCAAGGTGGTGGGCTTCCTGGGCGACGGCATCAACGACGCTCCGGCCCTGCGCGCGGCCGACATCGGCATCAGCGTGGACAGCGCGGTGGACATCGCCAAGGAGGCCGCCGACATCATCCTGTTGGAAAAGAGCCTGATGGTGCTGGAGGACGGCGTCGTGCAGGGCCGCCGCACGTTCTGCAACATGCTCAAGTACATCCGCATGACCGCCAGTTCCAATTTCGGCAACGTGTTCTCGGTACTGGTCGCGTCGGCCTTCCTGCCCTTCCTGCCGATGCTGCCGCTGCAGCTGCTGGTGCAGAACCTGCTGTATGACATCTCGCAGATCGCCATCCCGTTCGACAACGTCGACGAGGAACTGGTGCGGCAGCCGCTGAAGTGGAATCCGGCGGACATCGGCCGCTTCATGGTGTTCTTCGGGCCCATCAGTTCAATCTTCGACCTGTGCTGCTTCGCGCTGATGTGGCATGTGTTCGATGCGCGCACGGCCGCCGACCAGAGCCTGTTCCAGTCCGGCTGGTTCGTGGTCGGCCTGCTGACCCAGACCCTGATCGTGCACATGATCCGCACGCCCAAGGTGCCGTTCCTGCAGAGCATCGCCGCACCGGCGCTGTTGCTGATGACCGGCGCGATCATGGCCATCGGCGTGCTGCTGCCGATGAGCCCGCTGGCCAGTTACTTCAAGCTGCAGGCCCTGCCGCTGGGCTACTGGCCGTTCCTGGTGGCGATCCTGTTCGGCTATGCAGTGCTGACCACGGCAATGAAGCGGCTCTACATCCGCCGCTACGGGTGGCAGTGATGATCGCGTTGCAGGTGAACCTGCCGCCGTTCGACGCGGGCGCGACGCTCGGCTCGCTGCTCAGCCTGACCGTTGCGTTCGTGCTGGGCGCGACCATCGGCCTGGAACGGCAGCTGCGGCAACGCACGGCCGGGCTGCGCACCAACACGCTGGTGGCGGTAGGCGCCGCCGTCTTCGTCGATCTGGCGGTGCGGTTCCATGATCTGTACGGCGGCCCGCCCTCGCCACTGCACGTGGTGGCCTACGTCATCTCCGGCGTCGGCTTCCTCGGCGCCGGCGCGATCATGAAGGACGGTGCGCAGGTTTCGGGCCTGAACACCGCCGCGACCCTGTGGGGTTCGGCCGCGGTCGGGGCCTGTGCCGGCGTCAAGCTGCTGCCGGAAGCGGTGATGGCAGCCGTGTTCGTGCTGGCCGCCAACACCCTGCTGCGGCCAGTGGTGAACCGCATCCAGCGGCAACCGCTGGCGGAGGGCTTCAGCGAGGCAACCTATGCGATCAACGTCGTCTGCCAGCGCAAGCAGCAGGCCGAAGTGCTGGATCGCCTGCTGTTGCTGCTGGAGCAGGCACAGTATCCGGTACGGGCGGTGGACCAGCGGCCGTTCGGCGAACGCGACGTGGAGATCGAGGCGGTGCTGTATGCCACCTCGGTCGATGCAGCCGAACTGGATGCGGTGCTGGAGAACCTGGCCGCTACACCCGGTGTGCTGCAGGGATTCTGGAACGCCAGCCTGGAAGAGTGACACCCGCCCCGGTAGCGCCGGGCCATGCCCGGCGAGCGCGCAGCGCGGCCGACCGCCTGGCCCACCGTGCATGGCCCGGCGTCACCCAGCCGCTTATCATCCCCCCACCACCCGCCAGGGAGCCCCACCCGATGCCGTCGCTGTCGCCCCGCCGCCCGCTGGCGCTGTTCGCCCTGATCGTGGTGATGGGGGCGATCTTCCTGCTGGACACCCTCACCGACTACGCGGTGGCCGCTGCCTGCTTCTACGCGGCCGTCATCCTCGCCGCGTCGCGGCTGATGTCGGCGCGCGGCCTGCTCTGCCTGGCGGCGGCCTGCATCGCCCTGACCGGCCTCAGCTTCTTCCTGACCCGCTTCGGCACCTATCGCATCGGCCTGGTCAACTCGACCATCGGCATGCTGGTCATCGGCATCACCACCTGGCTGGTGCTGAAGATGGAAGCTGCCAAGGCCGCCGTGCAGGAGGCACAGGCGCGCCTGTTGCGGGTCGCGCGGGCCTCCACGGTGGGTGAGCTGACGACCTCGATCGCCCACGAAGTGAACCAGCCGCTGGCGGCCATTGCCAGCAGTGCCGAGGCCGGCCAGCGCTGGTTGGCGCAATCGCCCCCCAACGTCGACAAGGCACTGCAGGCCATCGCCCGCATCCTGTCCGATGCACATCGTGCCAGTGACGTGATTGCCCGTATCCGTGGCCTGACCCAGGGCGCGGCACCGGAACGCCGCGCCTTCGATCTGAACCAGGCCGTGCAGGACATGCTTGCGCTGTCGCGCAGCGAACTCGACCAGCACCACGTCGACGTGTCGCTGCTGATGGATACCGAGCTGCCACCGGTCTTCGCCGACCCGGTGCAGGTGCAGCAGGTGATCGGCAACCTGCTGCTGAACGCGGTGGATGCGATGGCCCAGCTGCCCCCGGGCGAGCGCCGCGTGGCCCTGGTGACCGCGCGCGATGGCCGCGGCCAGGCCAGCCTGAGCGTGCGTGACCGCGGCATCGGCCTGCCCACGGATCAGCCGGACCGCGTCTTTGATGCCTTCTGGACCACCAAGGCCCAGGGCCTCGGCCTGGGCCTCAGCCTGAGCCGTTCGATGATCGAGGCCAACGGTGGCCGCATCCGCGCCGAACGACCCGCCGGGGGTGGCGCCTGTTTCGTGTTCGAACTGCCCACCGCGGGCAAGGATGACCATGCGTAAGCCGTTGACACCCCCGGCCGAAGCGGCCCCCATCGTCTATGTGATCGATGACGATGCATCCGTGCGCGCCGCGCTGGAAGACCTGCTGGCGTCGATGGGCCTGCAGGTGCGGGCATTCGCCTCCACCCAGGCCTTCCTCGATCATCCCCGCGACGATGCGCCGGCCTGCCTGGTGCTGGACGTGCGCATGCCCGGACAGAGCGGCCTGGACTTCCACCGCAGCATGGCGGACCTGGGCCTGCAGGTGCCGGTGGTGTTCATCACCGGCCACGGCGACATCGCCATGGGTGTCAATGCGATCAAGGCCGGCGCCATCGAATTCCTGACCAAGCCCTTCCGCGACCAGGAACTGCTGGACGCCATCCACAAGGGCATCGCCCTGGACCGCGAGCGGCGGCGCGAGGGCGAGGCGCTGGGCGAGCTGCAGGCACGCTGGCAGACCCTCAGCGCCGGTGAGCGCGAGGTGGTGGACGGCGTGGTGCGCGGACGCCTCAACAAGCAGATCGCCGCCGACCTCGGCGTCAGCGAGATCACGGTGAAAGTGCGGCGCGCGCAGGTGATGCGCAAGATGGAAGCGCGCACCCTGGTTGACCTCGTGCGCATGTACGACCGCCTGCAGGCTGCTGCGCCATGAACGCTTACGTGGCCCTGCTGCGGGCGGTGAACGTAGGCGGCACCGGCAAGCTGCCGATGGCAGCGCTGGTGGCGATGTGCGTGGATGCCGGCTTCAGCGACGTGCGGACGTATATCGCCAGCGGCAACGTGGTGTTCCGCAGCCAGGGCGACGAGGCAACCGTACGCGACGCGCTCGCCAAGCGGCTGCAGGCTCATGCCGGCAAGCCGGTGGGTGTGCTGGTGCGCAGCGCCGCGGAGATGGCCGATGTGGTCAGGGGCAATCCTTTCCCGCAGGCCGCCGGCAACCGCGTGGTTGCCCTGTTCATCGACGGCCCGCTGCCGGGCGATCCGCTGCAGGGCGTGACCGGGCGCACTGCCGAGCAGCTGGCGCTGGGGCCGCGCGCACTGTATGTGCACTACGGCGAGGGCATGGCCGATTCGAAGCTGCGGATTCCCTGCGCTGCGCAGGGCACCGGTCGCAATCTCAACACCGTGGCACGGCTGGCTGCGATGGCCGCTGCGCTGGCCTGAGCGCGGTCTCCGCCCGTGCGGCTACGGCAGGCGCTGTCGCGTCCGCGTGTCGATCAGGCCCACCAGCAACACCACCACGCTGGTCAGCCAGCCAGCCGCCAGCAGGTGGGTGAACGGCAGCAGGGGGGCCATGGCCACCAGCAGCAGCGCGCCCAGCAGATGCGAGCGCGGCACCCGCCCGTACACCGCGCGCTTGTACAGCGCGCTGCCCAGCAGGTAGATCAGCGGCCCGGCCACCAGCATCGCTGCGTGCGGCAGCGATACGCCCTCCTCCGGCGCGTCCATCACCAGGTCGTTGCCGACTGCGGTGGCGATGATGCCGGCGATCAGCAGCGCATGCACGTAGTGGAAGTAGGCCCCGATGCGCCCAGGATCGTCGGAGCGGGTGATGGTGTCGGTGGCATCCTGGCTGGAGATGCCGAAGTACAGCCACCACATCGCCAGGGTGCCGGCGAAGGTGGCGAGCACGGCCGAGACCACGTCGACGTTCCAGTTGCCCGACTCGCTGAGCACGCCGCCGGTGGCCAGCAGCGTCTCACCAAGTGCGACGATGACGAACAGCTGGCAGCGCTCAGCCAGATGGCCGCCTTCGATCGTCCATTCGCGGGTGTGCGAGCGCCCCAGCCCCGGGAACGCGAAGCCGAACATCGGCGACAGGTATTCGCAGGCCACCGCCAGCGCCCACAGACCCAGCCGCAGGTTGCCTTCGGCGGCCGCCCCCGCCAGCCAGAAGCAGGCCGACACCAGCACCCAGGCCAGCATGCGGCGGAAGTTGGGCGCGAGTGCATGGCCGCGCCCCACCTCCCACAACACGAAGGCCGTGCGCCCCACCTGCATCGTGGCGTAGGCCCCGGCAAACACCCAGGCGCGCTCGCCGAACGCGTCGGGAATGGAGGACGACATCAGCAGCGCCAGCAGCATCGTGGTGAACAACAGGCCCCGGATACGCGGCGCCTGCGGATCGAACCAGTTGCTGACCCAGCACGCGTACTGCCAGCCCAGCCAGACCGCGAACCACAGCACCAGCGTCTGCAGCACGCCGAGCAGGCCCAGGTGGTGCAGCAGGTGGTGGCTGAGCTGGGTGACGGCGAAGACGTAGACCAGATCGAAGAACAGCTCTTCGTAGGTCACCCGCGCGTGGTGGCCGTCGCGGCGGCGCAGAGCGGGAACACGGATGCCGGGAACCATGGAAACTCCTGATCGGTGGCCGAGCCAACCATCGCGCTTATTGCAGCCATGAGCAATACGCGAAACGGCCCAGGAAGCGGCCGTGATAGCGTCTTCGCACCTTCCCGACCGATCCCTCCGAATGCGCATCCTGCCCCTTGCCTTCGCCCTGGCCACCGCCCTGCCGCTGGCGGCCCACGCTGCCGGACCGGCGCTGCCGCAACTGCGCGCTTACACCGTCGATGCGTCGTGGCTGCAGCCCATCGCGCCGCTGCAGATCGCCGACCACACCTGGCAGATCGGCACCGCGGACCTCACCGCCCTGCTGGTGCAGACCCCGCAGGGTGCGGTGCTGCTGGACGGCGGCATGCCGCAGATGGCCGACCACCTGCTGCACAACCTAAAGCTGCGTGGCGTGGACCCGGCTGACCTGCGGGTGATCCTGCTCAGCCACGCCCACGCTGACCACGCTGGCCCGGTGGCCGAACTCAAGCGCCGCACGGGCGCGCGCGTGCTGGCCAATGCCGAATCGGCGGTACTGCTGGCCCGCGGCGGCACCGACGACCTGCACTTCGGCGACCGGTTCACCTTTGCACCGGCACAGGTGGACCGCATCATCATGGACGGCGAGACGGTGGACGTCGGCGGCATGCGTTTCACCGCCCACTTCACCCCCGGCCACACGCCCGGCAGCACCGCGTGGACCTGGACCGACACCCGCAACGGCACGCCGGTGCGCATCGCGTATGCGGACAGCCTGAGTGCACCGGGTTACACGCTGAAGGACAACCCGCGCTATCCGCACCTGGTCGAGGACTTCCGCCGCAGTTTCGCCACCGTGCGCGCCCTGCCCTGCGACGTGCTGCTGACCCCGCATCCGGGTGCCAGTGGCTGGGACTACGCGGCCGGCAGCAAGGCCGGTGACAAGGCGATGAGCTGCGGCGCGTATGCCGATGCCGCCGAGCAGAAGCTCGACGCAGCCCTGACCCGGTAGAGTCGAGCTTGCTCGACTGCTCTGGAGCAGCCGAGCATGGCTCGGCTCTACCGCTAGGGTGCCTCGACCAGCGCGCGCACCCGCACCGGGATCGACTTCGCTGCGGGCGTGCCGCTGATGCGATCGTAGTAGTCCAGCGGCAGCAGCGGATTCAGTTCCGGGTAGTAGCCGGCCAGCGCGCCGCGCGGCATCGGGTAGTCCAGCACGGTCAGGCCATCGATGCGCCGCACGACGCCATCGTCGGCGATCGTTTCCAGGCTTACCCGCGCCTCCTTGCCCAGTCCGCGTGCCAGCCGGTCCTCGATGTTCATGAACACCACGTTGCGGTCGTTGTACACACCCCGGTAGCGATCGCTGTAGCTGTAGATGGTGGTGTTGTACTGGTCGTGCGAACGCACCGTGGCCAGGCGCAGCATCTCCGGGTCGTCCACCACGTCGTTCACCTCCAGGCCGGGCATCACCAGGATGTTGGCCTTGCCGGTGTCGGTCGGCCACACCCGGCGGCGCGGCGGGATGTCCAGGTGGAAGCCATGCGGTTGCTGGATGCGCTCGTTGAAGCCGGCATAGATCTCCGGGTAGACGGCCGCGATCAGCTCGCGGATCGGCGCGTAATCGTACATGCAGGCGGCCCAGTCCACACGGCTGTCCGGCAGCGTGGCCATCGCCATGCGGCAGACGATCTCGACCTCCGGCAGCACGTGCTCGCTGACCGGATCGAGCACGCCGCGCGAGGCGCTGACATTGGACATCGCATCTTCGATGGTCACGAACTGCTCGCCGGCCGGCGTGCGGATCCATTCCGAGCGCGCCACCACCGGCAGGATCAGTGCATCACGGCCATGCACCAGGTGGCCGCGGTTGAGCTTGGTGGCGATGCCCACGGTCAGCTCCAGCCGCTGCATCGCCGCGTAGGCGCGCGGCGTATCGGGCACGGCATGGATGAAGTTGCCGCCCAGGCCGATGAACACGCGGGCGTGTCCATCAAGCATCGCCTGGATCGACTCGACCACGTGGTGGCCATGCGCGCGCGGCGGCTCGAAGCCGAACACCTCGCGCACCCGGTCCAGGTAGGCCGGCTTGGGCTTCTCGTCGATGCCCACGGTGCGGTCGCCCTGCACGTTGGAGTGCCCGCGGATGGGGCCGATGCCCGCGCCGCGCTTGCCGAAGTTGCCACGCAGCAACAGCAGGTTGGCCACCTGCTGCAGCAGGCGTGAACCGTACTGGTGCTGGGTCAGGCCCATGCCGTAGCAGATCACCGTGGCCTGCGAACGGATGTAGATATCCGCGCAGCGCCGGATCTGCACCTCGGCGATGCCGGACACCCGCACGATCTCGTCCCACTCCTGCGCCAGCGCGTCCTCGCGCAGCGCATCCACGCCCAGGGTGTGCTCGGCCAGGAAGGCGTGGTCGAGCACGGCCTCGCCCTGCGCTTCGCGCTCGAACATCACCTTCATGATGCCCTTGAGGAAGGCCAGGTCACCGCCGATGCGGATGTGCACGAACTCGCTGGTGATCTCGGTCGACCCCAGCGTGGCCATCTGCACGATGTCCTGCGGCTCGGTGAAACGGATCAGCGCGCGCTCGGGCATCGGGTTCACCGCCACGATAGGGATCCCGCGTTTGCGCGCCTCCACCAGGTTGGTCATCATCCGCGGCGAATTGGTGCCGGTGTTCTGGCCCATCACGAAGATGGCCTCGGCGTGTTCGAAATCGTCCAGCACGATGGTGCCCTTGCCCACCCCGATCACCGGCGGCAGGCCGCGGCTGGTGGGCTCGTGGCACATGTTGGAACAATCGGGGAAATTGTTGGTGCCGAACTCACGCACGAAGATCGAATACAGGAACGCCGCTTCGTTGGGCGTGCGCCCGGAGGTGTAGAACTCGGCCTGGTCGGGGTGGTCCAGGGCACGCAGATGCTCGCCGATCAAGGCAAACGCCTCGTCCCAGGCGCAGGGCACGTAGTGGTCGCTGGCCGCGTCGTAGCGCATCGGCTCGGTCAACCGGCCCTGCATCTCCAGCCAGTAGTCGCTCTGTTCCATCAGCTCGCTGACGCTGTGGGCGGCGAAGAATTCGCGGGTGACGCGGTGCTCGGTCGCCTCCCAGGCCAGGGCCTTGGCGCCGTTCTCGCAGAACTCGAACTTGCGCCGGTGGTCCGCGTCCGGGAAGGCGCAGCTGGGGCACTTGAAGCCACCCGGCTGGTTCATCGCCAGCAGTGCCTTCGAGCCCTTGGCGACCACGCTCTGCTGCAGCAGCACCTTGGCCGTTGCCCCGGCAGCACCCCAGCCACCGGCCGGCTGGTTGTAGGACGTGTATCGCGGCGGTTTCTGTTCGGACATGGCTCGGCAACCTGGTGGCGCGCAAGGGACCGGGTCCAGTCAAGCACGACCGCGGCCGTCGCGCCATTCCCCGGAGGAGGGGTGCCAGCCTGCCACGGCAACGGTTACAACGGCGTCTTCCCGTGATCGCTGCGCTATCCTGCGGCGGTAGATGGCCTTCGTGCTCCACCCAGGACGTACTGCATGCCCGCACCGACACCGCTTTCCCCACCGCCGGCCGGTACCGCGCTGCGCACCTTGCAGCGCTGGCGGGAAACGGAGCAGGACGAACGGGTCGACCTGATCGCCGAAGAAGTACCGGTGGCGATGCGCTACAACGGCACCGCCTTCGCGGTGATGATGGCCACGCCCTGCGACCTAAAGGATTTCGCCCTGGGCTTCTCGCTCAGCGAGGGCCTGGTCACGCGGCCGCAGCAGGTGCTGTCGATCGACGTGCAGCCGCAACTGGAAGGTATCGAGCTGAAGATGACCGTGGCCGAGGACACGCCCGGTGCAGCGTTGGACCCGGCCAACGGGCGCCTGCTGCCGGGCAGGGGCGGCTGCGGTCTGTGCGGCACGCGGCAGTTGGAGGACGTCCTGCGGCCCCTGCCGCCGATACGTGATCGCCGCAGCTATCCGCCCCTGGCGCTGCAGCGCGCACTGGCCGCGCTGGCGCAGCACCAGCCGATGAATGCTGCCAGTGGCTCCACCCATGCCGCGGCCTGGGCCGATGCCCGTGGTCGCATCGGCTGGGTGCGTGAGGATGTCGGCCGCCACAACGCCCTGGACAAGCTGATCGGGGCACTGCACCACAACGAGCACGGCAGCGAGGGTGGCCTGCTGGTGATTTCCAGCCGGGCAAGTTACGAAATGGTCAGCAAGGCGGCGCGTGCCGGCGCGAGCGTGCTGGCGGCAGTGTCGGCGCCCACGGCACTGGCCATCGACCTGGCCCGCAGCGCCGGCCTCTGCCTGGTGGGATTCGCGCGCGAGGGCGGGTTCAATGTGTATACCCACCCCGAGCGGTTGCAGGCAGGGTAGAGCCGACAGGGTAGAGTCGACTGTCAGTCGACTGCTGTTCCACGGACCGCCCGAAAACCCCGCGCTTCGCGCGATAGTCGACTGACAGTCGACTCTACCCCGTCGGTCTTGCCTGGTTGCCCGCAGGCCTCAGCGCAGCGCGATCTTCGGGAAATCGACCGGCACGTCGAACGCCACGTTGACGTAGTTGGTGAACAGGTTGAGGGCGACGTGGGCGAGGATCTCGACGATCAGCTCATCATCGAAACCGGCATCACGCAGTGCCTGCACGTCGGCGTCGCCGATCTGCGCGCGGTTTTCGACCACCTTCAGGGCGAACGTGAGCGCGGCGGCCGTGGCCGGGTCGCTGGACTGGCCGACCTGGGCGGCGGCCATCTTCTCGCCGCTGGCACCGGCCTTGCGGCCAAGCGCGGTGTGCGCGGCCAGGCAGTACTCGCAGGCGTTGCGGTTGGCGATGGCGACGGCGATCTGCTCACCCAGCAGCGGCGACAGGCGACCGCCGCCAAGGGCGCCGAACGAGCCCCACATGCTGGTCAGCGCCGCCGGCGAGTTGGCCACGGCGCGGAACATGGCCGGAGTGGCGCCGAAGGCGGCGTGTACCTGGCCCAGCAGGGCCTGGCGGTCGGGGGTGGTGGCGGCAGCGTCGATCAGGGCGATACGGGACATGGCGGTTTCCTTCGGTAACGCGTCCGGGATTGGACGATGGGGTCATCGTAGGTAGACTCGCAGGACGAATCCCCAACATTTGTCCGCATTGGTTATCCATTCGTCCATGGACACCCCGCCCGACCGCCTGTCCGCCCTGCTTGAACGCTTCCGCGTGCAGGCCGCCCTCTTCCATTCCGGCCCCCTGTGCGGGCGCCACGAGTTCGCGCCACAGCCCGGCCGCGCGTTCCTGCACATCCTGCGCAAGGGCGAGATGGAGGTGTGCCACACCGAAGCCGGCCTGCCCTCGCGCCTGCGGGTCGACCAGCCCAGCCTGCTGCTGTACCCGCAACCGCTGCATCACACCTTCCTCAACGCGCCGCTGGACGGGCCGGATTTCACCTGCGCCACGCTGGATTTCGACGGCGGTGCGCGCAACCCGGTGGTGCAGTCGCTGCCGCCGGTGATGGTGGTGCCATTGGCCGACATCGGCGAGCTGGATGGCACCCTGCAGCTGCTGTTCGGCGAGGCGGACCGCCAGCGCTGCGGCTCGCGGCTGCTGACCAACCGACTGTTCGAGGTGGCGCTCATCCAGGTGCTGCGCTGGGTGGTGGACCACCCGGATACGGCCGGGGTCAGCCATGGGCTGATGCGCGGCCTGTCCGATGCGCGGCTGGCGCGCACCCTGGTGGCCCTGCACCAGGCACCGCAGGAGGAGTGGACGCTGCCACGCATGGCGGCCATCGCCGGGCTGTCGCGCAGTGCGTTCGCCGCGGTGTTCAAGGACGTGATGCAGGCCACCCCGGCCAGCTACCTGCAGGACTGGCGGTTGAGCCTGGCCTGCGCGCAGCTGCGGGCGGGCGCGCCGGTAAAGCAGGTCGCGGTGGACGTCGGCTTTGCCGATACCGCCTCGCTGTCCAAGGCCTTCCGCAAGCGGATGGGCGTCTCGCCGCGGGCGTGGCTGGCGCAGGCCGCAGCCCCCTAGCGTCGAGCTTGCTCGACGACCGCTTACGTAGGGTCGAGCTTGCTCGACTGTTTCTGCAAAGCCAGTCGAGCAAGCTCGACGCTACAAAGGCGTTACGCCTTTCCGGCCGACAACAACCCGGCAATCCGCTCGGTCAGCTGCGTACGCACCTCGGGATCCAGCTGGCCTTCGTACATCGCCTCGTAGATCCACAGACCATCGGCGGCCAGCCGCGCCACGAAATCATCCAGCGCCGCCGGGTCCGCCACCGCCCTGGCCGGCGGCGATGGCGCCCAGCGCTTCACCACCGGGCCCCAGGGGCGTTCGCTGGCGTCCGGGTCCATCGATTCGAGCATGAACATCAACTCGGCACGGGTGGCGCTCTGTGCCGACACCCGCACGAAGGTCTGGTACCGCTCCAGCGCCGTCGCCTCGTCGGCGCGCTTGCCGAGCAACGCCTCCATCGACGCCTCCCAGGCCTTCACCAGGTGCTCGTCGATGCCGCGCAGCAGCGCTTCGCGCGAGGGGAAGTGGTACAGCAGGCCGCCGCGGGTCAGCTGCGCTTCGGCCGCCACCGATTCAAAGGTGACCGCACCGAGACCGTCACGGTTGATGACGCTCACGGCGGCGTCGAGGATGCGATCGCGCTTGCTGGTTCTCATTGCCGTTACTTTACGCGATCACCTGCGCCGTCGCGGCCACCCACGCGCCCGCGCAACAGGCGCGCCAGCACCGCCGCACCTGCGGCGAGCACCGCCATGATGACCAGCAGCACGATCTGGTAGCCACGGTCATAGGCGGCCACCGCCTGCGCGAACCATGGCCCCTGCCCGCCTTCGCGCGCCAGGTGCAGTGCCTGGGTGAAGCCTTCGCGCGCCGCCGCGGGCATGTCCGCGGCATCGGACAGGAACGCGCCATACATCGCCGCCCCCAGGCTGCCCAGCAGCGCCACTGCCAACAGGCCGCCGAATTCATAGGAGACTTCTTCCACCGACGACGCCATGCCGGCGCGGTGTGCCGGCACGTTGTTGAGGATGGCGGTGGACGCCACCGAGATGGCCGCGCCCATGCCCACGCCGGTCAGCGCCATGCCCGCCACCACCCAGCCCACGCCATGCGGGAAACCGAACGCCACCACGGCCACGCCCACCGCGCCGGTCGCCAGGCCACCACAGATCAACGGACGCAGGCCGACGCGGTGCAGGATGCTGCCACCCAGCAGTGCACTGGGCAGGCTGCCCAACGCGGCTACCGAAACCAGCAGGCCGGCCTGCAGCGGGCTGAAGCCAGCCACCAGCTGGAAGCGCTGCGTGGTGACCAGCTGCAGGCCCGCCAGCGCGAACAGGGTGAACACCGCCGACAACGTGCCGGCGAGGAAGGCGGGATTGCGGAAGATGGCGAAATCCAGCAGCGGATAGGCAAGGCGCTGCTGGCGACGTGCGAACGCAGTGCCGCTGATACCTGCCAGCAGCAGCGCACCCACACCCAGGGCATACGAAGGCGGCGTGGCGATCAGCGACTTGATGGCCAGCACCAGCCCCGACAGGGCCGCCAGCGCCAGCAGCGAGGACAGCATGTCCCAGGGGCGCGAGGTGTCGCGCTGGCCTTCCGGCGCCAGCAGCAGGGTCGCAATGAACGCCACCACCACCACCGGCACGTTGATCAGGAACACCGAACCCCACCAGAAATGCTGCAGCAGCAGGCCGCCGATGATCGGGCCGAGCGCTGCGCCAACGATGGCCACCGAACCCCAGAGGGCGATGGCGATGTTGCGTTCGCGCTCCTCGTGGAAGCTGAGGCCGATCAAGGCCAGGGTGGCCGGCATCATGGCCGCCGCACCGACGGCAAGGAAGGCACGCGCCGCGATCAACTGCGCGGGCGTGGCCGAGAACGCGGCCGCCAGCGAGGCGATACCGAACACCACCAGGCCGATCAGGAACATCCGGCGGTGGCCCAACCGGTCACCCAGGGTACCTGCGCCCAGCAGCAGGCCGGCCATCACCAGCGGGTAGGCGTTGATGATCCACAGCGCCTGCCCGGCGCTGGCGGACAGCTCCTCGGTCAGGGTGGGCAGCGCGGTGTACAGCACCGAGTTGTCCAGCGTGACCAGCAGCAGGCCGGCCGCCACGGTGAACAGCAGCGCCCAGCGACGGGCACGGGACAGGGCCGGAGCACCGGCCAGGGGCTGGGAAAGCGCCATGGAACAGACCTGCAGGAACGAGCTGGGGCCCATAACTATACAAGACGTCCGGTATAGTTATGAGCCCGCGCCATGGCATCGTTCAGGTAGAGTCGAGCTTGCTCGACTGCTCATGGGGACAGCAGTCGAGCAAGCTCGACTCTACAAACCCGGTCACCGGCAGCCTTCCGGCAGCGCAGCGATGGTCGCCACCACCGCGCCCTGCATGCCCTGCCCCACGGCCATGTCGAGTTCGCCGCCGGTGCTGCCATGCTGGCGCTGCAGTTCGCCTTCGCAGAGCTCGCGCACATGGCGGCGCGCCGTGGCACGCAGCATGCTGCAGCGCCAGTCCCCCGGTCCCAGTGGCAGCACCGAATAGACCACGCTGTTGCAGGCATCGCCGGCGCGCTCGACCAGGCTGTGGCCGGCGAAGTCGCGCGGCGGGCTGCTGTGCGTGGGATCGTAGTAGCTGTCGGGAAAGCTGCGCGCGTACTGCTCGACATCCACCTGCAGGCGCTCTGGGCCTGCGTCCGGCAGCTGCAGCGGCTCGCCGCAGGCCGTGCTGTCGGCGCGGTGCTGGATGTACTGGTAGATCGGCCGGTCGAGCCTGCGGTCCTGCGCGGTCACTGCACTGATCGCACCCAGCACCGGCAGCGCCGCGCGGTTGGCCATGCGTGCCAGCACGCCGGCCTCGGCCGGTACACACCGGTCACGCACGGTGGCCACCAGCAGGAACACCACGTCGTCACGGAAGGCGCGATCCTCGCGCAGGTGCCGTTCGATGTCGGCCTGCAGTGCGGGAATGGGCGCAGGGAACGCCACTGGCAGCGGCCGCACCTGCGGCGTCCAGCGCTGCCAGACCAGCAACGCAGCGCCAAGCAGCAGCAGGGCTGCGCCGAAATACAGCCAGCGCGCACGCGGCATTAAGGTTTGATCGCCGTCAGCGTGGCCGCGTCCGCGTCGTAGGACGCACTGGCGATGTCGGCCTCGAAACGCTTGATGCGCAGGTGGCCCGACAGCCGATAGGCATCCCACAGGTTGCCCAGTGCGATGGGCCGTTCCAGGGTCACGTGGATGATCTGGTTCGGCGGCGGTGGCGGCACGTGGATGCAGGCACCGTAGAACGGCACGAACAGCAGTTCGTTCACGGCGCCGGCATCGTCCATGGCCAGCGGCACCACGTAGCCATCCAGGTCGACCGCGCGACCGTCCTCGCCATCGACCACGGCGGCCGAGCCGAACTGCTGGGCGCGGTCGGGGCTGGAATGGTCGATGGCTGCGCCCGGCGGCGTGCCCGAACCCGTGTCATCGATCAGCCCACCGACGCCGGACATCGCCCCCATGCCACCGCTGCGGTCGATGCCGATCTGCGGCGGCGGGCGCAGGAAGGCGTCGTCCTCGGGCATCAGGTCGCTCCACGCGATGATCGCGGCATCGCTGGGCGCGGCCGTGTCCGCCGTGGCTGCTGCCTCCGTCCGCGTCGTGGCCACAGGAGTTTCTGCCGCCGCGGCAGGCACATCACCACCAGGCCGGCTGCAGGCAGCCAGCAACGTCACCACCAGCACGCAGGCATTACGGTTCATAGGGCCTCAACTGCGGGTCAACCATGGTGTAGGCCGAACCGGCCAGATCGTCGTCCACGCGTTCGCCGCGCAGGGTGCCGGCCAGGAAGAACGGCGAATACATGTCCGGCATGTCGATCGGGCGCGACAGCCGCACGTGCACGATCTGGTTCGGTGGCGGCGGCGGCACGTGGATGCAGGCGCCGTAGTACGGCACGAACAGGAACTCGGACAGGCGTCCGTCAGCGGCATTGGCCAGCGGCACCACGTAGCCAGGCAGGCGCACGGCGCGGTCCAGCACCGCATCCACCGTGCGGAAGGTGCCGAACTGGGCCATGCGCCGGTTACCGCTGTGCTTCACCTCCGGGCCATCGCCACGCTCCAGCGCGGCCAGCTCATCGGCAGGCATCATCTGCAGCCAGTCCAGTTCCTGCTCGCCGACGGCAGCGGTCGCCGTGCCCTCCTGCACCGGCGTCGGCGGCAGGGCCTGCACACCGGTATCCACCGGGCGCTCGCAGCCGGCCAGCACCAGCATCAACGCAAGGACGATCCAGGTGCGCATGGTTCAGCCCCCCGCCGAGAGGCCGTCGGCCACGGTGCGGCGGTAGGCCAGCAGCGCCGGCACCAGGCCGGCCAACGCACTCAGCAGCAGCACCCCGCCCACCCAGGCCAGCTCGCGCAGATCCGGCCAGACATGGGTGATCGACAGCCCGAAATTCGCCAGCGCCCAGCTACGCCCGGCCAGGCTGGTGCTGACCAGCACGGCAAGCGCCAGCACGCAGGCCATGCCACTGGTCGCCACCGCTTCCAGCACCAGCAGGCTGGCGATGTAGCGCGGCCGTGCACCGGTGGCGCGCAGCACGGCCATTTCGCGGCGGCGCTCCTGCAGGGTCGACACCAGCAGCGCCACCAGCGAGACCAGGCCCAGCAGCACCACCATCGCGCTGATCAGCTGCAGCGCCCGCTCGGCGGTACCGAGCGACTGCCACAGCTGCTGCAGGGTTACACCGGGCAGGATCGCGAGCAGGGCCTCATCGGGATAGTCATTGATGGCGCGCTGCACCGAGAACGTGGCAATGCGCGAGTTGAGGCCGAGCATGAAGGCGGTGATGCTGGTCGGCGTCAGGTCCAGGTGCCGTGCTTGCTCGGCGCTCACCGCGTGCCCGCGCAGCTGCACGCCGGAGCGCCAGTCCACGTGGATGGCCTCGATCGCCGGCAACGACACCAGCACCGAAGAATCCACCGGCGTGCCGGTACGCTGCAGCACGCCGCGGATGCGGAACGGCTTGTCGGCATGCCTGGCCAGGGTCACGGCGGCAGTGCCATGGGCCAGGATCATTTCATCACCCACCCGTACGCCCTGCGCGCGGGCGACGTCGGCGCCGATGACCGCATCATAGAGATCATCGAACGGCGTGCCCTCGGCGAAGGCGAGCGGGTGCCCGGCCCCGTAGCGGTAATGCTGGAAGTAGCCAGCGGTGGTGCCGATGACCCGGTAGCCACGCCAGGAATCACCCAGCGACAGCGGCACCGCCCACTTCACCTGCGGCAGCGTGGACAGTTCCTGGTAGGACTGCCAGGACACGTTGTTGGTCGGGTCACCGATGTGGAAGACCGAATACAGCAGCAGGTTCACCGGCCCCGAGCGCGCGCCGACAATGAGATCGGTGCCGGAAACGGTGCTGGCAAACCCCTCGTGGGCCTGCACGCGGACGCGCTCCACGCCCAGCAGCAGGGTCACGCTGAGGGTGATGACCAGGACGGTAAGGGCCACGCTCAGCGCACGGCTGCGCAGGCTGGCCCAGGCAATTTCAAGCATGGACGGCTCCGGCGTGGTTGATGTCCTGCAGTTGCACCACGCGGTCGAACAGCGGCTGCAGGCTCTCGTCATGGCTGACCACTACCGCCGTGGTGCCGGCTGCCGCACATTGCGCCGCCATCAGTTGCAGGAAGGCGGTGGCGGCGCCACGGTCGAGGGCCGAGGTCGGCTCATCGGCCAGCAGCACCGCAGGGCGGCCGATCAGCGCACGCGCGGCGGCCACCCGCTGCTGCTGGCCCACGCTGAGCGTGCCGGCCCGGCGCAGCAGCAGGTCCGGCGGCAGCTGCAGGGCCTGCAGCAGGCGCTTGATCTCATCATCGACCGGCCGGATCTCATCATCGACCGGCCGGCCCACCCGCCCGCTGCGCAGTGGCGAGAAGCGCAGCCCCAGCGCGATGTTGTCGCGCACGCTGAGGAACGGCAGCAGGTTGAACTGCTGGAAGATCACGCCCAGCTGATCGGCGCGGAAACGGTCGCGGGCCGACGGCCTGAGTGCGTGCAGCGGCGTACCGGCGACCCTCACCTCCCCCTGCTCCGGCGTCAGCACGCCCGCCAGCAGGCCCAGCAGGGTGCTCTTGCCCGAACCGCTGGCACCCCGCAGCAGCACACTGCTGCCCGGAGCAATCTGCAGCTGCGGGATATCCAGCACGGCGCGCCCGCCGTAGCTGAAACGCACCTGGTCCAGTGCGATCACCGCGGCGGACGTCATGGCGCCAGCACCACGCGCAGGTTGTCGGCGCTCAGCACGGTGCGGCCCTGGCCGGCCGCGGTGGCCGTGTTGACGATGACCTCGTGCAGGTTCGGGAAGGCCTTGGGCAGCGACAGCACCAGCACGCGCAGCGCGGCGGGGTTGGCGCACTGGTAGCTCAGCGCGGCAGTGAAGCCTGCGTGCGCATGCTTGCCCGCTGCAGTGGCCGGCGTCGCCGCTGCGGCAGCGAAGCCTTCGGCGTGCGCGTCACGGTGCAACGGCGTGCACTGCGCTGCGCTGGGCAGGGTCAGCCAGTCGGCACGCTTCAACGCAGCCAGTGCCGAGTCCAGTGCGGCCTGTTCGACCGGGGTGGCCGGCGGCCGTTCGAAATCGAGGATGCCGATGCCCGGTGCCTGCAGGGCGAGTTCAAGCCTGCCCTGGTCCAGGGCGAGGTCGACGGTGGCCTGGCCATGCACGTGGGCACCGAGCTGGCGCACGTCGTGGGCGTGCACGGCGGGGGCGGCAAACAGCAGGAACAGCAAAACAGAACGCTTCATGGGGGAGTCTCACGTTGTTACGATGTAACATTATGGACCACATCCCCACACCGCCCGCAAGGGCATTGCCCCAGCCGCCTGTTTCGGCACGCTGGCACCCCCGCCTCGACCTGGCCGGCGCCTGGCTGTCCCTGGCCTGCGCTGCGCACTGCGTCACCCTGCCCCTGCTGTTGGCCTTCGTGCCTGCGGCGATGATGGCGCTGCGTTCGTTCCAGCACCCGGCCCACGGCGCGATGACCGCGCTGCTGGTGATGTCACGCTGGGAATGGGTGTTCGCCCTGGTGGCGTCCAGCGTGGCCGTGGCAAGCACCGGGTCCGGCTGGCGCCGGCATGGCCAGGCCGGTCCGCTGCGCCTGGCCGCGTGCGGTGCGTTCGCGCTGCTGTCGTCCTCGCTGTACCTGCCACTGAAGGAATCGCTGGTGTGGCATGGCGTGGCGACCGCCTTCGGCGGTGTGCTGCTGGCCGCTGCGCATATCCGCAACCGCCGGGCGCTGCACCGCCCCCGGTAGTCATCCACCTTGGTGGACGCTCAAAACATGCCAACCAAGGTTGGCCTCTACCCGGCGTCGGGGGCCAACCCCTGTGCATCGCGTTCGCGCAGCAGGTCGGCGAAGGCCTTCAACGGCGGCGGCAGGTGCCGGTGGCCTGGGAAGTACAGGTACAGGCCGGGGAACGGCGGGCACCAGGCATCCAGCACCGGCACCAGCGCGCCGCTGTCCAGGTCATCGCGGATATGCCATTCGGACAGGAAGGCCAGGCCAACCCCAGCCAGCGCCGCCGCCCGTGCCGCCTGCAGTTCACCCACCACCAGGCGCGCCGGTGGATCAACCTGCAGCACCTGGCCGCGGTGTTCCAGCTCCCAGCGATACACGCCGCCGTGCGACAGGCGCATGCGGATCGCGCCGTGCCCGGCCAGCGCATCGGGCGTGTCCGGCGTACCGTGCGCGGCCAGGTACGCAGGCGACGCGACCACGCGCATGCGCTGCTGCCGATAGAGCGGCAAGGCCACCATGTCCTGTGGCACTTGCTCATGCAGGCGCACGCCGGCATCGAAGCCATCGGCGACGATGTCCACCAGCCGGGCCTCGGCGGACAGCTCCAGCCGCACCTGCGGGTAGCGCTGCACGAAGGCCGCCACCAACCCGGCCAGCATGCGCGTGCTTTCCGGCGGAACACTGATGCGCAACGCGCCACTGGGGTGCTGCGCGTCGCCGTGCAGTTCTTCGGCCGCCGCCTGGATCTCGGCCAGCGCAGGGCCGATGCGCGCGACGTAGCGTGCGCCGGCTTCGGTCAGGGCCACGCTGCGCGTGGTGCGGTGGAACAGGCGCGCCTGCAGGCGAGCCTCCAGGTTCGCCACGGCATGGCTCAGCGCCGAGGTGGACATGCCCAGTTCGCGCGCGGCCGCACGGAAGCTGCCGCGAAGGGCCACGGCCAGCACGGCATCAAGTTCAACCAGCCCGGAACGATGCATGGCTCGCCTCCAATCATCCCGAAAACCGGGACACCCCATCCACGATAGACCGGATTCCCCGCACGGTCGAGCAGCGCCAGACTCTGTCCACACCCTCTCACTCCCCAGGAACCGGCCATGCAACGCATCGACCAGCACTTCATCAACGGCGCTTTCGTGGCGTCCCACGGCCAGCACCTTGCCAACCTGCACAACCCCGCCACCGAAGAAGTCATCGGCACGGTACGGCTGGGCGACGCGGTCGATGCCGAACGTGCAGTGGCCGCGGCCAAGGCGGCTCTTCCCGCACAGGCCGCGCGCAGCGTGGCCGAGCGCCTGGCCATGCTCGGCCGCTTCCGCGATGCGATGGCCGAGCGCCGGGATGCCCTGCACGCGGCGGTGCTGGCCGAGTACGGTGCGCCCTCGGCCCGTTCGCGCTGGATGGTCGAGCACCCCGTGCAGGTGATCGACGAGGCGATGCGCGTGCTGGCCGATTTCCCGTTCCAGCGCAGCGTCGGCCAGGCCCAGGTGCATCTGCTGCCGGTGGGCGTGGCCGGCCTGATCACGCCCTGGAACAGCAATGCGTCCTTCATCTGCGGCAAGCTTGCGACCGCGCTGGCGGCCGGCTGTACCGCCGTGATCAAGCCCAGCGAGATGTCCGCGCTGCAGACCCAGGTGGTGATGGAGGCGCTGCACGCGGCGCAGCTGCCGGCCGGCGTGGCCAACATCGTCAACGGCCTGGGCCAGGACGTCGGCGCCGTGCTCAGCGCATCGCCCGACGTGGCCAAGATCTCCTTCACCGGATCCACCGCCACCGGCCGCGCGATCCTGCGGTCCAGTGCGGACACCTTCAAGCGTGTCACCCTCGAGCTGGGCGGCAAGTCGCCCACGGTGATCCTCGACGATGCCGACCCGCAGGCGGCCGCAGCGCTGGCCGTGCAGGCCGGTTTCATCAACAGTGGCCAGGCCTGCATTGCCGGCACCCGCATCCTGGTGCCCGAATCGCGCCGGACGGCGTTCGAGGGTGCCCTCGCGGCTGCCGTACACGCCGTGCGCAGTGGCGACCCGCGCGATGCCGCGACCACGGTCGGGCCGATGGTCAGCGAACGGCAGTGGCAGCGCGTGCAGGGCTACATCACGACCGGCATCGCAGAAGGCGCGCGGCTGCTGGCCGGTGGCGAAGGGCGCCCCGAGGGGCTGCAGAAGGGCTGGTTCGTGCGCCCTACCCTGTTCACCGACGTGCGCAACGACATGACCATTGCCCGCGAGGAAATCTTCGGGCCGGTGCTGTGCGTGATCGGCTACCGCGACGAGGAAGAGGCGGTGGCCATCGCCAACGACACCGCCTACGGATTGAGTGCGCTGGTGATCGGCAGCGATGAAGCGCGGGCGACGGCGGTGGCGCGGCAGATCCAGTCCGGCCGGGTGCTGGTGAATACCCTGTGGCATGAGCCGATGGCCCCGTTCGGCGGCATGAAGCAGTCGGGCATCGGCCGCGAGAGTGGCGCGTGGGGACTGGAAGCGTTCCTGGAGGCACAGACGCTGGTGGTCGGCTGACCCACGCACGCCATCACTCGTCGAACGGCCGTTGCCCCAGCGTCTGCGTCACATGGTCCACGAAACAGGTGATGCGTGCCGCCAGGGCGGTGTTGCGGTAGTAGACCGCGTTGATCGGCTGCAGCACGTCCTGGGTCTGCCGCGCGAACAGCTGCACCAGCCGCCCTGCGCGGCGATCCTCACGGGTGAGGAAGTCGGACAGGCAGGCAATGCCCAGCCCGGCCACGGCCATCTGCCGCAACGTTTCACCACTGGACGAGGCGATGGCCGGCTGGATGACGAACGGGCCACCGTCGGCGTCACGCAGCGGCCATTCGTTGAGCGAGCTGGGCTGGGTGAAGCCCAGCAGATCATGCTCGCGCAACTGGGCAATGCGGCTGGGCGAGCCGCGCCGCTGCAGGTAGTCCGGGCTGGCCACCACGCGGATGCGGCTGTGGCCGATCGGCCGCGCGTGCAGGGTGGAATCACGCAGCACGCCGATGCGGAACGCCACATCGGTGCGCTTCTCGATCAGGTCGGTGATGCCCTCGTTGGAGTTCAGTTCCAGCTCCACCTGCGGGTAGCGTTCGCGGAAGCCCGCCAGCAAGGGCACGATCACGTGCAGCATGAAGGGCGTGGCGGCATCCACACGCAGGCGTCCCACTGGCTGCAGGCGGCGTGCGGCCATCTGTTCCTCGGCCTCGTCCACCGTGGCCAGGATGGTACGCGCGTACTCAAGGAACGCCGCGCCTTCTTCGGTCAGTTCAAGGCGCCGGGTGGTCCGCCGCAGCAGCGTGGTCTGCAGCTTGTCCTCCAGCCGTGCAAGGGTACGGCTGGTGGCCGAGATGGTCAGCTCCAGTGCCTCGGCCGCTGCGGTGATCGAGCCGCTGTCGACCACCGCGACTAAGGCCTTCATCTCATCCAGCGTGGTCTTCATTCTTTACTCCGGCGCAAAAGCGTTTCCCGTATACACGGCTTAATCGGCAAATGTAAAGCCGCCAGACTGGCCCCCGTCGGAGCACTCCGCTCCCCTTCCAGCCTGGAGCCATCCATGAGCATTCCTTCCTTTGGCGTCGGCACCTTCCGCCTGACCGGCCAGACCGTCATCGACTCGGTGCGCAACGCGCTCGACGTCGGCTACCGCGCCATCGACACCGCGCAGATCTACGGCAACGAGGCCGAGGTCGGCCAGGCCATCGCCGAATCCGGCGTGCCGCGCGAGCAGCTGTTCCTGACCACCAAGATCTGGGTCGACAACCATGCCGCCGACGCGCTGATCCCCAGCCTGCGCGACAGCCTGGCCAAGCTGCGCACCGACCATGTCGACCTGCTGCTGATCCACTGGCCCGCCCCCGGCAGCGCCGTCGAGCTGCGCGAATACATGACCGCGCTGGCTGAAGCGAAGACGCTGGGCCTGGCCCGGCAGATCGGCGTCTCCAACTTCAACATCGAGCTGACCCGCCAGGCCATCGACGTCGTCGGCGCCGGCCAGATCGCCACCAACCAGATCGAACTGAGCCCGTACCTGCAGAGCCCGGCGCTGACCGCGTTCCTGAAGGACCAGGGCATCGCCGTGACCTCGTACATGACCCTGGCCTACGGCAAGGTGCTGAAAGACCCCGTGCTGGCCCGCATCGCCGACAAGCACCAGGCCACGGTGGCCCAGGTGGCGCTGGCCTGGGCGCTGCAGCTGGGCTACGCCGTCATTCCCTCATCGACCAAGCGCGAGAACCTGGCCAGCAACCTGCTCGCCCAGGACCTGCATCTGGATGCCGAGGACATGGCCGCGATCGCCGCGCTGGAACGCAACGGCCGCGAGGTCGACCCGCCGGGCCTGGCACCGGCCTGGGACTGAGGCGCATCGACATGGGCAGTGCGTTGACGCGTCTGCGTGCCGGTGGCTTCAGCATCGGCATCGAAGCCCCCCTGGACAATGACTGGACGCCGCTGGGCGAACAGGCGCGCCGCGCCGCGCGGCGCCTGCCCGGCGAACCCGACCTGCAGCGGCATGCCGAACTCGCGCGGCTGGCCGACCGCCTCGGCTTCCGCGCGCTGTGGGTGCGCGACGTGCCTGTGTACGACCCTGCCTTCGGCGATGCCGCGCAGGTGTTCGAGGTGTTCACCTACCTGGGCTACCTGGCCGGCATCACCGACAAAATCCTGCTGGGTACCGGCGCGGTGGTCCTGCCGATCCGCGAGCCGCTGCTGACCCTGAAGTCGGCGCGCAGCGTGCAGCAGCTCAGCGGTGACCGCCTGCTGCTGGGCGTGGCCAGCGGCGACCGGCCCGTGGAGTACCCGCTGTTCGGTCGTGACTTCGACACCCGGGGCAGCCGCTTCCGCGACCAGGTCGCGCTGCTGCGCGAGGGCGGCGCCGCGCACCTGCCGCAGGGGTTGGACGTGCTGCCCGCGGGCGGGCCGGCGCTGCCGCTGTTGGTGGCCGGCCTGGCCCAGCAGCAGCCGGCGTGGATCGGCCAGCACATGGACGGTTGCCTGGCCTACCCCGGCACGCCGCAGGACCATGCGCAGCGTGTGGCGGCGTGGCGTGCGGTCGCGGGTGACAAGCCCTATGCCAGCTTCATCCACCTGGACCTGCTGGCCCAGGCGGACGCGCCGTTGCAACGCTGGCGCTTCGGCCTGCGCGGCGGCCGCAACGCCCTGCTGGCCGAACTGCAGGCCATGCAAGCCGCCGGCGTGGACCACATCGGGCTGCAGTTCCGGCGCAACGAACGGCCCTTGGCCGAAACCTTCCATGAGATCGCCGAGCATGTGCTGCCGCACTTCACGGCGCACGCTCCTGCGATGGCCGTCTGAGCCAGGCGCTGGCCAGTGCTGCCAGGTAGTGCCGGCCGCTGGCCGGCAACTGCGTTGCGCCCGCGTGGCAGAGGTGCCGGCCAGCGGCCGGCACTACCCGTCCTGGTCGAATACCCCGGCCACCCAGTCGATGAACACCCGCAGGCGGGGAGAAGGCGTGCGGTTGCGCGGGTAGACCACGCTGAGCGGACTGGGCGTGGGCGGCGCCTCCGGCAGCAGCTCGACCAGCTGCCCGCGCGCAATGTACGGGTCCATGCGGTAGCGAGGCGCCTGGATGATGCCCAGCCCCGCCAGCGCTGCGCCAAGAAACGCATCCGCGCCGGAAACGCGCACCCGTGCCGGCAGCGGCAGGTAGCGGACCTGCCCAGCGAGCTGGAATTCCAGCGGAATCAGCTGCCCGGTGGCGCTGGATCGATAGCCGACCATTTCGTGGCCGTCCTGCAGGGCATCGATGCTGCCCGGCACGCCGCGGGCCTGCAGGTAGCCAGGCGAGGCCACCGTGACTTCGCGCAGCAAGGCCAGCCTTCGCGCGGCCAGATCGCTGTCGGCCAGGCTGCCGACCCGCAGCGCCGCGTCCACGCCTTCCCGCAGCAGGTCCACGTAGCGGTCGCCTTCGCTGACATCCAGTTCAATCTCCGGGTAGCGCTGCAGGAAGTCCGGCAGGTGCGGAAACAACAGGTGGCGGCCCAGCGTGCCGTGTACCTCGATGCGCAGCGGGCCGCGTGGCGGCACGTCACGGAAGGCGGCCTCGGCATCGTCCATGTCGGCGATCAGGCGCAGGCAGCGGCCGTAGAACGCCTCGCCTTCCAGGGTCGGCACCACCAACCGCGTGGTCCGGTGCAGCAGGCGCACGCCCAGGCGCTGTTCCAGCGCCTTGATCGCATCGGTCACCGTGGCCCGCGGCAGGCCCAGGTCTTCAGACGCGCGGGTGAAGCTGCGGCGCTCGACGATGCGGACGAAGGCACGCATGGCGGTGAAGCGATCCATTGTTCGGCCTGCCGGATGATGTTGGCGGATCATGCCAGATTATCCGGACACGCGACTGCGCGAAGATGACCCTGCGCCGATCGGGCGTGTCCTGCTGGAACCGAACATGACCGTTGCCTCCTCCCCTTCCGTCGCCCTGGTCACCGGTGGCTCGCGCGGTATCGGCGCGGCCATCTCGCGTCGCCTGGCTGCCGATGGCCATGCCGTGGCCATCAACTACGCCGGGCGCCGCGATGACGCTGAGGCGCTGGCGGCCGAACTGACCGCCGCCGGGGGCCAGGCCATCGCACTGCAGGCCGACGTCGCCGACCCGCAGGCCGTCCGCCAGCTGTTCGATGCCATCGAGGCGCGCTTCGGTGGCGTCGACGTGGTGGTCAACAGTGCCGGCGTCCTGCAGCTGGCCGCCCTGGCCGACAGCGACGACGCACTGTTTGAGCGGGTGATGGGCATCAACCTGAAGGGCGCGTTCAACGTCCTGCGCGAAAGCGCGCGACGGGTCCGCGACGGCGGCCGCATCGTCACCCTGTCCACCAGCGTGGTCGGCATCAAGCTGGAGAACTACAGCGTCTATGCGGCCAGCAAGGCAGCGGTGGAGACGCTCGGTGCGATCCTCAGCAAAGAGCTGCGCGGGCGTGGCATCACGGTCAATGCGGTGGCACCGGGCCCGACCGCCACCGATCTGTTCCTGGATGGCAAGTCGCCGGAGCTGATTGATCGCCTCGCGAAGATGAATCCGCTCGAGCGACTGGGTACGCCGGAAGACATCGCAGGCGCGGTGGCGTTCCTGGCTGGCGCTGATGGCGGATGGATCAACGGCCAGGTGCTGCGCGCCAATGGCGGGATGGTGTAGCCGGATCCCCATGACGGGCGGACGGCATCCACGCGTGGCGTGGATCTACTGCCGCCTATCGGTAGCGCCGGGCCATGCCCGGCGGTGGTACGGTGGCTGTCCAAGCCCTGTAGAGCCGAGATCCTATGTTCGTGGTCAAGCCTGCTGGAAGCAGGCTTGACCCACTTTCAACATGGCTGGGTCGAA